>JBCCZL010000136.1:0-18485 GCA_039187775.1 Myxococcota bacterium
ACCCAATAGCAGAGCTGGGCAGTGAGGACCGCGAGGTAGTTCCCTCCCGCGTAGCCGATGAGCGCCATTAAGATGGACGCGGGGACCAGTGACTCGCGGTGGTGGGCGGCGACGACCGGCCCCGATGCCGCCCCGCCGATGTTCGCCGCGGACGCGATCGCCGCGGTATGAATGTCGACGCGAAGGATCCGTGCGGCGGCGACCAGGACCGCGCCATGAATGGCGATCCAAAGAAACGCTGCGGCAAGAAACACCGGCGCGTTGCCGAGGCCACCGATCGACGCCTTCGCTCCCATCGACGCAAGAAACAGATACACCAGAGCGAGGCCCGTCGGCCGCGACCCAGGGATCTTACGCGCGGGGGTGAACGAGAGGCCGAGGGTGATCGTCGTGAGCACCAGGGTCTTCCACGTGCTGGTGCTGAGCACCGGTGGAAACTCAGGAAGCGCTTCGGCGATGGTGTTCGATACGAAGATCACCGCCGCGGCGATGGCGACGAGATACATCACATGCTTCATGTCGACCGGCTTCTTTGCCGCTCCCTCATCGGTCGCCGATTCGAGTCGCTTGATGCGTTCGGGGTCGACTTTGGCCCAGCGGTTAAACCGTGCGGCGAGCTTCTTCGACGAAAGCAGGATCGGCAGCCAGACGACATAGATCACATTGTCCGCGAGGATCGGCAACCCGAGGTCGTCGAGCCCCATCCCACCGGCCACCGCGGCCATATTCCCCGTGCCTCCAATCCACGCGCCCGACAGCGCTCCAAACATCTGCCACGCATCGGGAGGCAAGAGGCGGCTCACGAGCGCGTACGACACAACGGCCCCGATCACGATGCCGAAGCTTCCCGCGAGCATGACCACGATGCCTCGGCCCATGGCGCCGATCGCGGTCTTGAGATCGACGGACAGAAGCATCAACACCAGGAACGTCGGCAGCACATACGCCTTGAATCCGTCGTAGGCGGGGTTCTCGGTGGGAAGTACGCCGACGTTGTTGAGCAACACCGGGATGGCGTAGATCCAGAGGAGCGGTGGAAAGAACTGGAACACATTCCATCGCGTTTTCACCTCGAGCCAGAAGAAAAAACCCGAGATGCCCGCGAGAATCGCGACCACCGCCACCGGGGATTGAACCATGGCGCAAGGAGAGACTCCGAAATGCGACCGATGTCAACGCTCGTGATGGTCGAAGTCGTTGAACGAGAGACTCTTCGAGGTTGCACCGCCGGGACCGAACGAGCTTGATGCCGGCCGAGAGCTCGCGCGGGATCCGGGTTACCGCTCGGTCAGCTCTCGCTCCGTCCGCCATCCTCCTCGGAGGTATCGCCACAGGGGCTGAAACTGCGCCACGAACGGGTTGTGGCCGAGGAAACCAGTGGTCACGCCATAGCAGACTGCGTCGCCTTCTGGCTCGTAGGTGCCGAACAGCCGATCCCACACGATGAGCACGCCGCCATAGTTCTTGTCGATGTACTGTAGGTTCGAGCCGTGGTGCACTCGGTGCGCGGACGGAGTGTTGAACAGCTTGCCCTCGAACCATCCAAGCCGACCTATCGCCTCGGTGTGCAGGAACAACTGGTAGACGAGACCGATCGCCAAGGACGCCGCCAGATACATTGGCGAAAACCCCACGGCGACCAACGGAAAGAAGAAGATAGGGCTCACGAACTTCGCCACCCAGTTCAGCCGGAGCGCGGTCGTAAAGTTCATCCACGGGCTCGAGTGGTGGGTGTGGTGCATCGCCCACAGGAACGAGACCCGGTGAAGGATTCGATGGTGCCAATAGTAGGCAAAGTCGGCGACAAGGAAGGTCAGGAGAAAGATCCCGGCGGTTTCCGGGAGCCGAAAGACCTGCGATGGCTCGATGAGCGATAGCACCAAGAGGCTCCAGGCCAGGGCGAGCGGCCGGAGGCCCTGGTTGACCGCCATCATCGTGACGTTGCTGAGGGACTCTCGGAGACTGTAAACGCGGCGGCCACGGCGTCGGGACCAGAGAATTTCGGCGCTCACCAATATCAGCAGCACCGCGAGCAAGCCAAGGGAGGCAACTTTCATGGAAGCGTCATCGCTCAGAGATGGGTTGCGTAGAGCTACGCCCGTCGGTAGGTGACGCGATAGCGGAGTGGAGTCGAAAGGCGTTCGGCGCTGAGCTGCACCGACAACACCAGCCGCAGCCCGTCTTCGGACAGTCGATACGACGTGGTCATAGAGCCCGACTCCCCCCGCGCGGTGACGACGAGATGACCGTTGCGACGAGTCGCCCGCACTCGTGCGGTCCCCCGCTCTCCTTCCATCTGGATCGCCGGACCGCCGACGGTGAGCGACATAGTCCTTCCTCCACGGGTGAGCTGAACAAGGTCTCCGACGACTGCGATGCGGATCCGAGGTGTCGGAGTCGTTCGTTCGGCGAGCCGGCTTCGGGCAGTGGAACGCGCGAAGATCGAGATGTCTTCGGTCGACGCTTCGATCGCGGCTTCCCGCTGATCGGCTTCGGTGCGCGAGCCCGCATGCTGCCAGCTCCCGCTCAGGTTGTCCTGGGCGTGGGACGCGAGGGGCGCGGCGAGAAAGAGAAGGAATGCGGGGGTCGCAAAAGCAATTCGAATCATTGATCACCTCTCTCCAAACCTTACGGCGCAAGCCGAGGCGGCGCTGTGAGGACTTGGTTGAGTTGTGTAGCGAAGTGTTGCGCCGAACGCGGGATGGAGCTCCCGAGGCTCCGTCGCGTGGCGCGCCGCGGGATTAACGGACAAAGGCGAGTCCCTCACGGGACCCGCCTTGTCGCATCGGTCATCGAAGCGATGAGTTGCTTCGCAAACGCGCTCGCTAAGCGTTAGAGAGGCGAACCGCTAAATGTCGTAGCGGAAACCAAGACTTTCGTCGTCTGGGCGAGCGCCCCCGCAGCCTCGGAGCGAGGGGTGCTTGTGGCACGTTGAGCGAGAAGTGAGGAGGAAAGCCGGCCAGGCGGCGAAAGGCGTCGCGTTTCCGTAGACATTTCGCGGTTCGCTTCTCTAGTTGGCGTCTTCGAACTCGGCGTCGATGACGTCGTCATCCGCCTTTCGACTCGGCTCTTCCGGCGCGGCGTCGGCGTCCGGTGCCGCACCCCCGGGAGGTGCGCCTGCCGCCCCATAGGCTTCGGTGGCGACCGCCTGCATGGCCTTCTCGAGATCCTCCATCCGCGTCTGGATGACCGCGTCGTCCTGCTGGTCGATGGCTTCGCGAAGACCCTTCACCTTGCCCTCGAGCTCGGCGACCTTGTCTGCGGGGAGCTTGTCCTTCATCTCGCCGAGGGTTTTTTCCACCCCGTAGCAGAGGTTGTCAGCCTTGTTGCGTCGCTCGACCTGTTCGCGTCGCGCCTTGTCCTCGGCCTCGTGTTCCTGGGCTTCTTCGACCTTGGACTGGATCTCGTCCTCGCTCAGGCCACCGCTCGCGGTGATGGTGATCTTCTGGTCCTTGCCGGTGGCCTCGTCGGTCGCCGTGACCGAAAGAATGCCGTTGGCATCGATGTCGAAGGTCACCTTGATCTTGGGCACGCCGCGTGGGGCGGGCATGATGCCCTCGAGGTGGAACCGGCCGAGGGTGCGGTTGTCCCGCGCTTCGGCGCGCTCGCCCTGAAGGACGTGAATCTCGACCTTCGCCTGGTTGTCTTCGGCGGTAGAGAAGATCTCTTCCTTCTTGGTGGGGATGGTGGTGTTGCGATTGATCATCGCGGTCATCACCCCGCCGAGCGTCTCTACGCCGAGGGTGAGGGGAGTAACGTCGAGAAGGACCATGTCCTTGACGTCGCCGGACAGAACGCCGGCCTGGATGCCCGCGCCGACGGCCACCACCTCGTCCGGGTTCACGCCCTTGTGAGGCTCCTTGCCAAAGAACTTCTTCACCCGCTCCTGCACGAGGGGGATCCGGGTGGACCCTCCGACCATGACCACTTCGTGAATGTCCGCGGCGGTCTTGCCGGAGTCGGCGAGCGCTTTCTTGCAGGGCTCGAGGGTGCGCTCGACCAGGTCTTCGATCATCGACTCGAGCTTCGCCCGAGTGATGCGAATGTTGAGGTGCTTTGGTCCCGACGCGTCGGCGGTCAGGAACGGCAGGTTGACGGTGGTCTCGAGCTTCGAGCTAAGCTCGATCTTGGCCTTCTCCGCGGCGTCCTTCAGGCGCTGGAGCACCATCTTGTCCTTGGAGACGTCGATGCCCTGGTCCTTTTTGAATTCCGCGGCCAGGTACTCGATGATCCGCTGGTCGACGTCGTCACCGCCGAGGTGGGTGTCGCCGTTGGTGGCCTTCACTTCGACCACGCTTCCCCCGACCTCGAGAACCGAGATGTCGAAGGTGCCGCCGCCGAAGTCGTACACCACGATCAGCTGGTCGTCGCGCTTATCGAGGCCGTAGGCGAGCGCCGCCGCGGTCGGCTCGTTGACGATCCGCTTGACCTCGAGTCCCGCGATTCGTCCGGCGTCTTTGGTCGCCTGGCGCTGCGAGTCGTTGAAGTAAGCCGGGACGGTGATGACCGCCTCGGTGACGGTTTCGCCGAGGTAGTCCTCCGCCGCCTTCTTGAGCTTTCGAAGCACCTGCGCGGAGACCTCCGGCGGCGAGACCTGCTTGCCCTTCACTTCGAAACCGACGTCGCCGTTGTCGCGCTTGACGCACTTGTACGGCACGCGGGAAATCTCGCGGCTGGCTTCCTCGAAGCGGAGGCCGATGAAGCGCTTGGCGGAAAAAATCGTCCCTTCCGGATTCGTGATGCCCTGGCGCTTCGCGATCTGTCCGACCAGTACCTCGCCCTGGTCGTCCCACGCGACGACCGAGGGGGTCAGCCGATCGCCTTCTTCGTTGACGATGACCTTGGGCTCCTTGCCCTCCATGACCGCTACCACGGAGTTGGTGGTCCCGAGGTCGATGCCGATGATCTTACCCATGCTGCTTGTCCTCCAAACTTTCCTGACAAAATCCTTGTTCGCGAGCCCTGACCGGGCAGCCCGGCACCCCGAGGCTCTCGGGTCCCGGAAGTTGGAAGCGGGAGCGGAGAGCGTTGAGAGAGCCTTGATGGCCGGTGCAGCGCTGGTCCTTCGTTCGTCCGGACCGTTGCGACGAAGAGAACCTAATCACCCGAAAATGTGGGTCAAGGCTTGCATCGCGGCGGCGGTCTGCCCTTCCTCACGGTGCGGGTCGGATGAGCTCGCCGCTCTTTCCGCCGCGCTTTTCCAAAAGCTGCACCCGCTCGATCGTCATCCATCGGTCGACGGCTTTCAGCATGTCGTAGACCGTCAGGGCGGCGACCGATGCCGCGGTCATCGCCTCCATTTCGACCCCGGTCCGCGCCAGGGCCCGAGCGCTTGCCTCGATCCTCAGGGTTTCTCCCAATTCGAACTGAATTTCGACCCCATCGAGCGGGATGTTGTGGCAAAGCGGGATCAGCTCGCTCGTCCGTTTGGCCCCTTGAATCCCCGCGATTCGGGCGGCTGCAAGGACGTCTCCCTTGGGGGAGTCCGCCGCCGTCAAGAACTTCATCGCCGCGGGCCCCATTCGGACCACCGCTTCGGCCCGCGCAACACGGTCGGTCGAGGGCTTTTTCCCAACGTGCACCATGTGAGCGGCGCCCGATTCGTCGATATGGCTAAGGCCGGAGGGGTGTTTGGGCATAATGCTGAGCGATTCCACGGCGGAGTGCGAGTTTGAGCCCGCCGTACGGTTTGGGTCGAGGGGGCGTCCTTGCCCTGTGAGTCGCATACGAGTAGGAAAGACTATGGTCAATGCTCTCCGAGGCCTGATTCTCGCCCTCCTTCTTGGTCTCTGCTTTACGGCCTGTGGTCGGGGGACTGCCCGGATCGTCGCTCGGGACACCGCCGGCGGGGTGCTCGAACTCAACGGGCGCTACTCCAAGGCGCGGCGGAGGGCCGAGCGGATGATGGCTGACTACTGCAACGGTGCGTATACCGTGCTCAACGACCATGAGCTCGGGCCGACCCCTCCTCGGAGCGTTCGTGGCCACATGCTTCAATACCAGTGCGGAGCGGCCCAGGTAGTGCACGTGCAGGACCCGAACGCCACGGTGTACATCCAGCAGGGCGGCCAGCCCGTACCCGCGCAGCCAACCCAAGGCGGCTACACCTCACCGAGCGGAGCATCTCCCTCCGGGGCGTCGCCGTCCGCCGGTTACTGAGCCTGGCGCCAGCGGGCCCAGAAGCTTCGCGCCGCAAGGGACGGGCCTCCGTCCACCGGAGGCTTCTCCGATCGGACCCTTCCCAAGGGTCGGGTTCAGCGCTCGGCGTCTTCCAGGATCACGTCGCTGGCCTTCTCACTCGCCATGTAGATCGGCGTCACGATGAAAAAGCCAGGTATCTCCGGAAACACGCTCGCGTCGACGACCCGTAAGCTCTCGACTCCCCGGACGCGGAAGCGGCTGTCGAGGACGGCCATCGGATCGTCGTCCGCCCCCATGGGTGCGGTGCAGCACGCGTGGTGGCCCCAGGACTGGTCGCGGACGTAGGTGGCGATCTCCTCGGACGAGCCCACCTCTGGTCCTGGGTAGACTTCGACCATCGCCTCGCTCGAAGAGGCGAGTTCGTTGTATTGGCCATTGATGCGACGGACGAACTCCACGCCTTCGACCATCGCCTGCATATCGAGATCGTCGCCCACGGTGCCCTCGAAGTAGCGAAAGCGAATGTCGGGGCGGTCCCGGGGATCCGCCGAACGAAGGGTGACCGAGCCGCGCTGGTTTCGGGTGTGGGCTTTAAGCACCGCCCAGGTAAAGCGGTTGTGCCGGGAGATCGCGTCGTCCGAGTAGCCCGGGTAGTAGCCGCGGAAGTCGCCGGGGAGTCCGAAGATGATCAGGTCCGGCTCATCGGCGGCCACACTCGAGCTTCGGACGATCGCGACTACGCTTCCGTTCGATTCGTAAGGGCCGTATTCGAGATCCCACTCGTCCAGGCACGGGTCTCCCGGCTGACCAAAGGTGCACCCCTCGAGGAGCTCGAGGTCGTCGTCCATCTCAGTGACCACCGAGACTTCGTAGCGGTCCTGAAGGTTGGTGCCGACGCCGGGCAGGTCGACCACGACGTCGAGCCCAAACCGTTCGAGCTCCTCCCGGGGACCGATCCCGCTGAGCATGAGAAGCTGCGGCGTGTTGAAGGCTCCGGCCGCCAGGATCACTTCCCGGCTCGCCAACACGCGCACCTTTTCGGGAAGCGGCGCTTCGGTGTCGGCTCGCGGGTCGGCCCGATAAAGACTGCTCCCGTCCAAGAACTCCACCCCGGAGACGCGGGGAGGGCCGTCGGTGTCGTCTTCATCGAAGACCACGTTGGTGACCAACGCGTGGGTGCGCACGGTGAGCGGATAGCCTTCGGCGACAGTTTCTAAAATCCACTCGCGCGGCCCGTTGCGGCGACCCGCTCGGGTGGCGATGGGCACGCGGAAGAGCCCCTCGTGATAGTCGCGCTCCGGGTCCGCGCTATTGAGGTCGCGCCGCAGGACCCCGATCAGCTCCTCGGCATCGGCCCAAAGCTCCGAAAGCGGACCCCGCTCGCGCTCGTCGACGAACTGGAGCGCGGAGCCGATGACCATTCTCCGCAGACGCGAATCGTGAAGTGCAAGCCAAGCGCTGGCTTGTTCCGTTTGCAGCCAGCCGTGCGAACCGTGACCCCGAAGCTGACGGATGCCGCTCAGGTAGTTGTTTCGCTCGAGGCGTTCGAAGTACCGACGCATCTCGTACTCGCGCCAGCTTCGGTCCCCGGTGATCTGCGCGATGTCGTACCAATCCCCGTCGTGCGGATATACGGTGATCATTGCGTTGTGGGCGGTGCAGCCGCCGAGGGTTCCCGCCCGGGGGTAGAGAATCCCGCTTGGCACCATATGGCCTTCGTCCTCCACGAAGGTCATCTTGCTGTCGCGCTGCGCCTGGTCGAAGTCGTCGTAGTGGCTCACGAAGTAGTCCCAGCGCATCGCCGGGTCTTCGGTGGCCAGCGCGTGAAACGCGGGCACCTGATAGTTGAGGCTTCCTCCGGTGTCTGCCCCGGCTTCGAGGAGAAGCACGCGATGGCCGGCTCGGGCGAGGTTGGCCGCGAGCGGGCCTCCGCCGGCCCCCGAGCCCACCACGATGTACTCAAAGTCGCCCTCTTCGCCCTCCCGAGCGCTATCGCACTTGCCAGTGCACTCCGCGGGCGCGGCTCCGCCCGGGTCGGAACCACATCCGGCCATCCACAGCGACACCAAGCAAGCCCACCGCGTCATGGCCTGGAGCCTACGGCCGATGCGAGCGCCGGGCCTTTACAGGTCGTTCGCGGATTCCGGTAAATCCGCCACGGCGAATCCCTTGCTCGAAGGTCATCATCTCGTCCGTCGACGGTCGCGAACCCCCCGTCATCCAGCGGGAGATTTGCCCGCTGCGCGTTCTCAACCCAACCACGCTCGAGTTCCAGGAGCAGACCTTTGACTACGGACCGGTGGGTCCACAGACCGATCTCGCAGTCGCCGACGACGCGCGCCGCGACACCTATTTGCTCCATGGCGCCGTTCGATGACACTTTGTCCGCGATTTGGACGCGGCCTGAATGGCGCTTTCAAAGAGATGCGATGAAACGAGGCGGCTCGCGTGTGAGCTACGCATCCTCTGACGGCACTGGATTACGGTCCTCGCCTAGGGCGCAATACTCCGCGAGTCGGGCGGTGGAGCGCGCGTGTCGGAACCTCGAGATCGAACTCCAGTTCGTCTACTACCGGCAAACCGGTCTGTGCCACCGGTGCGCCCGAGTTCGAACACCTCACTGTCATCGATGCGGACCGTATCGACGTGTCGTCGCTCAGTATCTTGCTTGCCTCAGACGTCGAAGAGAACACGGCGCTCTACGCGTTTCGGGAGGAGAGTGGCGATCAGCATCCAGATCTCGTCGTTCGGCGTGCCTTCTACGCTCCAAACACCTGCCGCAGATTCGACGACCGGGGCTGGCCAGAGGGGACTCGCATCGAAGAATGGCCGAGCCGGGAGTCACCGATCTACGAGTCCGGTAGGCCCTGCGTCTACCAGGTCGTCCGAACGCGCTATGTCTACGATCCTGCAACGGACCGATACGTCGCTGGACGAGCCACCGGCCTTCCCGAGCTAGACGTTGCCACGCCCCCCGGAAGAGAGCAGTGATGCCTTGTCGTGGCTCTAGAGAGCGGACCCACCTCGCCACGCCGCCAGCCGCGCCTCGACGCCGCTGGCAGCCCCGACCGGCCTCTGGCCTTTCTCCTCGAATATGCTCTGCATGTCCTTCGTCGAATCGCGACGTCCCAGCGACGCCGATCCATCCACCGTCGGCGGCGACGTGGTGGGTCGGCTAGCGCCTGGCGCCAGAGGGCCCGAAGCTTCGAGTCGCGAGGGACGGGTGGTCAGCTCCCCTTCACCGGAGGCTTCTCCGATCTGACCTACACCTGCGTCGGTTCCTGGAAGGTCGTGTCTTCGAGGTGATATTCGAGTCGTCGGCCAACTTTCTCGGCTCGACAGATGCCGTCGCCGACCAATCGCCGAAGCCCGTCCTGGGCCGTGCGGACGGGGATGTTAAGCACCTTGGCCGCGTCCTTTGCGGACACCGTGCCCCGCTGGGCCAGAAGCCAAAGCAGGATGCGGTCTCGCCCAGGCGAGCAACGTGGGTCCGGTGCCACGATGGATCCGTCGTGATGAAGAGCGACAAGTCCGTCCTTGCGGACCAGGTGAGCCCGGCCTTCGAGCCGTGAACGCACGCGAGAGTAGAGAACGTCGCGCACCCCCCGGTGGAGCCTGTCGTCGTAGGTAAATCCGTAGATCTGTTGGAACAGCGCATCTTCCGAAATCCCGCCGGGCCCCACGAGAAGAAGGGCTGCCACCGTCGAGTCGGTTCTGGCTTGGCGCCCTTTCAGCTCCGGCAGATCGCGCGCTTCCGGTGGAAGGAGGGCGCGCCCGAGATTGAGTAGGCGACGCGCATTGCTGCCCGCGGGCGCCCACACCAGTGCGGCTTCGATTTCCGTGGGAGCCGACCCTTGGTCGCTTTGGTTGATTCCTCCGAGGCCGGAGAGTCCATCCGGAACGTCCACCCTCGCCCCCGACAACCAGGCCAGTACTTCGGAGGGCGCATCGCTGAGGTCGCTGTCACTCTCTAGGAGGAGACACAACGTCGTCACGTCTTGCTCGAGCGCGACGAAGCCGGCGCTCTTTTCGAGAGCCTTCGCCCGGAAGTGCGCGGTGCGAGCGCGGTCTCCCGCGATGGCGGAGGCTACGTAGTCGGACAGCGCCCGGGTACCTTCCCAGGCTCCCTCCATCGGCGTCTGCCCGTGCGCTAAGAAGAGCTCCCAGGACAGCCAGCGTCGCCACGGGGAGCTCGCGACCCGAAGCAACGACGTAAGAATCAAACTGGCGAGGTGCGGCTTTCCGGAGACCCGTCGAATCCGGGCGAGCACGAGGTTCGCAAGGTACTCCTGCTGGGGGTGTGCCTCCGTGCGCGCCATCCGCGACGCCCGGCGGGCGAGGGTGACCGCTTCGCCCATATCGCCTGAGATGAGCGAGGCCATCGCTTTGACCACGACGGCCTCGAGTACGAGGGCGGCATCGTTGTGTCGAAGCGCGGCGCCTCTCACGTCCTCGCCTTCCTCGACGAGGCCCTGTGGCTCACCGCAGAAGAGCTTCAGCCAGGCCTCGTGCACCCACAACCAAAGGCGGCTTCCTTCGGCGACTCCGTTCCCGACGAGGCGCTTGTGAACCGCCACCACGCGCCGGAGTCCCTCGCGATCGAAGGCAAGCATGTTGGCTCGGGCAAGGGAAGCACAGGCGAGGCCGGCCGGGTACCGAGCGAGCGGACTCTCCTCCGCGTAACTTCCGAGCGCCTCGATCGTGGGCAGGGCACCGTCCTCCCGACGGGCGAGCCAACGTTGGGCTTCTAGAGCGAGCCGCCAGGCGCGGGCCGCCGGCGTATCGGCGGTTTGCAGCTTCGCCATGCAGTCATCAAAGGACCGATAGTCGCCTCGGTGGCCGGCGTTATGGGCAGCGACCGCTTCCGCGATATACTCGTTCCCGAGAGCCATGAGCGTGCGCGCTCGTATGCCACCATGACCGACCGCAGTGAGCAAGAGAGTTCGCCGACAACGTCGAGTTACCTGAAGGTGTCGGAGCTTGCGGTGGGCGGGATGGGCCGCGTCGATCTTGCCCTTCGGCGGGAGGGAGCTTTCCGGAGGCTCTACGCGGTCAAGCGACTTCACCCTCACCTCTCGCAGGACGCTGATTTCCAGGCGATGTTCCTGGAGGAGGCTCGGATCGCAGGCCTGATCCAGCACCCGAACGTGGTCAGCGTCCTCGACGTGGGGGAAGATGCCGAAGGACCATTCTTGATCATGGACTTCGTCGACGGGCTCTCCCTGTCGAGTCTGATGCGGCGCGCCAAAAGAGCGGGCGAGCCGATTCCGATCCAGGTGTGCGCTCGAATCGGGCGCGACATGGCCCTCGGCCTTCACGCCGCCCACGAACTAAAGGACCATGAAGCGCGCTCCCTCGGCCTGGTGCACCGCGATCTGTCCCCTCAGAACGTACTCGTCGGCTGGAACGGCGCCGTCCGGATTACCGATTTTGGCATCGCGAAGGCGCTTGGTCGAAGCGTGAAAACTTCAACCGGAATCCTCAAGGGCAAGATCTCGTACATGGCGCCCGAGCAACTTCGCTTTGAGGAGCCCGATCGTCGTTCTGACCTCTTCGCCCTCGGAGTGATCTTGTTCGAACTTCTCGCTGGAGAGCGCCTCTACGCGAAAGGCACCGGGGCGGAGGCCCCTCGCCGGATTTTGAACGAGCCTCCGCCCGACATCGGCGAGGGTCGACCCGAAGTTCCTGACGGGATGGTGCGGCTGCTCTTCGAACTCCTTGCAAAGGATCGGGAGGCCCGTCCGCCAACCGCATTGGACGTTGCTACCCGGCTTGGCGAAACGCTCGGTGAGCTCGTCGCCAGCGAAGGCGCGGTCGAGATCGAGGCCTGGGTACGGGATCTCGCGAGCGAGCTCAAGGACGATCAGGAACGGCGCCTCGCCACCGCGGTGGCCGAGGCCGAGTCGCGCCCTGGCGGGCGGCTGGCGGTCGAACTCCCCGGCGTCGAGCGGTCGCGCCGACCGCCGTTCGCGGCGCTCATTGGAATTGCCGCCGTGGCCGCCATCGGAGGAGCGGCGGGAGGTGCATGGTGGACGGGTGGCTTCGCACCATCGACGGACGGCCGAAGCGAGGAGCTCTCCACATTGGAAGAGGCAGAACCTCCGCCAGAGCCTTCCGGAGATCGGTCGCCAATGGGTTCCTCGCCCCGTGTGACGGTAGACGAGGCTCGCCCCGGTGCCGTCGATCCGGGGAGAGGCTCGTTCGAAGTCGTCGCCGCGACGGAGGACGAGCGGTCTCCGGGGCAACCTCCCGAACGGAGCGGCGCAGACCGACGAGAATCAACGATGGCCGCACGCGTCGGCCTTTCGAAACGGCGGCCTGAAACCCGCGGCCCAATGGCTCCACGTCCCGTCTCCCGCCCATCTTCCGGCATGCGGGTCTCCAGCATGGAGAATAACGGCTGGGACGATTGGGATTCGAGATGAGGAGGCGTTGCGTGGCCTACGGCTGCTTCGCGGTGGCGGTCGCCTTTTTGCCCGTCCCGGCCGCCTTCTTCTCGATCGTTGCCCAGGCCCAGCCAGCCGCGGAAGAGCTCTCCGAACAGAGCGAAGAAGCCCGTCAGCTATTTGTGCTTGCCCGCACCGCATTCGATGAGCGCCGCTACCTCGAGGCGCGCGGCCTCCTCGAGCGCTCGCTCGAACTTGCGCCACGGGGTGCCACAGCGATCAACCTTGCCCGCGTGCTCCGAGCCCTCGGCGAGCCGATCGAGGCCGGGGGGCTCCTCGAAGCACTCTTGGCGAACCACTACGGGCAAATATCTGACGAGCGAAGAGTCGCCGCCGAGGCGATCGTTCAGGAGCTCAACCACGAAGTCGGGACACTGGTCCTGGTCGGTCTCGACGACGAGCGGGCAACGCTTCGAATCGATGGCGCCCGCATCGGTTCGCCGAGTGGCTCGATTCTCGAGCGGCGGCTCAACCCGGGAGAGCACCGCGTCGTCGCCGTAGCCCCGGATGGACGCGTCTTCGAAAGTGCCTTCGGGCTCTCGCCGGGTGAGCGCTTTCAACTCGAGGTGGTCTTTGATGGCCCCGCCGAAGCGCCGGAACCGGAGAGCGGAGGTTCCGTGTTTGCCTCGCCCTGGTTCTGGATTGGGGTGACCGCCGTGATCGCGGTCGGCGGCGGGGTCCTCGCCTTCTTTCTCACCCGAGACGATTCCGTTCGGGAGCTCGAGCGCGATCCGCAAGAGATCTTTCCGGTGATCGAAGCCCTCCGCTTCGAGGGGCCCTAAGCGACTTCCTACAGCGAGATCGCACCGGTGGCGATGTCGCGGTCTCCGAAGTGGGTCACGTCGCTGTACCCCATGAGCTGACAGCACGCCGCCAGGAGGTCATTGTGCGGTACATCCCGGAACTCCCGGTATCGACCCGTGCGGAGATCCCCCCCGGCTCGCCCACCCAGCATGTAGAGAAGCTCCGAACCCGAATGATTCCACCCGATCGGCTTGGTGTAGAGCACCAGCGTGTTGTCGAGAAGGCGACTCCCGTCGGGCTCGATCACCGCCGCCAGGCGGTCGAGGAGCTCGGCGAACAGGTCGTAGTACACCGTTTCAAGGCGTTCTCTTCGCTCGATCGTCGTAGCGTTCCGCCTCTCTCGAGAGTTGTAGTCGTGTGCCGTCACGTGCTGGCTGCCGGGGAAATCGATGCCGACGCTTGGCCAGCGGAGTCCGCCGTTGAAGTTCTCAGCGCCTCCACTTCCCCCGAGTTGGAGCGAGGCCACGGTGGTCACACCGCAGGCGAGCGCCTCCACGATCACGCCCATCTGGGCGCTCGCTTTTGCCGGTAGGTCGCCCGTATCGTCGGGTGCCGAAGGATCGCAGGCGAGCTCCGGGGTCGCCATCAAGGACTGCTCCATCTCTCGCACCGCGGTGTGATGGCGGTCGAGACGGCGCGCTGCATCAGCACCGTAGTGCGACTGGAGCCGTGAGAGTCGACCCGCTACGACATCGAGCACGCTCCGACGTTGCGCGAATAGGTCGTTCCGGTCGCCTTCCGGGACAGAGAAGTCACCGAAGATCGAGTTGAACGCGGCGGTGGGGGTCTCAATGGGGTGCACGGGCTCAGTGCGATCCCGGTAGGAGATGCGATTGTTTCCGTTCGATCCCCGCGTCTGGACGCCTATCGTAAACGCTTCCACGCCTTCCCGCCGGGCGAGAAACTGATCCACGGAGATTCCACCTGCCCAAAAATCACTACTCTGCGCGCCGTAGGGTACGTTGATTTCACCGGTCAGCATGTGACCGATACCCACATGGCCGCCGCCAAAGTTGTCTCGCCGCCGGGTTTCCATCGTCATGTCGCCGAGGATGTAGAGGTCGTCGAGGTGGCGCTCGAGGCTGGACATCACGGAAGTCAGTGATCCGGGCCGAAGACCAAACGATGAACCCGAGCCGTCCGGCCGCCAGTGCGCCTTGTCGATTGGTTCGTTCGGGGAGTGAAACACCAGGAACCGCTTCTTGGGGCGGCCCTCCTGAGCGAGGATCCGCCGGGGAAGGAACGGTAGCGCCCCCGCTGCTCCGAGGCCCGCGAGCAGTTCGCGTCGATGGAGAGCAAGACGGTGACGGATGACTCCCTGTCCTCGATTTCTCATTCCGACACCTCGATTCGGCGATGGCCAAAGGTTTTGCTGAGCGTGATGAGCACCATCAGCTCTCGAAGATCTCCGCCCGTCTGCGAGAACGCTTCGTTCAGAAGGCCTCGCTCGCACGGGTCGATCTCCGCGCTGCGGGTGGCGAAGCGAAGCCACTGTTCCGCAAAGCAACCTTGGACCGCTTCGCTGTCCGCCAGCTGATGGGCAAGTTCGACCGCTCCGTCGAACTCTTCAGGAACGTCGAGCCGCGCTGCCCCCGCGATGGAGCCCCGCGCGTCGATCGGAGTCCCGTCCACATCGATCGTTCGAAACGCACCGGTCGGCGCATAGTTCTCGAAGCCGATCCCGATGGGGTCGATCTGTCGATGGCATCCCACACAGGCGGAATCCACGAGGCGGTCCGGGTTGTTGGTGGCGCTATCGTCCACTCCCGGGGGCGGGCTTCGAAGAGCCTGGCAAAAGAGGCGTTCGCGAACGAAGAGCCCCCGATGCACCCAGCTGTTCTGGTCGGGATAGGCGTTGTGTACAAGAAAGCTCGCTTGCGTGAGAAGACCGGCGCGCTCCGCCGGATCGAGTTCAATTCGGCCGTTCGCGTCTGGCGCCTCGGCGCCATACAGCTCCGCTAGCGCTTCATCACCAAAGGTAAATGCCCCGGTCATGAGCGTTCGAAAGTCGCTGCTCCCGCCGAACGTGACCTCCTCGACGTACTTCATCGTTTCGGTCCTGACCGCGGCTGCCGCTGCGTCGTTCCACTCGGGGAAGAGGTCTCGGTCCCGTCGCACTTCCTCTTCGCCAAGGTGGAGCCACTGGGAGTAGAAGCTTTCGACCACGACCGACACCTTCGGATCGTCGATCATTCGGCGTACCTGCACTTCGACCTCCAAGGGGGTCGAAAGCTCGCCCGCTTTGGCGACCGCAAAGAGCTCCTCGTCGGGCATCGTCCTCCAGAGAAAGAAACTGAGCGCGGATGCGAGCTCGTAGGGGCCGGCCACCAGCGAGCCATTGACCGAAGTCCCATCCCCGAGGACCACATGGTAAAGAAACTCAGGTGAAAGGAGTGCGGACTGAACCGTCATTTCCATGGCTCGATCGGGCCCCCACGACCTCTCCGCGCTTTCGTAGAGCGTGAGGAGTTCCGTGCGATCTTCTGCCGTCAGGGGGCGCCGATACGCGCGCATTCCGAAATCATCGACAAACGCCTCGGCGCATCCTCCTCCGCTGCAAGGCCCGAGCCCGTTTCTCACCGCATCGGCCGACAGCTCTTCCGTCACGTTGAAGAGAGTCTGCAGAAACGTCCGGTCGATCGACGTTTGGGTGTTGGCCAAAAATCCTGCGACTTCGCTATCCGCGCTAAGGTTTTGAAACCCACTCGCGTCGACGCCGAGCAGATCCTCCGCCGCTCTTTGAAGCTCGTCGCGCGTGAGGCGAGCGAGCTGCCGCTCCGGAGGAACGATATCGGCAGGGCTGCAGACGTCGCCGTTTGGAAGAGCGACTTCGTCAGGCATGGGAACGGTCGCTTGTTCTGCGGTGAGCGACGTGTCGAATGTGCCCGTACACGCGAGCAGCAGAGTCAGAGGGGTCCAGCGCGCCATGGAAGTAGCCTCCCTCAAAGGCTCCAGGCTGTCCCTTACGGGCGCCGTGCGTTCGAGGGGATGGGTCGGCGGGGTGCTCAGAAGGCTAAGAATATCCGGGCTGTTCTGCGCACCTTCGATCTAGCGCGGGGCCACTCGGAGGCCCTCCGCGCGGTCGAAGGCGTCCTCACTTCGGCCGAGCGCGGCCCCGAAGCCTGGCTCGGAATCCGGCCGGCCCGAGCTCGAGGGTCCTTCGGCATTGAACTCTTCGTTTGAACTCTTCGTTTCAACTCACCGACGAGAGCCTGGCATCCGGTGGAGGGCAATCGTCGCGGGCATTCGTGGCGCTGCGCGGTCGCGAAGTGCACGATTCGAAGAGACGCTCGGCGCCTTGAAAGTGGAATCACCGAAGGAGCGATGCCACACTTCTCGGTGCCCATGTGTCGGATTGTACTTGGAGCAGCCTGTCTCATCGTGTGGTCCTGCGGAGGAGAAGTCACGTCGACGCAGATCGTTGTAGTCCTGGACGCGACCGGGGAGGCGCTGCGGCAGACCGACGCGATCGTCGTCCGAGTGAGTGATCAGGAAGGCAGCCTTCGCTTCGAACGCACCGTCGAGCTCGGCCCCAACGCAAACTTCCCATTCACCATTCCCATCGTTCCGACAGATGGTGACGCAAACCGGCGCGTCCGCTTTGAGGCCACCGCTCGGGATGGCTTTACCGACGTCGACCGCATCGACGAAGAGTTGGGATTCGTTGCAGATACGGTTCAACGCGTGCGATTCGTCTTCGGGGGCGCGGTTTCGGCCGACGCAGGTATGGACGCTACCGTGGATATCGATAGCGCCGTGAACTCCGACGCCGACGCCGGCTCGGATGCCGCGGTCGTTCAGCCGCCGCCGCAGCTCTTCACCGCGCCAGATTTTCGAGGCGCACCCGCGGTGTACACCCCGGTCTTGAGCGAGACGGTTGTCCCGGGCTCTCCCGAGGAAGGCTGGGTGTTTCTAGTTTCGGGTCGCATCACGGGGCCCGTCGGCTTCTCTGAACCGCTGATCTGCGATGCGGCCCTTCGTATTGATGGAGAGATTCGAAGTCTCGTCGGCGCAGTAGGTGGTGGCAGTAACTCCCTGTTTTCGCCCTGGCTGGCCTTCGACTTTCGGACCGGCTCCACGGACCCGATCCAGATCGAAGTGGTCGCCCGATGCATCAGCCAAATGTCGCTCCGCGACCTTCGGGTCGTGGCCTTTCCTCTACCTCCAGGGTCGGCGCCGCTCATCGCCGACAGCGCAATAGTTCAGCATCGTGTGGGCACGAGCTTCGAGGTTCTTGCGTCCCTCGACTTTGCGGGTGCCTCCGCGGGAGAATACCTTGTATTCGCAGGAGTCACGGGCTCGGAAGAGGACGTCGAGGACGGCCCCCCGTACAACGGAGGTGTTGGTATCAATGTGCAGATTCGGAACGGTCTGCTCTCCACCTTTCCGAGCGACCCGTCAACCTTTCGGCACGGTCGCCTTCCGTTCCGTTCCTTCACGATCGCACTGCCGTTGAACATCGTTCCTTCTCAAGTCGTGTCCCTCGAGGTCGCGAGCGCTGGAGGATTGGCTACCGCTCGCCACGCACGGCTCCTCGCGTTTCGAACCGATGCGTTTCATTCCTTCGAGTCCGCGCTGGCGATCGCCACGGTGCAAGGCACTCCCGAGGATCAAGAGGTCCCCGGCGCGCTGACCACGAGCCCGCCCACCGGCGGAACTCACTACCTCACCTGGCAAGCTGGAGTGACGAATCTGCCTCAAGCCGATGGCTCCGCGGCCAGCCTCTCTTTCATCGACGCCAGTGGGCAGCGCGTCGACGCACGAACGCTGCATATCCGCGGTGGGGACGTGTTCTCCGCTGGCCTCGTCGGGGTAGAGGAGTCCGCGGCGCCGATCACCCTCCGCAACGTCCTCGGCGCCGGTAGTCCGTCGACGAATGTGTCTTACTCGGTCATTTACGCCCTTCGCTTGTAGCGCCTTGCAAAAAGACAACTCCCGAACCCAACCGGGAGACAGTGCGCACGGGGTGTCCGATCGGGGACCAGGAGGTAGAGGGGCCACTGATATGAGCCTGCGAGCCGTGGACGCCCGAGCATTCGGGCGTGCGCGCGCGGCGCCGCAAGTGGACCGAGGAGGACGTGTTCGCGTTCGGCG
>JBCCZL010000137.1:0-18465 GCA_039187775.1 Myxococcota bacterium
AGACCTCGAGCTCGCCCGCGCAGTGCTCGAAGGAACCCTCCGGCAGCTTGCCCCCACCGACCGGGTCACCGTGCGCGTGGCGGACGTCACCGCTCGCTCGCCAGACGGCGCCCCCGAGCTCCCGGCGGAGGCGACTCCCGAACTGAAGGAAACCCTCCTCGAGTCGCTCGCGCGGGTAAACGTCGGCGGCGCGACCGACCTTGGGACGAGCCTCCGCGACGCCGCGCGACTCGTCGCCGGAAAACCGCGCGGCGCCGTGCTCTATCTCGGAGACGCGCAACCCACCAGCGGCGCCCTCGACGCGACCGCACTTCGGCGTCAGCTCGCGACCCTGGACGCCCCGCCCCGGTTCTTCGGCATCGCGATGGGTGAGCACGCGAACCTGACGCTCCTTCGGGCGCTCTTCGGCGACGCTCAGGCCGCCGAGATCGGGGAGCGGACCGAAGCGCCACGCCTCCTCATGCGCTTTCTCGCAGATGCGGCCCGCCCCACCCTTCGGGGCGTTTCGGTGGATCTTGGCGAAGGCGTCGAGCGGGTGTTTCCCCGGCCGCCGATCACCCTCGCCGACGGTCATCACCTTCGGCTGGTGGGCCGGTTGGTCGACGACCTGCCAACGTCGGTTCGAATTCGAGGGACCCGCGATGGGACGCCCTTCGAGGAAACGATGGCTCTCACCCCCACTCGAGCCGACGATCACGGAGACATCCGTCGCCGATGGGCGGTTCATCGACTCACCGAACTGATCGACGCCCAAGCGGGCAAGGAGTCGCTCGCCGAACTTGGAGTTCGCTTCTCCGTGCTCACGCCGTGGACCTCGTTGGTCGTGGATGGCGATCCCACGGCAACCTACGAGCCGATTCTGAACTTTGATGACAACCCCCGCCGTTCGCACTGGGCCACTCCCCTCGAGTCTCTCGCCGCAACCCGCGGCTGGCGACGGCGCATGCCCACCGCGACCGAGGAGGCAGCCATGGTTCCCGAACACACGTGGGTCCGCCGCGGTGGGCCGGTGCCAGAAGGCGAGCCCACGGGCGACGGGGGGCTTCGGCAAGCGACGATGCAACGGATTGTGTCCACCGAAACCCGCGGGCCCCAAGCCTGCTACGAACGGAAGCTCCTCGTCCGGCCCGACCTGAGGGGCGACGTCTCCGTCGAGCTCACGGTCGCCGGCGACGGCACTCTCGCCGACGCGAAACTGGCGACCACCAACCTTCGGGCAGAAGATGTCGAGACCTGCATTCTCACCGAGGTCCGAGGGCTGCGCTTTCCCGCGTCCGCGGGCGGGGAGACCACGACCATCCGCCACACCTACGAGTTTCGTTCGCCGGGTCGCGCCATCGGGGTCGGTCGCCAGTGCAGCGATGCATCGCGACAAGGCCTCGAGGTGCGCGCAGCCCTCTGGCGCGAACGACTGGTGGCCAACGCGGGCGTTCGGGGCGCGCTCAGCGTCTATCGCGAAGCACAGGCCCAGTGCGAGCTCTCTGATTGGCGAAGTCGGCGAACCTTGCTCCAAGCGATGCTTCGGAGCCTTGGCGCGATCGACGCCAAGCTTCGGCTTTATGTGGCGCTGGGAGCGGAGAGCGCGACGGGCCGGTACCTTCGGCGCGCAATCCTCCTCAGCGTGCGCACTCCGGCAGATGTCGCAGCCGTCCGTGCGGCCCTAAACCTCGATGTCGCCCTCGACTACACCGTCTTTCTTCGGCTTTGGAAAAGAAACGAAGACCCGGAGGCACGGCTTCGGCTGGTCCGAGAGTGGCTCGAAGCCGCACCCGACGACTTCGACCTTCGCCTCCGCCTCCTCGCGCTCCTCGAGGAGACCGGAAAGCTCCAGGAGGCCCGGCGGCTCGCCCGAGAGCTCCGTGCGGATCCGCTCGCCGACGCTCGGGTGCGAACGGCGGTGGGTGAGTTTTGGCGCCGGCAGGACAACGACGAAGAGGCGCGCCGCGTGTTCAGCGAGATCGTCGAGCGCGCTCCCCTCGACCCCTGGGCCCGGCGACGTCTCGGCGATCTCTACCGGGCGCACGGCTGGCCCGATGACGCGTACCGCGAGTATCAAACCTTGCGAAGGCTTCGCCCCGGCGACCCTTCCGTGCTCCTCGACCTTGCTGCCGCGGCTGCGGACGCGGGACGGGTGGATGAAGCGCTCCGGCTTGAACAGGAGCTGAGTGAATCTGCCGCGTCGGACCGAGCCGCCGGAGCCGCTCGCTATGCGCGCCTCTGGAACCAGGTTCGACTCGCCCGCCTCAGAGGCTCCGCCGACGCGACCCTTCGCCCACGAATTCAGGAGCGCATGCGGCGGGCGGGCGTGCTTCGCAATCCGCCGGCGCTCCTCGTCGCCCTGACCTGGGCTCATCCGGCGGACGCGCCCCAGCTCTTCATTCAGTATCCCCAAGAAGGCGAAGAGAAACTCTGGAGCCGAACCGATGAACAAGGAACGCAGTTCCGAATCGAAGCAGCCGCGATTCGAGAACGGGAGCCGGGGTCCTATCTCTTCGAAGTCCGGCGCGAAGACGCCGAGGACCTTCGACCCCTCGAGGGTGAGCTTCTGGTGATCGCCCAGCCCTACACGCCGGACGAGCGAATCCTTCGACTCCCCGTGACCCTGCCGCGGGGCACCGAGAAGGTCGGGTTCGAGCTCAGCCCTCGGGACGAACTGACCGAGAACCTCGAGTAGCTTGCCCACACCCTGGGGTAGCATGGGCGGGTGCAAGACCCGGCGGACTTTGTAAGCGACACATTTCTAGATCTCTTCCATCGAGGCGTCGCCCTCCTCCAAACGGGCTCCGACCCAGCCGCCCTCGAAGATGTCATGAAGGTGGAGGGAGTCACTCAGCTCGTCTTCGAAGGGGGCGCCACGCTTTGGTTGCTCACCCGCGAGGGAAGCACTCAAGTGGTCGACGGGCCGGGGGACCACCGCGTTCGCGCCTCGATCGCGGTGCCCGTCGAGGCGGCCCGGCGTTGGCTTTCGGAGATCGTGCTCGGCGAAGATCTCTCCGGTGATGAGGCGGCGCTCGTCGCGGCCCGGTCGATGTCCGCGCGGGCGGACGCGGCGATCGGCGACGACCCATTGCTTTTCCATCTCGTCCTCGCCGACGCGCCCGAACTCGGGGACGTTCGCGTCCGGATTGGCCTCGGGGCAAGCGATCCGCCGGAGGAACCGCGATTTACCGCAACCGTCGGCTGGGAAGACCTTCGCCGGGCCCGAACCGAGGGGCGGAGCGTGCAGGACTTGTTTATGGGAGGCCAGATTCGGCTCGGGGGTGACTACTCGCGGGCCATGGCGGTCGCACTACAGCTCCTTCAAGACAGTTGAACATCCTTCGGGATAGCTCCCACGCGAAGAACAGAGCCAATGAAGAAAAGCAGCGGCTCTTAAACGACTTGGCGATTTGGCAACGATCCGCGCGGTATCGCCAATCATTTGTTCTAACCGCCCCCGATTTGGGTTACCACGAGGACATGCGAAGACTGGATTTAGTGATCATTGGTACAGTATCTATTCTCCTCGCGGGCGGTTGTGGCGACGACGATGGCGGATCGGGCGACAGCGGAACCGGGACCCCTGATAGCATGGCGGACGGGATGGCTGGGAGCTGCGTCCAAGAGGTGTTCGATCAGTCGTGTGCAATGTCGGGCTGCCACGACCCGGTGACGATGGCGACCAACCTCGACCTATCGAACGCTGGAGATGGCTCACAGTACGTGGGACAGGCGGCGGCGACGATGGGCGGCGCCTGCGCGGGTATGGGAGTCCTGATCGACTCCGCCAACCCCGACATGAGCCTCTTCATCACCAAGCTAGAGGACGCACCCAGCTGCGGCAATCGCATGCCGCTCATCGGCTCCGGACTCAGCAATGCGGACCGAACGTGCATCGAGGACTGGGCCCGTGCTGCTGCGGGAATGTGAAGCAAAGAAGGACCAACCCATGAAGCGAAGACTCGTCTCCATCGTTGCCCTCATCGCCCCGCTCGCGGTGGGATGTCCGGGAAGCCTCGACGATCCCGAACGGTTCGAGGCCGGCGCGCGGCCCGACGGATCCGGAATGGATGCAACCCCTAGCGAAGGGGGAATGGACGCCATGACCGGCTGCGACATTCAGGCGGTCATGGATACAAGCTGCGCCACCACCGGGTGCCACAACGCGATGACAATGGCGGCCTCCCTCGATCTGAGCGCCGCCGGAGACGGGTCGTCCTACGTTGGGCAGGCGGCAGCCGCGACGGGCGGGTCCTGCGCAGACATGGGCGAGCTCATCGTCGCCGGGCAACCGGACATGGGGCTCATGATCACGAAGCTCGAAGACACACCGACCTGCGGAAACCGAATGCCTCTCGTGGGCTCGCTTAGCTCTGAAGACCGAGCCTGCATCGAAGAGTGGGCGCGCGCTGCTGCTGGAAACTAAATGACTGCTCATCGACTCACGCCACGAACCGGAACCTCCCTTCTCGCTGCCTTCGTAGTACCGGCTGCCCTCCTACTACCGTTCGCAATCGAGATTGGATCGGCCCACGCCCAGGTTCAGGCCGTGGTCGGTGACTTCAGTGGGCCTGGGGCCAACCGCATTCGATCCCAGGCGGTACGAGCGCTTCAGGACGAGGTGGACCTCGTCTCCCAGGATGACTTCGAAGCGGGCGGCCCCCTCGAGACCGACGACGACTACGCGGCGGCCGCCGCCCAGACCGGGGTATCGGCGATCGTCGAGGGAACCGTGTCGCGGCGCGGACGGCGGTGGCTGGCGAACGTCACGGTACGCGGTGGCGATGGCATCCTGATTACCGACGCCGATTTCCAAGGTCGAAACCTCACCGGTCTCGGACGCCGGATCGGGCGGAGCCTCTGGCGCGATCTCGGGGACGCGATTCAAAACGCGCCCGAGCCCGAGAGCGACGAGCCCGAAGACGACCCCATCGATGAGGGCGGCGAGGATGTGACCGTCGCGGTGATGGACTTCGACGGTCCTGGCTCCTCACGCGCGCGGGAAGCCGTGGTCGGCGTGCTCGAGGAAAAGAGTGGCGTGAGTATGGTCAGCCAGGGAGACATCGAAGATGCCGCCGCCGACCTCGACGTGAACCTCGAAGACGAAGATGGCCGCGCCGACGTGGCCGCGGAGCTTGGAATCAATACGTTTGTCGGCGGTCAGGTTGAACGCGAGGGACGAAACTACAGCCTGGTGGTGTCTATCTACAACGGCTACGACGGCAGCCTCATCAACGATGCCACCTACGAAGGCCGAAACGCAACCACGATGCTCTCATCGGTTCGCGAAGACATGTGGGGAGACCTTGGCGGCGACGTGCGGAGCGGTGAAATGCCGGACGTCGACGACGACGACGACGACGACGATGACGGTGGCGCTTCCGGCCCGACCGGTCCGCTCCCGAGCCCGCTGTCGTTTGGGGTGTATCTCCGGTTCTTCAATCGGAACCTGACCTACAACGACGACATCAACGATGCCCTTCGGGAGTACTCGCTGGGGCTCGGCCCCATGATCGAGTTCGACCTGTTGTGGTACCCGGCGGCTCACTTTACGAACAGCTTTGCCGCCAACATCGGTCTCGAAGGAAGCGTCGCGTTTGCCTTCGCCATCAACTCGAAAGAAGAGTCGGGCGATCAGGAGTTTCCGACCTCTTCGACGATGTGGAGCGTCGGTGCGCGGGTCCGACTGCCGCTCGGCGACAACGAGATCTACGCTCGGGTGGGCTACGGAGCACATTCATTCCGCATTGATGCGATCAGCCCGACGATTCCGAAGCCCGATGTCCCGGACGTCGACTACGGCTTCATTCGACTTGGGGCAGGCGCACGATTCTTGATCGCCGATCTCATCGTCGCCGAGCCTCAGCTGGCGTATCTCATCCTCGTCTCGACTGGTCAGTTCGAGGAGGACGAGTTCTTCCCCCGCTCTTCGGGCGGAGGATTCGAGGCGGGCCTCCGCGTCGGCGTTCGGCTTCTCCCTTGGCTCGAGGCGCAGGCCGGCTTCCACTGGCAGCGCTACTTCTTCTCCATCAACCCCGAGCCGGGCGATGCCCGGATCGCTGGTGGGGCGCAGGACCAGTACATCTCTGGAACCATCGGCGCCCTCCTTCGCTGGCCCGAATCGGACTGAGCGCTTCGAACCTCCGGCCGCCACAACCCGGCGGCCGGGGACATGCGCGGTTGCTCCGGTCTGTCGCAGTGGGATTACTCGCACTATCTCGGTGCCTCAGGGCCACGTCGACTCGTAGGCAAGGGCGCCGACGGCGGCAACCCGCGATCGCTCATGCCGAGCGGGACCTCCTACCAGCACCGATCGATAGTCGTCGGTGTGTGTGTTAACGCGTGACCGTGAGCTCGTACGCCGCACACTGAGTCGCACCGGCGACGCTGTAGACGCGAACGAACACTTCGGCCGGCCACGGCACGTCTCGCGTGCTGAAGGCGCCCTCCCCCGGCTCGCTTGCGTCGTCGGTGAACGACCACATAAGAAGGTCCCGCGCCCCAGTGCCCATGCCGCACGACAGCGTCGCGCTACAGCTTCCCCGGACCTCGAAGCGAAACACGTCGCCTTCGTTCCGCGTGAAGTTGATCGCGGGCGTTCCTCCCCCGGCCATATTGGGCATGTTGAGCGGCGGAAAGGCGATGCGAAACCAATCTTCTTGCCCCGACACCGAAAGATAACCCACGCCCGTGCTGGTCATCCCGTCGACCGCGAGCATGCCAAGGTCGGTGGGAGCCGCGCAGCTCGTTCCGTTGGTGTCGTTGCAGCTGGCGCCGTCGACACTCGTGATCGCATCGCGTCGCGCGTCGACCCTCGCATCGAGCCGGCCACTATCGGGTCGGCCACCCGCACCCGCGTCTTCACCGAGGCTCCCCTGCGCACAGCCCGCGTGAGCGAGAGCGCTTAGGCACGCGAGCACGATCACCAACCGCCGCACGCCCCAACGCTATCACGGTCATTGACGAGACGCAGGCCGAGGCGCGGAGTCGCCCAGCAAAAACTTGCCTCCCCGCCGGGGATTGGAGAGCGTAGGATCCATTCTCTTCGTCGGTAGGTCGCTGATCTTGCTTGCCTCTCCGACTCCCGAGCCAGTAGTCTCGCCCACGCAGTTGCACAAAAATGCAGCGCTTCTTCAATAGTTCGACTTTGTGGCCGGGGGTGGTGGTCGCTGTCCTCGGCATCGGCATCGCGGTGGTCGGCGTGGTCGAACCTTCGCTGGCGTGGCTCGGTCTTGCCGGCGTCGTGCTCGCATTCGTTGGAGGCATCAGCGCGATGTCCGGCGCTCCCGCGGTCGACGCCGATCGGATTCCGAAGCTCGAAGCGGACCTTGAGGACCGAACCCAGTCGCTGGAACGTCTTCGTTCGGAGCGGGATCGGCTCGAGTCCGAGGCCAGCGCCGCCCGGAGCGATGCGGAAAACCACCAGAAGGCAGCAGACGAGGAACGGACAAAGCTCGAAGAGAACATCCAGCACCTCGAAGCGCAAATGAGCGAACAGAGCCGAGAGACGGAGGGCGTCAGCACGTCGCTCAGCCACGAGCTCGACTCGCTCCAGCAGGGCCTGACCTCTCAGCTCACCGCGGTAGAGCAAACCTCCGACGCGATGCGGGAGATGACCGGCTCCTACAACGAGATCGCCCAACATGTCGAAGCCTTGGCATCCAGCGCAGAGGAGAGTTCGAGTTCGATCCTCGAAATGACCGCCACCAACGACGAGGTCGCCGAAAACATGGCGAACCTCGCGGCGAGCGTGCGCGAGACGGTCTCATCGATCGAGGAGATGGCCTACTCGATCAAAGAGGTCGCCCGAAACGTCGACGCCCTTTCGCTTACCGCCGAAGAAACGTCGTCCTCGATGAACCAGATGGACGTATCGATCGATCAGGTCCAGAGCAACGCCAACGAGACGGCGCGCCTCTCCGAAGAAGTGGCATCCGACGCGGAAAAGGGCGCGGAAGCCATCCTCAAGACGATCAAAGAGATCAACCGAATCCGCGAAAGCTCCTTCGAAGCGGTGAGCGTGATCTCGAATCTCGGTTCCCGGATCGAGGCGATTGGGGACATCCTGAACGTGATCGACGATGTGGCCGAGCAAACCAACCTCCTCGCGCTCAACGCCGCGATCATTGCCGCCCAGGCCGGTGAGCACGGAAAAGGCTTCGCGGTGGTCGCCGACGAGATCAAGGACCTTGCCGAACGGGCTGGGGCGTCGACCAAAGAAATCGCCGAGCTCATCAAGACCATTCAGGCCGAATCGAAGAACGCGATCGGTGCGGTGGAGCGGGGCGCAGAAACCGTCGACCGTGGCGTCACCGTCAGCGCCGAAGCGGAAGGCGCGCTGATGAAGATTCAGCAGTCTTCCCAAAAATCGACGACCATGGTCCGGGCCATTGCCCGAGCCACCGTGGAGCAGGCCAAGGGCTCGAAGCAGGTGACCGACGCGATCGGCCGGATTGCCGAAACGGTCCAGCAGATCGCCGCGGCTACCGCCGAGCAGGCCCGCGGCTCCGAGCTCATCATGAAGAGCGCGGAGAAGATGCGCCTCATCACCCAGCACGTCGAGCGAAGCTCGCAGGAGCAGGCACGGGGCGGACGCCAGATCAGTCAGGCGATCGAGAATATCTCGAACATGGTCAACCACCTGCATCAGTCCCAGCGCCAGCAGGCTCGGGGATCGGAGCAGACCTTTCAGGCGGCGCAACGCATCAAAGAGCTCATCAAGGACTCGGAGCGCAACGTGCAGGCGATCGAGACCGCAGCCAACCGTCTCCCGAACCGCTGAAATTCGAGGGAAGTTCCTCACCGGCGGTTCCCGTTCGCCTCCGTCGGACCCATCTGGTAAAAAAGAAGGGAAAGGCGCCCATGTTCGGCATCGGAACCGGGGAGTTCATAATCATCGCGCTGGTCCTTCTGTTTGCAGTGGGTCCCGACAAGATGCCGGTCTTCTTCAAGACGGTCGGCAAAGGTCTGCGGATGTTTCGCAAGACCACTCGTGAACTGAAGAACTCGATTGGACTGGACGAACTGATGCGGGACGACGACCTGCGTCAGCTGAGCAGTCTTCACAGCCGACCGAAGACCGATCCCAACTACGTCATTACGCCGAACGACGTGCTCAAGGAGTATCCCGAGATCGGTGCCGACCTTCACCACGCGACGCTCCAAAGCAGCGACGAAGGGGACGACGACGACGTCACCACCGACAGTCCAAGCCTCCCCGCAGCGAAGCTCGAAGCCGCGGAAGCTCGCTAGAAGCGCTCATGGCCATCGCCGACAACCCAGAACGACCCGAAGACGATGTCGAGATGGGGTTCTTCCAGCACCTGGCGGAGCTTCGCTACCGACTGGTGCGCGCGGTGTGGGGCCTGGTTCCTGGAGTGGCGATCGGCGCGATCTTTCACGAAGAGCTTCTGGGCTGGCTTCTCCACCCGTTTAATGTCGCGTGGGAGAGCCTCCATCGGCAGGGCGTGCCCCTTCCCTATCCGCGACCGAAGGTGATCATGCTGACCCCGCAGGAGGGGTTCGTGGTCTACGTGAAGATCGCGTTCGTGCTCGCGCTGCTGATCGGGGGCCCGTGGATCTTCTACCAGCTGTGGCAGTTCATTGCGCCGGGCCTCTACCGCCGTGAAAAACGCATGGCGATTCCCTTCGCCGCAAGCACATCCGTGTTCTTCATCTGCGGCGTCGCCTTCGGCTATTTCGTCGTGTTCCCCCTGATCTTCGAGTACTTCCTCGGATTTCAGCAGCAGCTCCCTGGCGGCGTGGACCTCGCCGCCGAGTATTCGCTGAACGACTTGGTCTCCCTCGAGCTCAAGCTCCTCCTGGGCTTCGGCATCGTGTTTCTCCTCCCGGTGTTCGTCTGGTTCCTCGCGGCCGCGGGCATCGTCGACTGGAAGCAGCTCCTCAAATTCAGCCGGTGGTGGCTCCTCATCGCCGCGGTGCTCTCGGCCCTTCTTACGCCGCCGGATCCCGTCTCGCAGCTGATGATGCTCGGCCCCCTCATCATCCTCTACTTTGTCTCGATCCTCTTCGCGATGATGTTCGGCCAAAAGAAGCCGAAGGCCCCGGCCTAGCCAAACAGGTGAGCCTCGACGGGGAAACGCGGGCGCACCCGACCCTCAAGTGAGTGAAAGGGCCGCCGCCACGACTGCGGTCGCGGCAATGGGAAGGAGGAGTCCTACTGTGATCCAGGCGCCGCGGAGTGCCCGGCTGACTTCTGGCGTCTGCGGTTGGGCGGGATCGTCGTTGATCATCACGTCGGCCACTCGGGACAAGATCCCGAGAAGGGCCACTGGAGTCAGCACCAGCAACAACAAGAGCGCGGCGTAGCCGATCGGTGGCACGTGCTGGCTGAGACGGGACCGCACATTGTCGTCGAGGCGGACACCGGCCCGGTCGATCCACGCAACGCGCCGGCTCTCACCCACCCGCACTTCGACCGCATAGGCGTTGCGGACACGGACCACCCGAACCTGTTCCACGGAGCCGTCGGGAAGGGGCAGGGCTCCCGCCCCGCCCCCATCGTACGCTTCGATTTCCACGGTATCCGCGCTCACGCGAGCCACCAGTGCAGTGTCCCGAATGGGTCGTTCAAGTGTTTCGTCTTCGGGCCGAAGTTCGACCACGAGTTCGCCGCCCGGGGCGAGGCCCTCGCGCGGAACCGAGGAGCGAGTCAGCGCCGCTCCGATCAGCCCGACCGCCACCCCGGGACTCACCACGATGGCCACAATGAGCAGCACAAGGGCACGCCGCGGAACCGTATCTCGCTGAAGCGGAAGATCTCGGACCCGCTCTTTCCGCTTCACCCAGAGCGTGACCCACATCCCTTGACCGAGTGGCACGCTCACGAACCCCAGCGGCGTGGCAAAGAGAATCGCGATCAAGATCATCTCTCGCTCGAGCCAGATCGCGGCCCCGATCGCGGCCAAAAGAAACGGCAGCACCTGAATGAGATGAGAGAGGATCGATGTCGCAAAATGCGCCAGGAGTCCGTCCTCGCGTACCAGCCGGGCGCTCTCGAGCACCGCTCGCACCGGCGAGCCGCCTTGTCCGACAAGGATTGGCGGGGCGTACATCAGCGGAAGGATGAAGAGGAGCGCCAAGACGCCTCCCGCGACGAACACGAGTACGGTGCGAAGGTCGTTCTCGTCGCCCTCCGGCGGTCCCCCCATGACCGGCATGTCCACGCCCAAACCGAGAGACAAGAAGTAGCCCATCGAGCCGACGAGCAGCACCACGAAGAACATCATGAACCCCGCGGCAAACCAGGCCTGGGTTCGTGGCGCGCGACGACCGGTCGCGGCACCGATCTGCGTGGCAAAGAGCTCGCAAGCAAACCAGGGCGCCGCAAACGCGCCGAAGAGGCAGCACACCGACCCCGTCGAAAGCACCAGCGATGCTCCAAGGGACAGGATCAGCACCGGGTGAACCCGGATGAGTCTTGCCGAAGCGAGGAGCTCAGCGAAGGGGCGCACCGGCATCGGTCGTCATGGTATACGGAGCCATGGCTACCATCTATCGCGACGGCCTGTTTCAGGACGAGGTGGCGCTCATCACCGGCGGAGGAACGGGAATCGGTCTCGCCGCCGCCACCGAGCTGGCCGGCCTCGGCTGCCGGCTCGCGCTCTGCGGTCGGCGACAAGAACCTCTCGACGCCGCGACGGCCACCCTGGAAAACACCACGGAGTTGTTTGCGGAGCCTTGCGACATTCGCGACGCCGACGCAGTCAATGGCTATGTGGATTCGGTGCTGGAGCGCTTCGGGCGCATCGATATCTTGATCAACAACGCGGGGGGACAGTTTCCGTCGCCAGCGGCTCACATTAGCCCCAAGGGGTTCGAGGCGGTGGTTCGCAACAATCTCCTCGGCACCTGGGTGATGACCCACGCCGTGGCCAATAAGGCGTTCCTTCCTCAGAAGGGCGGGCGTATTCTCAATGTGATCGCGCAGATCGCTCGGGGCTTTCCCGGGATGGCGCACACCGGAGCCGCCCGTGCGGGTGTCGAAAACCTGACCAAGACCCTGGCCGTCGAATGGGCGTTCCGTGGCATCCGGGTGAACGCGATCGCACCGGGCACGATCAAAACGAGCGGGACTCGCCAGTATCCAGAAGAGCTTCTCGAGATGCAGCGGAAGGCCACCCCCCTCAAGCGCCTCGGCAACGCCGAGGAGGTTTCGCATCTGATGTGTTATCTCGTAAGCCGCGCCGCGGACTACGTCACCGGTCAGACGTTCTATATCGACGGTGGCTCGAGCCTTTGGGGCAGCGCGTGGGAGATTCCCGATTGACGCGAACCGCGCGCTAACACTGCGCGAGGCAGATCGTCGGATCCGCGATGATGTCCATCCCGTCGCTCCTCACCCATCGTACGACGTCGGCGGGCGATCGGCTGAAGTCGGGTGGGAGATTATCCCCGGGAACCGCACATCTGAGTCGCCAAATCTCGAATATCATTGAGTTCGAACGGCTTTCCCAACGATGCAGCCACCTTTTGACGCTCCGCGACCTCGACTCGAATTCCGCTCGCGCTGAGGATGATGATCGGCGGGGGCTCGGCGACCGCCGCTCGGACACGTTGGATGAAGGTTTCTCCATCCATCCGGGGAAGCATCAGATCGGTAAAGATGAGATCGGGAGGATTGGCCTCGCACTCCGCGAGTGCGTCGCGCGGGTCGGCATGCGTCGATACGGCGTAGCCTTCATGGGTGAGCACCCGACCGACGATCTTGAGCACGTCGATATCGTCGTCCACGACGAGGATTCTGGGCGTCTGAGCCACCTGTACCCTGATCAGTAGCGCTTGAAGCCCGCCGAAGTAAAGCCCCGAGCAGCAATTGCCGAACCATTTCGGGGTGGCGCCGACATTCGCTATCCTCCGCGGAATGGCTCGGAAACCATCGGATTCCAGCGATGTACAAAAGGGCGGGGACGCCCCAGAAGCGAAGCCGACCAAAGGGTCTTCTACCGGCGAGGGTTCCAAAGCAAAGGGCGACAGTGAATCGAAGGATCGAGCCAAGAAGGAAGACGACGAGGAACGGTCCGCGAGCCCGGAAGCGTCCGACGGCAGCCCGGAGGAGAAGGACTCTGACGAGAAGGACGCCGACGAGGAGGAACAGGAAGTCGACGAGTATGCGAACCTGCCCGGCGCCGACACCGAGTCCGGCATCAAACTTCGCCGTGCCTACCGCGCATTTGAACGGGGCGACTACCAAACGGTACGAACCCTATGTGACGAACTCAGCAACGACAAAGACAAGGACATCGTGCTGTCGGCCGCCGATATCCGTCGACGGACCGAAGTGGACCCAGTTCAGATCGGAGTGGTGCTCGCATGCGTGATTCTCTTTGGCGTCATCGCATACTTCTACGTGCTCTAGGCTCCATCCCCACGCTGGCCCTCGGGCTGGCCCTCGGCCTGACCTTCGGGCTGATGGGCTGTGGCGGGGCCCAGGAGGCTTCCCGAGGACTCGACCCCGAACGCTTCGCGCCTCACAACCTCTATCCGCTCCAGGAAGGCAACGTCTGGTCCTACAACGTCGACACCGGGAGCGAGCTTCCTGCCCTCGCGATCACTCGGGTCATCGCTACCATCGGGTCTCGGATCGAAGTGAGCAGCGGCGGCGACCCCATCGTCTACGAAAAACGCGGCGAAGGCATCTATCGCCCCGCGTCGGACACCTGGCTGTTGCAGAGCCCGATCCAGGAGGGCGCCGAATGGCCATCGACCGGGGGACGGACCGCCCGAGTCACTTCGGTGACCGCATCGGTGGAAACCCCCGCGGGAGAGTTCACCGATTGCGTCCGTGTCGAAGAAGGCGGGGGAGACGACGGCAAATCGATCAACACCGTCTACTGTCCGGGCGTTGGGCCGGTTTTTCTCGAAACGCAAATGCAGCTCACCATGACGGAGCGCCCGGCGCGGGTCATCGCCCGGCTGCTCGGCTGGAATCTCGCCGGTCGTTGAACGGACAGAACTGGATTCCGCCGAACCCGATTCAGCTTCGGTCGCATCGACGCGGGTGGCTCCGAATGCTCCTTCACGCCACCCGACCCGTTGCCCGCACGTCGAGATCGATGCCTACGTATCATTTCGGCACGGGGCGCTGACGCAGGCGTGACATCGCTGTCAGATCGATGACACGGAAGGACCGTACGGTTGTTGTCAATTCCGCATGGTGCATGCCTTGCACCTCGAAGGAGTTGGCCAATGACTGTGTCCCAGACGGCGGCTTCATCGCTGCCCGCCCCGTTCCTCGATGCGAAAGCGACGCCGCTGGGCGGCGTCCTCGATGATGCGGTGAGCCCCGGGTCCGCCGATCCGCGGGAGGACAATGTAGGCAACAAGCCACGTCCGAACTACATCTTGTTCTCGGACGTGCATTTGGGCGCCGATCTCGTGCAACACGTTCGGCCCTGGACGATCTCGCGCCTGAAGCAGGTGGCCAATATCGACCGACAGCTTGCGTCCATGATCGATTGGTACCGGGAGCGCGCCGACCCCGAGCATCCCTGGCGCCTCGTAATCGCCGGGGATCTCGTCGACTTCATCGGCATGAGCATCGCCCCTGGCGTCGATGTCGAACTGACCGCCGAAGAGCGCGAACTCGGCCTCGGCAGCACCGCGAGCCACGCGGCGATGAAGATGCGAGCGGTTGCCGAACGACACGCCCTCGCCTTTGAACGCCTCGCCGCATTCATCCGCGAGGGTCACAGCGTGGTGCTGGTGCGAGGCAATCATGACGTCGATTTTCACTGGGAGTCGGCCCAGCGGGCGTTCATTGACGCGCTCCACAGCCGCGCCGCGGCTCCGGACCCCGAGTTCGACAGCCGCGTAGAGTTCTACCCCTGGTTCTACTACGACGACGGGCTGCTTTACGTGGAGCACGGCCATCAGTTCGACTCGATGTGTGCCTACGATCATCTTCTCGCCCCCGTGAGCCCCCGCGACCCCCGGCGCATTGCCTGGTCGTTCTCGGACATCCTTCTTCGTACGGTAGCTCGCCCCACCCCGGGCCTCAGCTCGGATGGTCACGACTCCACCGGGATGCTCCACTACCTGGCGCTCGCCTGGTCTCTCGGGCTCCACGGCTGCGCGAAGCTTCTGCTTCGCTTCTTTCAGGCCATCAAGAAAGCGTTCACCCGATGGCAGCACGACCTTCGGTCCGATGTGCCTCGTCGCGAGCATGACAGCCGCATGGTCGAGCTTGCCGCACGAATGCGGGTTCGGGTCGAAAAGCTGAACCAGCTCTCCGGCCTCTGGGCTTCCCCGGTCACCCGACGGGTCGAAGCCATCCTACGAAGCCTATTCCTCGACCGCGTGCTCATGGCCACGGTGGTCGTGGCGCTTCTCCTCTGCGCCGCCCTCGCATTGCCTTGGGGCTATGCCGCAGGCGCCAGCGCCTGCCTGTTCGTGGGAGCGGTGCCACTCTTTCGGCGGTCCTCCCGGCTGCGCAACGATGAAGTGAATCCGGTCCTCGCAATGAAACGCGGCGCCGACCGAATCGCCGAGCTGTTCCCGACAAAATTCGTCGTGATGGGCCATACCCACACACCGGAAATCGAACGCCTCAAGAGCGGGGCCACCTACGTGAATCTCGGGCACTGGGGCGTCGACGACCTCGATGGGGAAGCCGAAGAGCCACCGCAAACCCATCTGGTCATCCGGTGGGTGGACGGCGCACCGGAGGCCGAGTTCCTTCGCTGGGACCGCGTCGCGGGCCCGTCTCCGGCTGGGGTTGGGCGGGTCGGGTAAGCACGCCCCAGTCATCGCCCTAAGTACCCGATAACAAACAACAAAATACCTCCGGAACGCCTTGCGCCGCGCACAGGGGTTCGGTAAGCTCCGCCATCGTCCTTCTTGGGCGATTTTGCGAGTTTTTCTGAAGACTTAAGCAAGGCGTCATGACGGATTCCAACGACGAGGCAGGGGCCGGGGGAAACACGGGCAACGGGGCCACCGAGGACGGCTACGGGAGCAAGTCGATTCAGGTCCTCGAGGGCCTCGAAGCGGTGCGAAAGCGACCCGGTATGTACATCGGCGATGTGCACGACGGGACCGGCCTCCACCACCTGGTCTGGGAGGTCATCGACAACGGAGTCGACGAGCACCTGGCCGGCCACGCGTCGCACCTTCAGGTGAACATTCACTCCGATGCATCGATCACCGTCGAGGATGACGGCCGAGGCATTCCCGTCGGGATGCACGAAAAGGGCGTCAGCGCGGCCGAGGTCGTGATGACGGTTCTGCATGCCGGCGGCAAGTTCGACAACGACAGCTACAAGGTGTCGGCGGGTCTTCACGGCGTGGGCGTGAGCGCGGTGAACGCGGTCAGCGAATGGCTGAGCATGGAGATCCGTCGTGACGGAAAGCTCTGGACCCAAGAATATGTACGCGGGGTTCCCGCGGACCGACTGAAGGCGAGCGGCGAAGCAAAGCGCACGGGAACCAAGATCCGCTTTAAGCCCGACCCCGAGATCTTCACGAACACGAGCTTCAGCTTCGACATTCTGAACAACCGGCTCCGCGAGATCTCGTTCCTCAACGCCGGCCTAAAGATCAGCCTCACCGACGATCGCACCGGCACGGAGGTCGTGCACCAGTTCGAAGGCGGCATCCGCGAGTTCGTCAGCGCCCTCAACAAGAACAAGAATCCCCTTCACCAGGACGTGATCTACATCCGAGACGTCCGAGACGGCGTCGATGTCGAACTCGCCTTTCAGTGGAGCGACGCGTTTAGCGAGACCATCTCCTGCTACACCAACAACGTGTACAACCGCGACGGCGGCACGCACCTGACAGGGCTCCGCACCGCCCTCACCCGGACGCTCAACACCTATGGTTCGGCCCACAACCTCCTCAAAGACCTAAAGAATCCACTCGCGGGCGAGGACGTTCGGGAAGGGCTGACCGCGATCGTTTCGGTCAAGCACCCGGACCCGAGCTTCAGCTCCCAAACCAAGGACAAGCTCGTGTCGAGCGAAGTCCGGGGCATCGTCGAGAGCATCGTGGCCGAGAAGCTGTCCCAGTATCTCGAGGAGCACCCGAACGAAGGCAAAGAGATCATCAAAAAGACGGTGGTGGCCGCCCGCGCCCGAGAAGCCGCACGAAAGGCCCGGGAGATGGTGCAGCGGAAGGGCGTCCTCGACGCGTCGACGCTGCCCGGCAAGCTCGCCGACTGCCAGAGCAAGGACCCGGCGATCAGCGAGATCTACATCGTCGAGGGTGACTCCGCGGGCGGCAGCGCAAAGCAGGGTCGGGACCGGCACTTTCAGGCAATCCTCCCGCTTCGCGGAAAGATCCTAAACGTCGAGCGGGCCCGCTTCGAAAAGATGCTTTCGAGCGCAGAGATCGGGACGCTCATCACCGCCCTCGGCTGCGGGGTCGAGGGAGGGCAGAACTTCGACCTCGAGAAGCTTCGTTACCACCACGTCATCATCATGACGGATGCCGATGTCGACGGATCGCACATCCGCACGCTGCTCCTCACATTCTTCTATCGGCAGATGCCCGAGCTCATCCGAAACGGCTATCTCTTCATCGCCCAGCCTCCGCTCTTTAAGCTGAAAAAAGGCAAGAAGGTCCAATACGTGAAGGACGAGGGAGAGCTCGACCAGTTCGTCCTCGACGTCGGGCTCGACAAGCTCATGATCACCACCGAGAACGGCCCGGTGAAGCTCACCGGGACCCCGCTTCGGAGCCTCCTCGAAGACCTCGGGCGCTGGCGAAAGATCCTCAAGGCGGGGGCCCGACGGACCGAACCCCAGATCATGGAGGCGCTCATTCGTACCGCTGCGCTCCATCCCGGCGACCTCGCGGATGAGGCCAAAGTCGACGCCGCGACCGACAAGATCGAGACCTACATTCGCACCCACCATGCAGACCTGATGCCCATCGCGTTTCAGAAGAGCGTCGACGAAAAGGTGGAGCGCTTCCGCCTCGAGGTCCGGACCCGCGCGGGGATCGGGAGCCGCGCGACGGTGATCGACCACGAGCTCCTCAACTCCGGTGACTTTGCCGACCTTACGGGAATTTGGGCCGGGGTAAGCTCCCTCGGCAAGGCGCCGTATCTGGCGGTCCGCCTCGACGGGGACGGGAATCCTCAGGGCGAGCCCGAAGAGATCGGCGGGGCCGACGATATCTGGCGCTTCGTCGACCAGCGGTCGCGAAAAGGGACGACCGTCCAGCGCTACAAGGGCCTCGGAGAGATGAACGCCGACGAACTCTGGGAAACCACGATGGATCCGCAGTCCCGAACGCTCCTTCAAGTGCGCATCGAAGATGCGGTCCAGAGCGAGGAGCTCTTTAGCATCCTCATGGGCGACCAGGTCGAACCACGCCGGGAGTTCATCGAGCAGAACGCCCTGAATGTCGTGAACCTCGACATCTAGAGCGGCAATCGGTTTGAATCCGTAGGGGAAACCAAGCATTTCGCCGTATGCGCGAGTGCCCCCACAGCCTCGGAGCGAGGAGTGCTTGAGGCACTTC
>JBCCZL010000138.1:0-18456 GCA_039187775.1 Myxococcota bacterium
AAGATCCTCGACCCCGGTGTATTCCTTCCGCTGGCCGCCTTCGACGCCAAAGGAGTACGCCCGGTGCACCTTGCTGCCGCCCGTCGTCGGGGTGAGGAGATTGATGCGAAGGTTCGGAATCGGCGGCGCCGCGCCCTGATAGATCGCCTGCTCGATAAGCCAGTCGCTGCTGTAGGGATAGACCGGCTCGAAGGTGTCGTCGTGCTGGCCGGAACAGGTGCTCGAGATCGTCGAGTTGTGCAGCGGCGAAGTGACGAAGCCGTGATTGTTCGAGATCACGTTCATCCTGTCGACGTAGGGGTTCCACCGTTCGTCGAGCACGTAGGAGAGGCGACCGTTGCGCCCGACGATCTCGGCGAGACGCTGACTCTGGGTGTCCGCGTCGAGGGTGGTCCAAGGCACCGCCTCCTCGGGGTAGTACTCGGCCGTCCGATCGTCGAAGTAGCCGGGGATCGTAAATGCCCTCGGCAGAAGCCACTCGCACGACACCTGGATGAACTTCAGGCGATTGGCGGTCGCGGCCTGGGACGCCCCCGGGGAAATCGACGGAAGAAACGGGATGGCCAGCACCGCTCCGCCGGCCCCTCGGAGAAACATACGTCGAGTGGCGTTCATGGCTGCTCCTTCGATACGGGTCGACTCATTCGGCGACCGTTCATTCCACTGCCGTTCATTCCGCTGCTGTTCATCCCACTGCCGTTCATGCCACGGCGTTCACTCCACGGGCGCCTCATTCGGCAGCCCTGTAGAACACGTCTTCGTTGACGACGCTCCCGAGGAACACGTCGTAGATCGAGGCGCCGTCCGCCACCGCCTCGTCGAGCTCCTCCAATAGGCAACCGTCTCCGGTATCGAGATTTCGGTGCCGGTTGTGAATCAAGAACTGGGAAGTCAGGCAGCGCTGCGCATCGATGCTCGAGGCGAGGGCCGCAGCCAAATCGCCGGCTCCCGTGGCGGAGGTCGGTTCGTCCCCGATCTGCAGATCGCTCACGGTGGCGTCGATCCGGTGACTGGCCACGAGCTGCCCATCCGCATCCAAGACTCGTTCCTCGGACTGGGCCCGGCCCAAGGTGTCGTAACCCCCGAGGACAAACCCGAGCGGATTGATTTGCGCATGGCAGCCCGCGCAGCTGGCCGGCGAGGTCTGCTCGGCCAAGATCTCGCGCTGGCTGTGCGCGCTCGCTTCGAGCTCTCCGGCCTCCTCGAGCCGCTCTTCAACCGCGTCATCGTTGGGCTCGCCGATGTTTCCGCAGAGCAGCTGTCGGCGCACGAAGAGACCGCGGCCGACCGCGCTCGGGAGCGAGCTACTGCTGATCAGGGCGGCCGGTCGAAGAAGACCGCGATGGGCGAAGTCGCCGGATGCACTTTCGAAGATCGCCCGAAGTCGATCCGTTTCGGGGAACGACATGCCGCTTCGATAGAGGTCGGCAAAGCTGCCCCGCTCCTCGAATACGAGGTGCTCGAGAAAGCGATAGAACTCGTCTTCCGCCTCTGCGCCAAGACCGTCGGGATCGATCATCGCGTGGGCCGCGACCCGCGCATCCGGATCGGGGACCGAAGCGATCTTCAGCCAGTTTCGAGACGTTCGCCGCACGTGGGCGCGACCGAGGTCGCTTTCGAGAAGTCGCTCCCCCTGCTCGCGGAGGCTCTCCAGAGTGAAGCCCTGCCCGGCGGCTTCCGCGAGGGCGGGGTCGGGCGGCGCGGCCGTCAGCATGAACGCGACGCGGGCGGCCACTTCCGAATCGGTGAGCCGAACCCGACCGCGCTCCATCGACGCGCCGAGCTCGAGCTGTTCGGTGAAGTGCGGGGACGCGAGGATTCGGAGCACCGCCGCTTGAATGCCCAACCCGCCCCCAATCTCATCGGCCAAGGCCTGCACCCCGGCCACCTCAGCGTCGGTGGGGGTGCGCCGATACGCTCGCGAAAGAAGTGAGGTGAGCGCAGCCCGGCAGGTGTCGGCACGCGCTGGATCGCAGCCGGGAAGCAGGACCTCAAGGCCGGAGGGACGCTGAAAGCTCGCCTCCACCGCGGTGCGCAGGAACTGGAAGTAGGGGGCTCGGGACCGATAGCCGGGGTTGAAGTCCGTGCCCACTGCGTCGAGCGACTCCTCCCCAAGAAGCGAGATCGCCCCGGCGATGGCCGGTTCTTCGAGCTGCCGGGCTCCAAACAGGCGTTCGAAGGACGCGACAAGCTCCGACGAGGTGAGCCGCCGACTCTCCGAAGTGATCGCCCGAATCCCCGTTCCACAGGCCCGTTCGGCGGTCGGCGCCGTCACCTCCCGTGGCCCCGGAGCGCTCACTCCAGCATCAATGGTGCCAGTACACCCTGCCACCAGAACAATCGGACCCAAGCTCCTCCAGACCATGGCCGGCCCGTCAGCAAACGTCGTTCCGGCAAGATCGCCAGAAGAATTCGCCCGCCACGGCACGAACTCCGTGCCGAACCCAGCCCCGGCACAAATCCTGTGCCTCTGCCGCGTTCAGCGCGAAGGCACGCGGAAGCGCCACAGGATTCCTCTCCGGTGCGTTGGCTTCGTCTCCGATGCATTCGCGCGAGGCCGATTACACCGGCCGCCAAGGGTGTGGATTAGGCGCGTTTGTTTCGCGCTCGGAACACTGCGAAGGCACCCAACGCGGCGAGCGCGGCGACGCCGAGCCAGGGCCAGGGCTTGAGGAAGCTGCTCCACGCCGGCGGCTGGGACCCGTTGCTCGCGTCCTCGAGGGTCGGGTACACGTCAAAGCTCGGGGTTCCGTCGTTGCCGAGCACCTCGAGCTGCTCCTGAAACGGCCGATGCATCATGGCGGGCGCCGCGGCCGCGAGGCGTACCCGCACGTCGTTTCTCGCGGACCGCCGCTCGATGAGCGGGTCAAAGCGAAGCTGCCAATAACAGCCCCGGTCGCTCGGCGGCTCATCGAGCGAACACTCGGGCAGGTCATCGTGATACGGAACCGGACGAAACGTCGGGTAGTGAGTCTCGGCCAGCGCAACCAGCGCATCGACTCGGGCCGCGAGGCCTTCGAGGTCTTGGCGAATGAGCCGCTCCTGATCGGCAATCCACGCGGACTCTCCGCCCGCCATCGCCACCGAGTCGGTGGAGGCGTAAAGCTCGAACGTTGCGCCTTGAACCTTCCCCGATGCGTAGGAGCTCGCCTCCGCAGACGTTGGAGCATTGAACAGGAACGCAGTTAAAAGCAGGCCCAACAGGAGCCACGCCGGCGAAAGAGTGGCCATTCGAACAGCATACCTCGAACGGCCCTGAAGGTCTCGGTCCTCACGAACATCCCGAACGTGTTGGCCCGACAAGTTCCTCGGGTCCATGCCAGTGGACGCCCAACGCGATTCCACGTAGCGCGCAAACTCAAAACGAGGTTAGCCTTCCAGTCTCCGGGAACCGTGATTCGTCGCATCACTCCCCGGCCCTCGACGCCGCTCGCCGCGTCGACCGGCCTTCGGCCTATCTCCTCGAATCTGCTCTGCATGTCCATCGTCGATTCGCCACGCCAAGCAACGCCGATTCCTCGCGGAGTGATGCAAGGAATCACAGTTCCAGGGGACTAGAGGGATGGCCGACACCGACAACGTCGACCAGGAAGTTCGTCGGGCGCTCACCGCGGGTGATGCCGAAAAGGCAGTGACTGTCTTGCTCGTCGCGTACGGGCACGAACTCCTCGGCTACCTCTGCGCGACCATGCCCGACACGCAACGGGCGCGTGAAGCCTATGCGCTCCTCGCGGAGGACTTGTGGCGGGGCCTTCCGAACTTTCAGTGGCGATGCAGCGCCCGTGCCTGGGCATTCACGCTTTGTCGACACGCGCGCACGCGCACGCTGCTCCAGGAGCAACGAATGCTCAAGCGAAACCGCGGCTTGAGCGCAGTCCCGGCAGTGCAAGCTGCGGTGGACGACACCCGCACGCCGACGCCACCTCACCTTCAGAGCGAGCTCAAACAGCGAATGCGTGAACTTCGCGAGAAGCTACCTGAAGACGAACAGGCACTGCTCATGCTCCGGGTCGATCGTGCGCTCAGCTGGAGGGACCTTGTGTTTGTCCTCGATGAACCCCACGAGGATTCACCCGAGGGAGAGAAGCGGGCGGCGGCGCGCCTTCGCCAACGCTTTCAAACGGTCAAAGCAAAGCTGAAGGGCCTCGCTCACGCGGAAGGCTTGCTCTGACCGAGAGCGGTCCCAGGCACGAGATCGCCAAGAAACAACCGGGCGAAACGAGTCGGCGACACCACACCGTGCGCGAGCAACTCCTGCGTCGCTCGTTCGCGCTTCGGGCCCTCGGCTTCCGCCAAGGCGACAATGCCAAGCAGGCCCTTTTGCTCGAACCGCACACACATTTGCTGTGCTTTCGTGAGCTCACGGACGCGCACCACCGGTCGAGTCGCGAGCTGAGCTCGCAAGAACGCGGCGTAGATCTTGGCCCACGGCACCGAGTCGCGTTCCAACCGCTCTGCCATGGTGCGAATGCGGAGTCGGACCGAGAAGCGGTGACGGTCGTGCATACGTGACATGGCTTCGAAGAACCGCAGGTGAACCCGGCCGTAGTGGGAGGCTTGAAATAGCACGCGCGCCGCCATGTCTTTCCCATCAAGCAGCGACAGCGAATGCGCAGGGTCACCTCGATACAAGGCGGTCATCATCGACGCCACCACGCGGAGAGCATCGAAGTAGCCTCCGTGGCGCCCCTCCAGCAGTGTATCGGTCGCCCGTTGGATGACTTGCTCCGCCTTGTCAGGTTGGTCCGCCATGAGCGCGGCCACGGGCTCCGGCCAAACTTGCATCGCGAGCCGCAGATACACGTCGTTGCGCGCCCGGGCATCGCTGAGATCGTCGTCCAAGCGCTCTAAGAAACGCCGGTAGCGGCCACGATGAAACTCGTAATGCAGCAGATAGAGCCCACGGAGGGCATGCTGCCAGTTGTTCCGCCAGGCACGGCCCTCAGTGTGTCCGTCGCGGGCCGCTACGAACCCAGACTCCCACCGGCCGTGGTGCAGTGCGAGGACCATCGTACCTCCGGCCACCATCTGGCGGACGCGCTCGACGCGCTCCGGATCTTCCCCATCGACAAGCGCATCCGCCAGCACTTGCTCGGCCCGATTCACCAACACCTCGGCCTTCTGAGGCGAGCCCGCCCCGGCCTGCATGCACGCCTCCAGACCGCATCCGCGAGCAATCTGCAGCCGATCCCCTTGAAGGAGGGCCAGGATTCGACCGGCCGTCTGGAGGTGAAGCGAGCGGATCGGGTCGATGGTGGTGAACGCCGAACCCACCCTCCACAAAAAGTCGATGTCCTCCGAGCCGACCCGGCGACTCGCGCGAAGCAGCCGCGAGGGAAGGCGCTCAAGGAACGCGTATCGAAGCTTGACCAAGGGGGTGGTGGCCATCGCGACCGACATTCGCTTGGGGGGCAGGGCGCCGAGTCTCCGAAGATCCGGCTCCACCGTTCGCAACCCACGCTCTAGCTCGCCGCCGATCAGGAGAAGTTCACCGGCTTCTCTTCGGTAGCGCTGGGCTGCCGCCTCGGAACTCGTTTCGGCCACAGCCAAGAGCTCCTCCGCGGCCTCGATGGAGCGCCACGCGCGCCGCAATGCCGACGCGCGCCAGAGTCGCAGCTCCGTCACCTTCTCAATCGGTGCGAGTTTTACTGCGATGGCGAAGAGATCGGCTCCGTGCCCGAATGCACCGGCCTCGACGGCTTTGTGAGCCGCCGCGACGGTGTGAACATATCCACGCGCGTTGTCGCCGAGTCCGCGATAGTGAACCGCAAGGCGCTCGTCATCATGAATCCCTCGGCTGTGGAGGGTGCGCAGAACCTCCTCATGCACACGACGGACGCGGAACGTCGACAGCATCCGGCTTAGGGTCTCCCGAACCGAGTCGTGGGACGGTTCGACTTTGTGCGCGCCGCTCAATCCCTCGGAGAAGACGAGCGTGTGCATAAACAGCTCTTCGAGCCAGCGATCGAAGGCAGCCGGCCCGAGGCCCGCAGCATCCTGAAGAACGGCACGCTCTAGCGGAGCGCCCACCACCACCAGGATCTCGAGCAACTCTCGGGCGGGGATCGACAGGCGGGCAATCCGCTGCCGCAGGAGCTGTTCGACGCTCTCGCATCCGGTGCTGCGTTTGGCCCTCAGGAGCTCTGTCACCAGCATCGGATGACCCTGGGCTTGTTCGACAAGCCACATGAGATCGGGCGTCTGGAGGGGCTTTTTGTGCCCAAGATCGGCGACGAGGTGACGAACGTCGATGGGAGTTAGTGGCCGAAGCTCCACAGAATGAACCGGAACGGTTGGCAAGTCCCACTGCGAGCTCCGCGATGTCGTTAGCAGCAGCCTCCGGCCGTCCGGCCGTTCGGCAAACAAGGTCCGCAGCACCACGAGTCCGTCACCATCCGCCCAGTGAAGGTCGTCGACAAAAAGCACGATCGGCGTGGCGTCGGTAAGGGCACGAAACAGCCGGTCGACCGCCGCCATCAGCTCCACGCGGTCGGCAGGTCTCGAGTCCGGCTTCACGTTCAGGGTGCTGGCCATGGACGGGAAAGCGCGCACGACCGTTCTCACGTCACTTCGCAGACCTCGCTGGATGTCTGGAGGAAGTGCCAACAACGCCTCCGCTACCGCGTCCATCACAGACTCGATACCCTTGAACGCCAGCGACTCCCGTTCGTAACAACGCCCCACGAGAACCAACGCGCGAGAGTCCACGCCGCGAAGAAACTTTCGGACCAACGCGGACTTGCCGATCCCCGAGGGGCCCCGGATGTTCACGGCGACGGTGGCGCCATTTTCCACGCTGGCGAGCGCATCCCCCAACAAATCCAACTCGCGCGTACGACCCACGAAGAACTCTTCGGGATCGGTGGACTCTACATCCCATTGCGGGCCCAGAGATCCTCCGAGCAATTCACGCAGCGCTTGGGCATTGGGACGGTCACCCGGGCGGGGCGCAAGCAGCCCGTACACCAAGTCGTCCATCGTTTGGGAAGTCTGCGGCGCAAGGGTTCGTGGTCGGCGAGCCAGTACCTTTTGCTGCCGAAGCTCACTTCGCGTTCCCTCAAACGGCAGCTGGCCGGTGAAGTGCTCGAAGAGCATCACCCCCAGCGCATAGAAATCGCACGCCCCCGTCAGCGCGACCCCCTCAAACTGCTCGGGCGCCATGTAGGCTGGGGTTCCGAAGCCCTCGTTTGCGGTGGCCTCGAAACCGCGGAGGCGTTGGGCAACTCCGAAATCCAGCAGCACAACCCGGCCCCCACGCGTCACCAGCATGTTCGCCGGCTTGACATCGCAGTGCACGAGTCCGCGATCGTGCATCCAACTCAACACGTCGGTGAGCTGCAGGATCACCGACTCCAGCTGAGCGGGCTGGCGCTTGAGGTATTCGCGGACGCCCACCCCCTCGACCAGCTCCATTGTGAAAAAAAGCTGCCGTACATCCTCGACTAGCTCTCCCGGTCGGACGAGCCCCGGATGCCGAACATCCGCGAGTGCTCGAAACTCGCGCTTGAACAACGCCAACCGCTGTGGGGCGATCTTGCGCAGTGTCTTGATCGCCACACGCGTCTCAAGCTTTCGGTCGAATGCCGCATATACGCAGCCCATTCCCCCGCGACCCACCAGGGATTCGATCACGAACCGGCCGTTCGCTAGCTCATCTCCCTCGACCAGCCCAGGTTCTTGATCCGCGGGAACGACATCCGAAAACGCCGCGGCATTTCGAAGCAGTGCAAGCAGCGTCGACGAATCGTCCCTCCACGAGTCGTTTTCGCTGAAGGCCAGGTCCATCGCCGCATGCTACCCCTGTCGCTGCGGCAAGTGCAGGCCACCCGAGCTGAACGATGGTGTGACAAATGCGGGTTTTGGGCCAAGAGTGCGCGACGGTCGTCCGCGCCCGCTCCCAATCAGGGAGGGTCGAACCTCGCCGGTCATTCTCGGCGAATGACCCGCGGCTCATTGTGCAGCGTCCGCGGGCATGACGACAAACCGTCACCGTCAGTAAACGGCAACCGCCTTTTCGGCGTCCCCGGCTCCGAGCGCGCTGCGGATTGCCTGGGCGACGCTCTCGGTGTCGGCCATCCCAGATCGAGGCTAACCCTCACCAGACTCCGCGCGCCACTCGGAAGTGACCCGACATAGCCAGCGGACGTGAGAACAGCGCGGGGTGGCAGACCCAATGGGAATCGACGCTTAGGTGATTCCGAGCTCGGCCAGTAGCTCTGCCACAGTCCGATCGGGAGCCAGCTCCGCCGCCTGTTGCAAGCTAAGACCGTCGCGAGACACTGCATCGGATGACGCTCCGGCCGCGAGCAGGGCACGGACAGATTGGGCGCGCCCTGCGAGCGCTGCGGTCAGGAGGGCCGGCATACCCGTCTTAGGATGGCACGCGTTCGGATTCGCGTCGTTCTCAAGAAGAACCATCAAGGTTTCAGTCTCCAGAAGGGAGCTTGCGAGCCACACCGCATGCGCAGGCACCTTTGACTCTGGCCATCGCTCCAATAGGTCGCGTACGACATCCGCGCGCGAGTGACTCACTGCGACGAATAGATGAGCATCGAAGTCACCGCGTGAAATCGCGTCAAAATAGCTGCGGATGTCAGCCGAGCCTGCACTGGTCTCGAACATGGCCTCTAGTTGCGCCGCTTGCGGCCACAATTTGGCGGCGGTGATGGGTGGGGGCGTTGGAGCTTTCTGAAACAGTCCCGCGAGGCCTGAGATGGAGGCGCCCAGTTTCTGGAGCTGATCGTCGTCGTGGTCCCAGAAGAACACGTCATCGGCAGTGTTCACCACCAGCGCATTGCCGAACCCGTCGCGGGCAAGCACAACGCGCTCACTGCGGTTGCGAAGGAGAGCGGCCGTCACGTCCGGAATTTGGTCCACGGAGAGGATTTCGAAACCCCCTGCAACGGAACCGTCTGGAAGCGGTAGTTCCAGGTCCAACGGCACGCAGCCTCCGCCGACGGAGGACAGCAGCGTGCGAAGCTCTGGACCCATTGCGAACCCCAGGCGGACCTCTGCCTCATCCAACTCAGCTCGTCCAGCTCCGCGCTCAGGGGATTCGATAAGGCCGATTAACTCATCGATTGACATCACTGACCCCCTGCTCTTGCCACCGAGCGTCCGCCCGTGTGTTGAACAGCTTCATGCAGGTGGGTCGGAACGAGCCAGCCTCGACCCAGTGGCTCGCGATCTTCGTGCCATGTCCAGCCTTCCGGAGCCGAGCCCTGCGAGTTGCGAGGATGCGGCGGCCAGTTGGGGTCCTGAAGGTCGATTCGTGCTTGGTCGCGGAATGCTGCCATGTTGTGACGGCGATTCGGACCGAAGTTGCTGATCTGCACTGGCTTCCCTCCAAACTCCGGCCGATGAAACGGTGTCAGGTCAGGATTTCCCTGAGCGTCATACTGCACGTAGGTCCTACCTCTCGCACGCGCTTGTCGTCCCGCGGGCGTTTCGGGAGGGAGGTGGTATCGCCGCGTGTGAGGGTCCCAGTTCATGTCTCGGTACCTCGGCAGACGCACCCGTCGCCCTCCGATCGTTGGCAGGGTGCGCTGATATGCCCGATGCGCTCGCGCACGTGCCCGCCTTGCCGTACGAGTGAGCTCGCTAAAGGCGATGGTCGGACCAGTGGCCTCTTCAACATTGCCTGACGGCCCAGACGGTGCCCCGTGTCGCCACGGCACATCGTCCACACCGCCAACGGTCGGGGTATCCGGACCCCACGGTCCGTGCCCGATGGGAATGTCTGTGTCGCAATTGGTAGGGAAGGTGAACCGGCACCACCGACCGCTGTCCGAATTCCGACGCCACCGGTGCCCGTTCTCGAGCTCGATGACTTGGTCGTAGTGCTGGCGTCCGTGAGAGTATCTCTCAGGCTTGGGTGTGCGACGGGCAGCAACCTCAAGTTCGTTGTGAAGAAGCTCTCCTCGAAGCGGGCCTTGAGAGTTGCGACTTCGCTCCAGGAGGTTGCGCTGTCGTCGTGAGAGTGGCCTCCGATGCCCTGGATCGGGAGGCTCCACGTGGGGGCGGTGGCCGATACGGCGTCCGTGAGGGGCATCGGGTGAGATGCGCATGACAAAGCGAACGATTCGCGCCGTCCAGCCTGTGCCACGCGCCAAGTAGCGCGCGGCGACGCCAACCGCACTGATGCCGAGGAGTGACAACATGATGTCGACGACGATCGGTCCGATGAGACGACCGATTTCGAACGTGAAACGGAACACGTTGTCTTCGGAGGCGAGGCGGCGGACCTCCGTCGCCAGCGCTTGCCCCATGCTCTCCCCGAACTGTTCCGCCACGGCAGGATCATCGAACATGGAATGCACTACGTGAGAGATCTGGCTGACCGTTTCGTCCAAGTTGCCGATGAGACGAACGATGCCTTGAATATCGTCGATGGCGCGCTCGACGATTCCGTAGGCGGTGCCAGAAAGGATCACGCCGGGGACCGCCGCCGACAGTGCGGTCGCTGCAGCAAACCGCTTTCCGAGCTCGGTGAGAGTCTCTGGCCCCACACTCGAGGCCCCACGCACGAAACCGTCGCCGAAGCGCTCCACAATCGTTCCGGCCTGCGCCATGAACTCAACCGCCGAGTCCGCGGCCGGCACCGCACCGGTCATTCGAAAGATGGGTGACTCAATCCCCCGAGGATCCACCGTCGTCAGCCGACGAACTCGGAGGTACTCACGGATCGAGCGCTGCATTCGTGCCGCCGCGCCCGGACCCAGCTCGGTGCGAACGGTGCGGACGACCTCTCGCTCCAACCCCACATCGTCGCGCATGTGGTCAAGGGCACCCGTATGGCCCATCAACCAGAAGAGGTGCGTCGCCGCCGCCTCGGCGCTCACCCCCTGAACCGCCGTCGCGCCTTCGCCCGTGGGCTGCCCGTCAACCGGCGGAGTTCGCCACACGCCCCGTCGACTCATTTCCTCGACCAACGCGCGGGTATGCCTGGGATCGGTGAGGAGGGCGATTCGGTAGGCAACAATCCGTCTTAGGTCGGCATCCGACCGGACGTTGTAGTGGTACGAAGCAGCACGAAGCGCGGCCAGGTTGCGCTCCCACACCCAACGATCGGTCATGCACCGTGCGCCGTTGAGCAGCTCTTCGCGGCTCGCCCGACGCCCGTCGACTTGGATCTGACGCTCCCGCGGGATCTCCCCAGCAACGCTGTATTTTCGGATCTGCCAAAACAGGTTGGCGGAGGTCACTTCTGTCTGGGGGCTGTGGCAACCGCGCACCAAGGTAGGTGGTGTTGGCGGGGGTGGTTCCGACGGTGCGCTCGCGCGGACCGCCTCACGTGCCGGCGCTAGATAAGGACGGAGCCGCCCTGCCGTCTGTAGTCGGAGGGTCGCCACCGCAGCTCGGCGCTCTCGTAGGCTAGCTGCCACAAACGAGACCGAGTCGGTACGCTCGACCGTTCCCTGAACGGAGTGAAGTACGTGGAGCGTCTGCCCAAGTCGCTCGTACCAAAGCAATGTGAACACCGGGTTGAATCTGAACTCCGTCATCGAGTTCCGGGCGGCCTCGGCGTTCGCAACGGCTTGTCGGTAGCGCGGGAGCGTTTGCCCAAGCGCCGCGGCGGCGGCCGGGACGTCGATGATCCACCGGTGCACCCACTCCAGGAAGTCACCAAACGCTTCATCCAGGCGTGCGATGGCGGTCGCGGCTGTTTCGTTCTGGGTTCGGAAGTCCCCGATCGCCTGTTCCCACGCCGAGCTCGGGGAAGCGGCAGGAGTGCGCCTCGCGGTCCGCCGCGGAGGCGGCAGCCCTTCGCGTACGGTCTCGAGCGCCCGGAGAATTGGCCGGACCGTGTCTTCTGCGGAAGGTGGTTCCGACGGACTGTCATCGTGATCTTGTCGCTGGATCGCGGGCGCCACATCACGTTGCTGCACGGTGTGGACGACCTCATGGGCGAGCGTGCGCCGGCCATCCGCGGAGTGTGGTTGGTACGCGCCCTCCCGAAAGTAGATGTCCGGGCCGTAGGTAAACGCGGTGGCCCCGAGCTCGGTAGCCATTCGGTGAGCAGCCCCGTCGGTATGGACACGAACCTCCGACAGGTCCGTGCGGAGTCGAGGTTCTAGGCGTTGTCGCGCTCCGTCAGGCAGTGGGTGGCCCCCGCCAGCACGATGAGAAAGCTGGCTTCGGAGCTGAGGCGACGGTTCACCGGTCGAAGGCCGTTCACGAATCGCTTCCGGCGGCACGCGATCGGGGTGGCCAGCGACCCGGTCGGCCTCTCGCTCAGCGGGAGAGGTGGGTGCGTCACACCGACTGCACTCACGCCAGCTCCAGCCAGCGCCCGCCGCTTGGCGCCGCTGAATGACCCGGCGCCAACCCGTGGGCCGAGGAGGCTCCGAGGCGCAACTGCTGCAAGGAGCGGCGTGACGCGCGGTGCCTGGAGCCTTCAACTCACCCACCGTCCCCACCGCGCTTGTTGGATTTTCGTAGGGACCTCAACAGTGGTCGGTGGACTGTAGACGTCGAAAGCACGCGGGGAGAGCATTTTGGTTGTCCACCACAGCAACTCTTGTTTTGACGCACTAGCACCCGGTTCGGCAAGGGAGCGGGAGACGCCCAGCGTCTCGAGAATGAACATCAGCGATCACTCAGCCAACCCTGCGGGTAGTCTTGACCGAAGTAGATCCCCAAGCTGGCGTTCCCCATTCAGGAGGTATGCTCGAAGGAGAGACGCCACGTTGCCTGCAGTCACCGCATCACGTCCGCGCAAGAAGTCGACGGTAAAGCGGCCAGCCAGTCCGCCATCCGCTGCGATTCTCAGCTTGGCGCCGAAGGCAGCACGCAGATTCCCATGCGCATGGAACCCGACATCCAACACCACGCGGAATCTGCTTACTGTGACCAAGTTGAGCAGCGCTGCGAGAAACTCCTCCCCCGCAGCCCGCAGGTAGTCCGGTGGCGTGCCGCTGTCGATCCAGGCCATTATGTCTAGCACTAGTTGATCTCGAGTTGCCTCGAGCCCTGCATCCCGCATGTACTCAAACAGTCGCTCCCCCCACGTACTCAACAGATCCGAAAGCCGGGACGCTTCCAGCTGTATTTCGAAATCCAGCTGACCTTCGGCGTTGAGCAGGAAATTCGAAACACGAACACCTTGCGCGAGATTCGGGTGGTTGCCGAGGCGTCGATCGATCCAACGGCGCACCCAATCGGGAATGCCGAGCTGTGGACCTGCAATGGCCATACGGTTCCGGTGGACAATGTCTCGGAACATGTCGGGAAGCGCCGCACGCCCTTGGACTACCGCGAGCGCGTTTCGGTCGATGTCGGTGGTAGTTTCCGAAGCCGCTCCCGTGGCCGCGTCAATGTCACCTTGGCTGAGCACCAGCTGAAAGCGAACGTTGTCCGCCCGCATCTCTTGGCCATCACGGGACGGGTGGACCCGCACAGTGATTTGCAACCCCAAACCTGGATTCGCCGCGAGAGCGGTGCCCAAAGGCCCGGGCAGATCGATCGTCAGATCACCCGCAACGCTTCCCGCGACCTGAAATTGAATGTCGTAGTAGTCCGGCCTGGGAAGTGGTTCACCGTCTTCCTGGCGGGCGCGCCGCGCAACCTGACTCTCCGGGATCATCGTCACATTGACTCCGCCCGCCGCCGCAATTCCAATATGAGCCGCGGCGCCCCCGATGAGTCGAAGGAGAACACCCGCACCCCCGGGGAGCCCGACATCTCCGTGCTCGTCCCCGTCGCGTGCCCGGTTTCTTGGACCCGGCACATGGCGACCCTGCTCGTCTCGGACCCCACGACGTTCCCCAGCATGTCCAGTGGTCCAGCTATCCATCACTCGGCCACGGCGTTCGTCTAATGCCTGAGTGGGTCGGCCTCGGGCATCGACACCCTGCCGGGAACGGCGCCTGCCGGCCATCACCCCGGCAGTTCCCTCGGCATTCGCTTCACCAAATAGCTCATAACCGAAGGAGCGATCGACCAGGTAGCGCTCCGGGTTGAGACCTTCATGATCCGGTTCGAGCACGGCGGCCATGGCGGCGATAGTCTGGGTTGTGCTTCCCCCAAGCGTCGCCACAAAGGATGTGAACTCGTCATCTGTGTGGATGGGGAATGCGTAGCGTTCAATGACGCGGACACGATGACCGCCCATCGCTCTTGCCTCGCCCCGTACGTGAACGCCGACCCTATCGCTCATCCCGAAGTCGAAACCGGCGCCAAAGCCGGTGTCCGCCGCCAAGACAATCGTGTACCGGCGGGTCAGCTCCACTACATCTGACGAGGTTCGGTCCATCACGAACTCAGACTGTTGCCCAACGTGGATCGGAATCGCGAAGGTCACGCCGGCTCCGAGGTTTACGCGGTACCCTGCACCCACTGGCCAATACTCGTCGAACCTTGTGCGGATAGCGGGCACCAGGCCTCGCTGATCGACATCTTGCTCAAAGGCGGTTGCTTCACGACGGATCCGTCCAACCGCACCGCTGAACCAGTTCCATGCACTGACCAGAGGGCGTTCGAGTTCCTCGTCTCCATCGGTGAGAGCTCGGATGAACGCCCGTGCTAGCAGGTCTGCGGATGATGTGCTGCCCGAGGGACTATTCTCGGGCACGCTGGGCGACGGGGCCCCTGTTTCCGAGGCGTTGCGACTCCCAACGCTGGATCGCGGTCTACGATCGCTCCCGATATCGCCTGAGCGACCGGTTGTGCCCGACCCTGGTTCGAGAACGATCTCCAGTTCTCGCCTCGGGGACGAAGGCTCTTCCGCGCGACCCGTTAGGCGTTGGCCGCCTTCCACCTGAAAGGCGAAGTAGGAATCGCCGTCGAGAGTCCGCAACACCGCAGTAAAGCCCTCGCCTTCGACATGAACCCAACCCTTGTTGTTTTCGTAGTCCACGCCCGCCTGATAAGCGATCCCCTCCGACGGCGAATAGGGCGGTCCTCCTTCCAAAGATTGAGCAATACCTTGGATCGCTGTGAGCGCGGCGGCGAGCTGCCGATGCTGGGACCTAGGAATGCTACTTGGAGACATCCCGAGGCTACGGAGCATCCTACGTTGGTCTGAGGAGAGTCGGTCATGGGGCCCATCCTGTCGCTGGATCGCGGGGGCGGCGTCGCGCTGCTGGACTGTGTGCACGACCTCGTGGGCGAGGGTGCGGCGACCGGTTGTGCTGTGGGGCTCATAGGCGCCGCGACGAAAGTAGATGTCGGGTCCGTAGGCGAATGCGGTGGCCCCCACTTCGGTGGCCATGCGGTGGGCGGCGCCGTCGTGGTGGACCCGGACCTCCGACAGATCCGTGCCGAGGCGCGGCTCGAGGCGTTGCCGCACGACGTCCGGGAGGGGGCCTCCTCCGCCCGCGCGCTGCTGAAGGTGGGTCTGAAGCGCTGGCGACGGCACGCCGCCGGTCGGTCGAGCGCTCACCGTGGCTACGGTCGGCGCATCGGCGGTGGCAGCGATCCGGTCGGCCTCGCGCTCCGCGCGGTTCTCGCCGCCGCTCTCCCCGCCGCTCTCCCCGTCGCATTGCGCGCATCCGCGCCAACTCCACGCGCCACGCCCTGCCGCCGGGCGGCGTTGAATCGTCTTGCGCCACCGCCTCGGCGACTGGAGGTTCGGAGGCCGACGCTCGGGCGGGGAACAGGAAGAGCAACGCGTCGACCGCGGACCCTTCAGTCCGCCCACTCGCGCTCCATTTCCTTGCGGAAGCGCGAAGCAGCGACGCTCGCACCAAGTTTGGTGTGCTCGAAGGCTACCGCTTCGAGGACGTCACTTGTTGCAACCGCAGCGCGCCCATGTTCTCGCGCGATCGCCCGCGCCAAGTGGGCGGCGGCAGCGATATGACCGCCGGTGAGGTCGCCTCGCCGGGCGACCGCCTGCACAAAAGCATCGGGCAGGACGGTGCCGTCATCGCCAAGCTCGCGGCGCCACAGCCGGGCGCGCCGAGCGGCGTCCGGGCGATCGAACCCAAGGACCACATCGAACCGTCGGAGGAACGCGGAATCGATCTTGTCCTTTGCATTGGTGGTGACCACCACCAGGCCGTCGTGTTCTTCGATCGCCTGGAGCAAGTAGGCGACCTCGAGGTTTGCGTATCGGTCGGCGCCACGAGAGACCTCGCCCCGCTGCCCGAAGAGCGCCTCGCCCTCGTCGAAAAGCAAGACGGCTCCCACCGCCCGCGCGGCGTCGAAAGCCCGCGCGAGGTTCTTTTCGGTCTCGCCGAGCCACTTCGAGACCACCGAGGCAAGGTCAACGCGATAAAGCGGGCGAGCGAGGGAGCACGCGAGGGCTCGAGCGGTGAGGGTCTTGCCGGTGCCCGGCGGCCCGAAGAGGAGCGCTTTGACGCCAAGGCGATCGCTGTCGATAGAGCCCCGATGCTTTGCCAGCGAGGCGACATAGCCGACGCCCCGTTCTGCGGCCCGATCGAGGACCAGTTCGTCCAGCGTTGTCTGGGGGTGCTCCACGACAATTCCCCGGACGGCGCTGGGGGGCACGTGATCTTCCAGGATCTTCCGGGCCATCGCGGTGGTTCGACTCGCGTAGGGCAACCCCGCCAGTGCGTCGGCCACCCGAACGGCGTGCCCAAGTCCGACATGGAGCTGTTCGCTCAGTTCCTCCGCAAGCTTGGTGTCCGTCGGCTCCAGCGCCTGCCGCCAGATCCATGCACGCTCCTCTCGGTCCGCAGGGTCGAGGTCGAGATGCACGAGGCGTCGGCCCGCGAGCGAGGGCAAGTCCTGGCCACGATCGACCAGCATGACTGCCAATCCTGCCGAACGTGCAAGCCATCGACCCGCCTGCGCGCGCTCGGTCGGTCCCGGGTCGCAGCCCCGAGCATCCCAGACCACCACCCGCCCCGAGACTTCCGGCTCCAACCGGTCGTCGCGCTTGGCGAGCTGGTCGGGCGTGAGCACCAACGCCGGCTGGTCCAATGTGTGGAGCACACCGTCGAGGACCTTCTCACGCCCGCTTCCCGGCCGGCCTCGGAGAACGAGGATCGTTCCATCGAGTTCGGTCGCCGCGATCTCCACAACGTGCGCTTCGATCCGCGGGGGAAGCGGCACGGGTTCCCCGGACCTCGAGTCTGCAGGCGCGACGCCAAGGACTTGTTCCCGGATCCGGGCGGCAAATCCAAGGGGGACGCGCTGCCAAGCTCCCGGCGCTTCGCTCCAGGCGATCACCGCACCCCGAGCCTCCAGTTCAGACAGGCCGGTCAATGCACCGCGCGGGCTCGCTCCCCGCTCGACCGCGAGCGAGAGCGCTTGATCGCGGGTCAGAACGCCGTCGTCGCTGTCGAGTTCGGCGCGCAAGATCGCCGCACCCACGCCTTCGGCCGCTTCGCTCAGGCGCAGTCGGGAAGCTACGCCCACCCACCGAAGGAGTACCGCTTCGAGCGCCGGGTCGGGGGCGGCGCCGAGATCTCTGAACGCCCGCGTCACGTCGGCGTCCATGGCAGGCCGGCTCACCGCGGCCCCTGCGGCACATCTTGGCCGGCGGCCAAGCGTCGCGCGACGACTCGGCGAATGGTCTCTTCATCATCGCTCTTGATCTGCACCGTGCGCAGCGCATACGAAACGCTCAGCCGGTAGGGTTCGTGCACCGCCTCCCAGATCTGTCCAAGTTCTGAGATCGTCAGCGGCTCGGGGACGATCCGAAACTCGAGTTTCGCTTCTTCTTCGGTCAGGCCCACGAGATCGGGCCACTCTCCAAGGGTGAAGTTGGAGTTGTCGTGGAGCGACTTCATGGCCAACCCGAGGAGCTCGTAGGTCTCCAAGAACGACTCGTCCGCGCCAAAGGGAATCAGCAGGTAGTGGAGGTTGAGGGCAAGCGGGTCGCGTCGAATGACCACGTTTTCGGCTTCGTCGGGCGGCACCGCCGGGGCGGACTCGTAGTGTGGGCCCTGGTTCTTGAGATCCGGCGACTCGACCACCCGGTAGAGATAAAGCGCCACAATCTGCCCGCTGCTGGTCCGCGAGACCATCTCCGGGGGAGCCGCCACCACGTCTTCCGGGCGCACGTCGGACGGCATGCCGGAATGAACGATCCGCAAGAGGGCCTGAGTGACGTGCCGAATGATGTGGGGAGTCGCGGGTCCAGACACGACAAACCTCAGGGCAACCGATAGGGCGGATGAACCACGAAGGCATGGGAGCGCCAGGGCGTCGTGCGATCGAGTCCGATTTCGGTGCGAGCAATCTTTGCGATCACCACCTCGCCGGACAACGCCTTTCGCAACGCGTTGCTTCCTAGCGAGGCGTGGGTCAGCGGCGCGCCGACCGTGATGTCGGCTGCGAACAAGTCGACCTCGAGCACGCCGGCGACCGCGACCGGGATCACGTACCGGCGCGTCGCGCCTTCGCCTTGTAAGTAGGGCCTACCCGCGGCGAGCCCGAGCAAGCGGTCGTCGGTGACCCCGCTAGGAACCACCTCCACCGCGATGGGCTGATCGTCGGCCGGCGATTCGACCAGTGACAGCACAGTTGACGCTTCGACCCCTGCGGTCG
>JBCCZL010000139.1:0-18353 GCA_039187775.1 Myxococcota bacterium
CCGCGGCCGACAAACGAGGGTTTCGACGCGCGGCCGTCTAGCCCGCCTCGGTCACCAGAGGGGATGGATCGCGTTCGAAAGTGCTGGATTCCCGCGGACCTCGGACGGGAAGACGCCGCAGCGGTACTCGACGTACCGCGAGGACGGCTGGAGGGAGAAGGCCCGGGAGAAGGCCGGGGGAATGCAGTGCTTTCGGGCGCGAGACACGCCGACGGGTGACCGATGTGGGCTAGCTGCCGAGGAGCGCATTGCCCGCCGTCCCGAGCAGGTCACGGAACGCGGCACTCCGCGGCGATTTGGGCTCGGGTTCCAACGCGTGTTGGCAGCGCGCGGTATAGGCGATGGAGTAGACGGTCGACGCGTGCACTGCCTGTTGTTCCTCGCGTCCGAACGGCCGTCCCCGCGCTTGCTGATACGCGGCGATAAACGCCTGAATCTCCTCCACGGAGGGGGCGGGAAAGACCCCCTCGTCCTCCCAGTTGGCGGTAAATGCGTGAGCGGCCGCACCCACCATCACGGCCTCGGACTCAAAGTGAAGACTGTCCCAGTCGTACGCGACCACGATTCGGTCATCGACGAATCGGAAGTGTTCGGCCCGCCAGTCAAAATGACCGACGACGCGGTCGCCGGCTCCACCGATGCCCCGAGCCCGCCGCGCCCACGCGTCGATCCACTCGGCTCCCGACGCCGTCGCTTCGAAGTCAAAGAGTTGGCTGTGCGGTCTCGGCCAGAGCTTGTCGGACGGGAGGGAGCCGAACCACGCCCCGCCGAGCGATGCGCGATCGATGTCTCCGCGCGAGGCAATGGTGACGAGTTCGGCCAGGCGACTCGCGATTTCCTCTCGAACCTCGAGACAATGCGCGTCGCGAGTCTCGCCCTGGGTGACGTAGGCCTCCACGGTCGCGGTCCCGTGCGCGAGCGTGGTCGGTGCCAAGCACGGCGCGGGGCACGGAAAGCCGGCCTGCGACAGGGTGGCCATGACCGACTGGACAGCTCGGAGTTTCCGGACGGGAACTCGCCCCCGATGCACTTTGAGCACGACGGCGCGCCCATCCGCGAGCACCAACCCGCCGACCGCTCCGGTGCTCGAGCCATAGAAGTGGCATCCCACGACCGGCGCGCCGAGCTCTCGCCGGCAGAACTCGTCGATCGCCGCGGCGATCGCCTCGGGGACGTCGGTGCCAAACACGTCGTGCTCGACGTAGGGCGTCTCCCACTCCGCCAAGTGTTCCTCCACCACGATCACCAACGGCCGCATCCGGGTAGCCTAGCCCGATGCGGGCTAGCTCGTCGGTCCCGCTCGCTTGCTGTGATCTCCTGACCGCCATCGCCGGACCGCCATCGCCGGACCGCCATCGCCGGACCGCCATCGCCATCGGGCCCGAAGTCGTCGACTACCTTCGTTGACCTCCCACCCGAGGCGGGGCTCGAACCCTGGATCACCGAGGTCGACGCAGAGGTAGCCGAAACCGGCGTGCCCAACCGGGACGACGGGGCGTTACCAGATGCACGGGGATTCCTACACCCTCTCATTTCTTCAGCGAAAGCTTGGGTACGGTGTTTGCTGCAGGGGCCTTGTGGACGCCTCGTGGCGGAATCGACCCCGCGACACCTGGTCGGATGAAGAGCTTCATGCGGCGTTGCCGGCGCTCGCGAGTGAAAGCACGTCCGAGCTCCGAAAGGCCGTCCAGTGGGCGGCGGCGGACCCCGATGCTCTTGTGCTCATCGCTCGTGGAGCCGCAACCCTTGGAGTGGATCGATGGATTGCGGCCTACGCGGTCGAACCCGAGTCTTGGGTCGCGGCGGTGGGCGGCAAGGCGACAGCGGCCCGGTGGAAACGCAGCCTCGACACGCTGACGCGGCGGTCGCGAACCGCGCTTCGTCGAGTCGAGTGCTCACCCGCAGGCGTCGATGTATCCACCGCAGTCGCATGTTCACCGAGAATCTTTTCCAGTCTAAAACCGCTCCTTGCGACCGGTTGGCTCGCGTGGCGTGCGGAGGAACGGGTGGAGGTTCCGGCGGCAAGACGGGCCCTACTTCCCGTCTGGGACACCGATTCAACCGCGTCGCGGCGCTCCGCTCGACGCTGGTTCTTCGACTATTTGACGCGACGCATCGCGATGAACCATCGCTGGACCGAGGACGACCGAACGTCGTTGGTGGCCGGTCTTGAGAACGGAATCGCCCCAAGACTCACCGATGCGGAGTTTGCGGCGGCGATGGAAGCGCTCCGACGAACCCGCCACGCCGGCCTTGCCATTGCCCTCCTTCGTCAACGGAAGCACGCGACGGCGCACCACCGACAGACCCTCGGGGGTGCACTGATCGAAATGGGAGCGTATCGAGACAGCTTGGAAGTGCTCACCGACCGCACTCGAGGCACTCGAGTGATGAGAGCCCATGCGCTGATCCGGACCGGGCGGGTTCCCGCCGGGCGTCGCATTCTTCGGGCGCTCGGTCCGTCCCCGGACGACGAAAACTGGGCGCTTCAGAACGCGCTGGTTGCGATCGAAGGCAAGCAACCGCGCTCGGAAGGCCTGTTCGATGGACTTGTTCGCGCGTCGAGTGGTCGGCCCCAAAGCCTCGCACGGGCGATGTATGCGGAATGGTTGGAGGTCCGAGCCGATGATGTGGCCCTCGACCTCTACCCGCGCGCGATCGCTGAGCTGCATGCGTTAGACGACGAGGTTGGAACGGCCTACTCGGAAGCCCGATATGCCCGAACCCTCGCGCGGTGCGGCCGCAGGGCCGACGCGGCGGAGATCGCGGAGCGCGCGTGGACTCGCGCGCGAACGCTGCCCGGAGTCGTCCTCCGGGGGCTTGCCGCGGTGGCGTGCGTGGAGTCCGGAATCGCGCGAACCGAGGCGCTCGAAGCAACATTGCGCGCCGCCGCGAGCGCCGAGCTCCGCGAGCTCGCGACGGCCGCCGCCACCATCATCGGCCCGGGCACGGGCTCTCCGATTCTGGCGCTAGGGCGGGGCACCGCCAGTCTCGACGGCGTCCTTCTGTCGGTCCCGCCGCGGGGGCCCACCTGGAGAATCTTGGCGCACCTCTGTCGGCTGCCTCCGGCGTCGATCGCTTCGACCGAGGAGCTCTTCCGGGTGGGGTGGCCCGGCGAACGCGCTCGGCCCGAGTCGTTGCGACGGCGGGTCCATACCGCGGTCTGGGCGTTGCGGCGAGCTGGCCTTCGGAGCGCGCTCGTCACCGTGGACCGAAACCGATACCGCCTGCATGCGAGGGTGATCAGCGAGTCGGAAGACTCGTTCGGACGGGACGAGTTGTCGGTGCGAAGCTTCTAGCGTGAGGTACGGGGCGCGCTCCCGACCATGGTCGAGCCTCTCGCGAGAAAGGCGCCGATTGGGCCCGTCGGGCCATCGAGCCGGACGACCCTCCGGACATCTCCGGTGGGCTCCCGTCCCACGGATCGTCGGTGCCGAAGAGGGCGGTCGAGAGGGCAGCGGGAGGTTCGAACGCCAAAGGCAGGACATCGCTTGCGCAGTCGGCGACTACCGCGTTGGGGCTCAGCACGCGCGAGACCGCCAAGCTGATGCCGCACTGGCTCCCGGTGGTGGTTGGGCTCTCCATGGAATGGGGCGCACCGGGGAGGAGGACGAAGTCGGCGTTCGGGTTGGTGCGGAGGTAGTGGTCGACGGTCGGCTCGTACACTTCGGTCGGCAGAAAGTCGTATTCGCCGTGAAGTAGCAGGAGCTTGCCTTGGTAGTTGCTGTTCGTGAACGGTGGCGCATCGAACCGGGGCCAGATCGCGCGCGATTCGGATAGGCGCGGCGTCACTCCCTGCACTCCGATGGCGTTGTCGTAGTCGGTCCGGACCTCTTCGGCGGTGCGGTCGCGGGTGAGCTCGGATACGGCGATATTCTCGCCCAAAACGAAGCCCCAGTTGCGTACCGTGAGCGGAATGTCAGGGGCTCCTTCGGGTGGGGTGAGCGCGGCCGATAGGTTGGAGATCGCCGCGACATCTCGGTCCTCACAGCGCGCCATTCGATACACGATCGGCAAAAAGAGGGACCGTCCTTCGAGCGTGTCGAATAGCTGGCCAAAGAACGGCTTGAGTACCGGGACGGTGAGGTCCAGCGCGGCGAGCTCGGGGCAAAGCTCCTTGCCCGCACCGCTGAACGTGTCGATACCCACTTCGAGAGCGGTGCGATCAAAGGCATTTTGAAAGCGCACCCCACAGTTGTCGCCCGCGTCACAAGCGCCGAGCCACCGTCGCGTCAGGTCGTCTACATAGCGGTCGACGCTCAAGAGGTCGACGGCGACCGCAATCGCGGTAAACACCACCGAGCTCGGTTGCTCGGGGTACAGGTTCAGGTAGCGCTCGAGCCACAGGGTGCCGTACGAGCCACCCATGAGGCCGACGACTTCATCGCCCTCCCGAAGGTGGGCGATCAGCTTGCCCACGTCGTGCGCTGCGTTGGTCGACGAAAATCCGGCAAGCTGCGCATCGGTCCACTCTGCGCGCACTTCTTCAAGGCAAGCCGCGCTTTCGCCTTCGCCGAGCCCGATGGAGTTTGCGCTGTCGGTGCCTTCTGAACTCGGGCAGCGGAGCTTGGTCGACCGCCCGACCCCTCGATGATCGAGCAGATAGAAGCTGTGGTTGGGAGAAAGAGGGATCAGCTGCTCGACCAGTGGTTCCAAATCGCTTGCCGCCTGACCCGGTCCCCCCGTCAGAAACCACGCTTGCCCACCCCCGGGCGTTCCCCGAACCCGCTTGAGGAACAGCGAGATGTGATCCCCTTGGGGTTCTGACCAGTGAAGCGGCACTTCGATGTTCGCGCACTCCGCGCGTTCATCCGCGCCTTCGGTCATCAAAGAACAAGGCGACCAGGTGATGTCGAACTCGAAACCCGGCGTAGATCCATCGTCGCTCGATGTGTCTGAAACCGGCGCGTCGACGATTCCTGCATCCGCCCCGGAGTCGATCGTCGCATCTGCCGGAGCATTTGCATCGTTTCCGCAGCCACAAAGGGAGAGGAGCGAGAGCGCGGTCAAGGAATAGGTCTTTTTCACGCAGCCACGCTAGCCGAGCGTGTTCCAGGGGCGACTCAAAGCTCACTCAAATACGAGGTGCGAGCCCGCGTTGGTGCTCGCCTGGTCGCTGGGTCGACAGGTGCGAATCAACCTCGGTCAGAAGTTGGTAGTCGTCCTCGTGGAGGAGACCATCAGAAAGAAACCGCCGAGCGGTGCTCCGGCGGAGCCAGTGGGGGTTAAGGTCGGACGGTTGGCGGTCGGCGGCAAGCGCCCGAGGGAGTCTCTATGACCAGCCTGAGTATGTAGAACAGGTCGTCGAAAAGCTCGTGGGCTTCTATCACACTCATAGCCAAGCGCTGATCGCGCCGTTGGTTCATACGGGGAGCGGCGGCGCGTGACGCCCAACGAGAGGTTTCCCATGCATGTTCTCATCACCGGTGCGACGGGGTTCGTCGGCACGGGCGTTCTTGCCGAGGCACTTCAGGCGCCGGAGGTCGAACGCATTACCGTGCTAGTCCTTCACCCGCGTGACATTGCTCGCCCTCGCGACGGAACCACCACCGTCCGCCGCACCGACCGCTTCGCTGCCTCCTCGAAATACCTCGGGTATTCCTCGTCGGCTCGGCACGACGGCCGGCGCCGCCTCCACCCCGATCATCGACCAAGCTCACGCGGGTGAAGGACTAGGTCGATCTTCCACGGGAGTCGAGCATGCAAAGCTTTCGGAGGTGCTCGTCGACGACATGGGCGACCTCTCGTCGGTGGCGAATCGACTGGTCGAGATCGATGCCTGCTTCTGGTGTCTTGGAGTGTCTTCGGCCGGCATGGACCAGGCGACCTACACTCGCATCACGCACACCTACGCGATGCACGCGGCCAGAACGCTGGTGGACCACAGTGCCGCCGTTCGGTTCTGTTTCCTCTCCGGCTCCGGTGCAGACAGCCGCGCGATGTGGGCACGCGTCAAAAAGCGCACCGAGGAGGACCTGCGAACCGTCGGACTCGCCAGCGTCGTCGTGTTCCGCCCGGCGTACATTCGCGACCGACACGGCGCCAAGGTTCGAGGAGCGCTCTACCAGGTGGGCTACGCCGTGGGTACCGCACTCTCTCCCGTGGTTCGCTTGTTCGGGGGCGCAACCTCGAATGCCGAGATCGGCAAGGCGATGATCGTCGCCGCCCGTGAGGGCGTGGATGGCGAAGTTCTCAGCTCCGCCGAAATCAATCGCCTGGCGGAGCGACTGCCGTGAACATCCTGCCCTTGGTTTTTGGGATCCCGCGTCGACTCGATCGACTACTGGAGGGTGACGTAGTTGAACGGGATCGCGATGCGGGGCGTGTCGGTGGCGTCGAGCGCGATCGCCACCGACTCGGGTACATCGCCGATGACATCGCCGCGGATCTGGTAGGTCTCGCGGCCTGCTCCGAGCGGGTAGAAGAGCTGCGGGTAGCCGCTTCCTCCGATGCTCACCGCAGCGAGAACCCAGGGTCGACCGGCGGAATCGAGGGCGGCGTCGACGTCGGCGTAGGGAATCGACGGGTCGGTGGCGAGGCTCGTTTCGGTCCAGGACGAGCCGTCGAAGGCGCTCCAGTAGAGGCCTCGCGCTCTCGATCCCTCGAGTCCGGTCGATACGATGTGCGGATTGTTGTTGGCGTCGATCCGCATCGAACCATGAACGCCGCTCGCCATGCCTGGAACATCTTCGATGGTCCAGTTGCCCCGAGCGCCTCGCGCATGGCGGAGCACTCCAGTGCTGGATGCGATGGCGAGATATGAAATGTGGAGGGTGCCGTCGCTCGCGATCGCGATGCGTGCGTACTCGCCGTTCCGGTCGTCGGGGGCCCGCATATCGACCGTCTCGACGTCAAACCCGGTGCCGTTCCATGCGCCATAGCGAAGCGCGAGCTGCACCTGGTCGTACCAAACGACGTGGGCGTTGCCGCTCGCGTCGATCGCCAGATCGAAATGGGTGAACTGGTTGCCCACCGCGGAGTCGGCACCCACCGCCGCCGACTGCCAGGTGCCGTCGAGCCACGTATAGTACAGCGTGTCGTCGGTGTCGCTGAACAGGCCATGCGGGCTGTCGTCCGGACCGAGGGCAAAGGCGTTTCGCTTCGAGAAGGGCCGAGGGAGGGCGCCGTCTTCGGTAATGTTCGTCTCGTCCCAGCTGTCGCCGTTCCGCACGAGGTAGAACATTCGGCGATCTGAGCCATCCCTTCGATACCCAAAGATGCGAGGAACGCCATTGGTGGCGACCGCGATATTGAGCTCCGCCTCGCAGCATCCGCGAGGGTTGGGAAAGCGTTCGTTGGTATGCTCGGTGAACGCCATGCCGCTGGCGTCCATTTCGGCGTCCCCATCCATGCCCGTCGCGTCGACCGAACTGTCGGAAACGGACCGATCCGCGGTGGCGTCCACGCTCGAGTCGACGGTGGCCCCTTCTTCGTCGTCTCCACAACCGGAGACCGCCACAATTAGTCCCAAGATAAGCCGGATATCCATGTCTCCTCCTGAGCGCCGGCGAGAACCGAGAGCGTTCTCGTGCCATTTCTTCAGGTTCGGGCATCGGAGATAGGCCGCCTATCCCCCGAACGAGGGACCCGTGTTCGCCGATCGCTTCGAAGGCTCGAGGATGATCGGCCTATCGTGCGCCGATTCGGTCTGAGCCAGAAACAGTGGTGTCGGTTAGCGCGGAGGTCGTGTCCCGTTGAACGCTTGGCCGTTGCTGCAGTTTGCAAAGGTCAGACAATCGGGATGACTGCTGGTGGAAGGCCGAAACTGAACCGCGCCCTCGAGAAGATCGCCCTGCAGCGTCGCTTCGAGCTCGGCGTCGATGGTGAACGTGCATCCCCCCACTCGGTTTGGATTTTGACCGAACAGGACCGCGTCGATCCGTGAGCCCGTCACGCCGCCCTCGAAGCTCCGAGCCCCAAGCCACACGTCGAGAAAGAGGCCGACTCCGCCGCCGACTTCGGCGGTGACCGAGGCTCCCTCTTGACTGACCTGAATCGGAATGCCCGAAAGCGTCGAGCCTTCATTCCACGTGTCGAGGTTGCACTGGTTCGGGCCGTTGGTGACGTTGGCAGTGTAGTCGCCGGCGACGTCGGCGGGGGGATCGTCGCTGCATGCGACGAGCGCGACCAGAACGGCGAGGCAAAGGGGGCGCATGGGTGTCTCCTTGCGCGCAGCGTTGCGAAGGGGCGCGCGGTTCGTCGAACACACCGAGACTCGGACAGCGAACACTGTGCCAATGAAGGTTGCGGTGGGAAATGTCGCCGAGCCGTGATCTCTCGGATCCCTCCGGCTCGTTCAACCGCGAACCGCCGGATCGCATCTTGCTCCGTCATCCGCTGCGTCCCATGTCGGCGCGGCGGGTGCTCTCACTCCGTTTTCCGACGAGTCCCGCGGTCGCCCTGGATTTGGAGGACGACCACCACACTGAGCTACGAAGGGCTAGTTGCAGGAGAACTGCATCGGACACGACTCGAGAACGGCTACCGCCCCCGGGCACTGGGCCGCCATCTCCTGACACTGGGCGAGGTTTTCCTCGTTGATGCAGGGATCGGCCAGATCGTAGTCGCAGTCGGCCGTGTCCCCGCCGGCGGTGCCGCCGCCCCCGCCGCCTTCGCAGCTAAACTGCAGCGGGCAGCTCTCCATCACCGCTACGGCTCCGGGGCACTGGGCCGCCATTTCTTGGCACTGGGTGAAGTTGGCGTCGTCGATGCACGGATCTCCGAGCTGGTAGCCCTCGCAGGCCTCGTCGAGGCTTCCGGTCGAGCCGGTTGATTGGGCGCTCTCGCCGGTAGAGCCGCAGCCGAGGGCGACGAGGAGTCCGGGTACGAGAAGCATGGTGCGTAGATGGGTCATGGCGCGCGAGGGTACGCGATTCGCGTCGGCCACGCCCGTGCCCCGTCACTTTTTGCTGTCATCGACGCTCGGTTTTGCGTGGCCATAAGACCCCACCTGGAAACCGGCCGCGGAGTTCGATACACGTCTCCCTCCGGCATGATCGTTCCCAATACCAATCGCTGGCACTCGACCCTCCTCTACTGGCGCGGCACGACCCTTCGGCGCACCTGGCCGCGGATCGTGTTGGTGACCGCGGTCGCCGGAGTGGTCACCTATCTTCACGAACAGTACGGGTTCTTTGAAAAGAACATGACGCCGACGCCGTTTGCGCTCGTCGGACTGGCGCTCTCGATCTTTCTCGGCTTCCGCAACAACACGAGCTACGACCGGTTTTGGGAAGGTCGAAAGCTTTGGGGGGCGCTCGTGAATCAGGCCCGCTCGACCACCCGACAGGTCGTGACCTTGATCGGCGATCTGCCCGGCAAAGAAAAACGAGACCATCACGAGCTTCACGAAGAGCTGGCCTACGGCATCGCGGGGTATGTGCACTCGCTTCGTCTTCATCTCCGCGACGAGGATCCGTTGGAGGAGCTCGAGCCGTTCTTCGATAAAGAGTTTGTGGACAGTCTGGTGGATGAGCACAACCGACCGATCGCGATCTTGGCGCACCTCGGTCGCCGGTTTCGGAGGTGCTGGGACGACGGGCTCGTTGACACGATGCATCTTCCGCTGCTCGAAAGCAGCCTTCAGCGCCTCACCGACATCCAGGGGGGCTGCGAGCGAATCAAGGCGACACCGATCCCCTACTCCTACACGGTGTTGATTCATCGAATCGTGGCGGTGTACTGCTTTGGCCTTCCCTTCGGTTTGGTCGACGATATCCCGGTGTTGACCCCGGTGGTCGTGGCGTTCATCGCGTATGCGTTCTTTGGCCTCGATGCCCTTGGCGACGAAATCGAAGAGCCCTTTGGAAAAGATCCATCCGACCTTCCACTGGGTGCCCTGTCGCGCATGATCGAGGTCAATGTGCGGCAAACGATCGGCGAGTCCGAGGACCTTCCGTCGCTCCTCAAGCCAGTCGACGACGTCCTCTCCTGAGACCAGGGAGCGTTCACCACGCATCGCGCGGCCCGATGTCCGCGTGGCGATGAACTCGGGATCGGGGCGCCGACCGGGCAACCGCCAAGACCGAGCCGATCGGACACATCCCACCTCAGAAACCGCGCTGGAACCGCGAGCACCGAGACCTGGACACTCGAGCGATCTCTTTTGGTTCTAGGGACTTGCGAAGCCCCGCGTCGCGAGTGGCCGGCCGCCTGCCCAACGGACAGAGTGAACGAGCGTGATGAGTGCGCTCTTCTCTCCTCGCTGGGTGTTGCTCTTGGTGCTTGCGGGGTGCGGGCGGCTCGCGTTTGACCCTGAAGTGGAGGGCCAGCGCCGGTTGGACGCATCCATCGTGGACGCCACCGCTGATCGTTGGTCCGCCGACGTCTCGCTCCCCAAGCCCGATGCAGACTCCCTGCGAGACGGGTCGAACCCTCCGCCCGATGCCTCTACCCCAGACGGGAGTCCTGATTCTTCTTGGCCGATGTGTACGCCGAGGTGCACTTGCTTCAACGCCATTCCCTGTCGTTGTACCGACGGCGAGATGTGCGACATGCTCTGCATCTCACAGGAGACCTGTACGCCCACCTGTGGGCTTGGTAGTGAGTGCACGCTGCAGGTCAACTCGGTGGCCAACTCGATCATCGTCTGCGAGCCCGGCTCGACGTGCTCGGTCGCCACGAGCAGCTCCGGCCCGGTGCAACTCTCGTGCGACGCCGCGACCTGCAACCTCGCATGCTCGAACACCGAAGAGTGCGTGATGAGTTGCACTGCCGGTTCTGAGTGCCTGCTCGATTGCGGAACCAACGCCTGCCGGTTTTCGGAATGCCCAGGCGGCGAAGAGATCTGTCCGGATGGGGTGACGGTCTGCAATCGCGCCTGTCCCTAGCCGGGCTAAGCCGACAAACCTGGCTCGACGGCAGGGCGAACGTGTCCTGGTTGGTGCCGGGCGAATAGCTATGGATAGCCGCGCGTCATCCACCAGAACCGGATGTGGTTCGCCAACTTCCCCCCGAAAAAGACTCCACCCAGAAGGCATACCAGTGCCAACGTGGCGATTCCCAGGGCGACCAGTTCACCGTCGCGGCGAACCACGCGATCGAAATCGACGAACGCGGCAATGGTTCCTCCGAGGGAAAGGCACAACAGCGTCGTCGCCGCCTGCTTCAGCGGATGCGCTGGGTCCCTTAGCGGCACGCGTGCGGCGTGGGGGTCCAACCGAGCTGTCTCTTCCCAACTGAGCTTTTTGCAACGCCCGCGGAACCGAAAGTGAAGGCGAAGCGTGCTCACCGTGACGACAAGAAGGACGCTGCCGAAGAGCACCCCCAACATCACTCCGAGGTCCGCGTTGGCGAGCCGCAACAGGCCCATGATTGCGAGAATCGGGACGTACCAGACGACACCTGAGCCCGAGGCGTTGGTGTACTCCATGGCTGTTTTGGCGTCGGGAAAGCGCACGGAGCGAGCATGGGGTGCCCGCTGGTAGACGGCAGTACCCTCTGCCTCGATCAAGATCCGATGCGTCACGGCACGGGCCATGACGGATAGATACGCATTTGGGGGCGGAGGCCTCCCTTGCGAGGTGATGAACGGTCACGACTCTCCAGCCAATGACTCAGCGTTTCCGCACTTTCCGATCCCACCGACTCGGGCCAGTGCCCGCTCCCTAGGCGGCCTTACGAGGAGCGATAGAAACCGGACTCCCGAGAAACGTTTACGCCGACTCCTTTCCTCGACCTTGGACGGTGACCACGAGGGTTCAGGCCACCCATCCCGAGCAAGTGGAGGACACTCGCTATCAGCCAGAGGCTGCCCATCCCGAGGACCAGAAGACGCCGAAAGCCAAGGCCGACCGTGCGGTCGGAGTCAGATCGAAGAAGATCGGCTTGAGCACGCCATCGGCTCCGATCCCCTCGGGCTCGAACATACTCGGCATTTCCTCGCCTCGCGGATGCACCACCTCGCCCACTCCTTTCCACCGATCGACTTCAAGGAGTGTTGAGATGCTTCATCGCTCTTCGTTGCGAAAATCGCGGCCGGGCTGATCGCGCGCTACGGAATCCGTGCGAGCCTCCCCGGCGCTTACCGGGCGCACTTCGTGGATTGAACCGGGCGGGTGTTCGCAGCCCATGACTTTGGCTGGGCGCCCGAGCGGGTCACGATGTGTTCAGTTCGATCCTCCGAACCACCGCGGGCGTTCATCCAATACCGCTCTGCCGCGGGGTCGGTCGGCGCAATCCTGGCGTTCACTCCCGGCGCAAATCGGTGTTGCACCCTGACCGAACACGAGCGGTTCTCCCTTCCGTTACAGGGCCACTGGCTCTGGTTGCGGTATTTCGAAGAACGCCACGCCCGGCCCGTCCGGTCCTATACTTAAACCGTGCATGGCGATCGCACCGGGGAGGTGCTCCTCGATGGCAAGCTCCAGGTCCTCCGCCGGTTGGGGAAGGGGGGGATGGGGACGGTCTACGAGGTCGAGCATCTCCTGACCAAACACCGTCGTGCACTGAAGCTTCTTCATCCCGGCACGATGGCGAACGAGACCTCGGTCGCGCGCTTTCAGCGCGAAGTCGCGGTCGCGGGAACGCTCGACACGCCCTACGTGGTCGAGACCTACGACGCGGGACAGCTTGCCGACGGCACGTTCTACGTCCTGATGGAGCTCCTTGAGGGGCTTCCCATCAATCGCCTCATCAAATCCCGAAAATGGCTGTCGGTCGGAGAGGCAGCCGCGATCGGCGTCGAGATTTGCCGAGGTCTCGCGGTCGCCCACGCGGCGGGGATCGTGCACCGGGACCTCAAGCCCGACAATGTGTTCTTGGTGGCGGGTGACCCGCACCCCTCCGTCCGTCTGCTCGACTTCGGCGTGGCCAAGTTCACGCGGCAGGTGAGCGTCACCACCCGCGACGATGCAGTGCTGGGTACGCCGTATTATCTCGCGCCCGAGCAGCTGTGGACTCCTCGGGAGATCACCGGTGCGGTGGATATCTATGCGCTCGGGGTCATGATGTACGAACTCGTCAGCGGGCGTGTCCCCTATCGCGAGGACACCCTGCCCGCTCTGGTGATGAAGATCGTGCAGGGCGAGTATCCGCCGCTCGCGGAGCTCTGTCCGGGGATCGCTGAGGACTTCGAGGCGCTGGTCGTCCGCGCCATGCGCCAGGAGGCCGGAGACCGGTTTGCAAGTGTCGAGGAGCTCCGTCGGGCGCTCGAGCCCTTCGCCACGACGCTTCCCTCGGTTTCCCGCGAAGCCGTCGAGGAGCGCCCGCGCGAACTCGCTCCCCTCGCCCCCGACGGTCCCGCGGCCAAACGAAAGAAGAGCGACATCGGAGTCGCTCGCGTCGGCGCGTCGGCGGAAAGCCCCGGAGCTCCAGGTTCGGACGCAAACCCCGGGCTGCCTCTTTTGAGCGATGACGCGGCTCTCCACCCGGCGGGGATGAGCGGGTCTTCGGCTCAGCGCCATCCGCCGATTCTCGATCGACCCTCTCGGAATGCTGGCCCGGAGTTTTCCCTCCCCATCGATAGTCTCGCCGCTGCGCATGGCGCCTCGGTGATCCTTCCGGAGCGGAGTCTTGCCCGCCCGATGTGGCTTGCCGCAGTGGTCCTGCTGGCCGTCGCCATCGGCGTGGCCGTCGCCGCCCTCTACGACGAGCCGGTCGATGGAACGGCGCCCCAGCCAACGGTCACCGACCCGACCCCAGCCGTCTTGCCGTCGGAGGCTGCCGACCCAGCCGAGGAGCTGGTGGAAGGGTTGGACATTCCGTCGGACTCCCCAGAGCCGACAGCGCCGGCGGAAGAACCCACCGAACCGCCGACCATGCGACCGCAGAAGGCCGTCCCCTGGGAGCGCGCGAACCTCGAGGGGGATCCGTACTGATGCGTGGGCTCGTCGCAATGCTCCTTCTTCTCCTCGCCCCGTCGGCGTCGGCGCAGCCAGCTGTCAGCCCGGTAGAGCGGGAGCGGGCCCGTGCCCATTTCCTCCGCGGCCTCGACCGTTTCAACGAGGAGCGCTACGACCAGGCGCTCGCTGAGTTTGAGGCGGCTTACGACATCGCTCCGGCGGCGCCGGTCCTCTACAATCTTGCCCGCGTTCACGACCGACAGGGAAACGCGGTCGCGGCGGCCGATTCCTACGAGCGCTATCTCGCCGAAGCGGAGGACGTTCGTCCGCGGCGCCGTCGAGAAGTCGAGGAAGCCCTCGCGGCGCTGGCGGGGCGAATCGGTCTGGTGGTGGTGGAGACCAACGTGGAAGGCGCGACGATTTCGATCAACGGTGTCGACCGGGCCACCACTCCGCTCCGCGAACCGCTCCGAGTGAATGCCGGCCAGGTCCTCGTGGGGGCCCGAGCTCCCGGATACCAGGAGGCGAATGCGGAGCGCCTCGTCGCGGGGGAGCGGATCGCGTCGCTGTCCCTGGAGCTGGAGCGGTCCATCGTCGACCGGGGCATCCTCGACATCCGGAGCATTCCCGGGGTGGAGGTATTCCTCGACGGGGACCGGCTTGGGATCACGCCGCTCGACGAAAGCCGAGTCTCGACGTCCGCCGGTCCTCATCGCGTGACCGGCCGCCGGCGAGGCTATCGCGGCCAGCCCATCGAAGTGACTGCGGTCGCCAATGGAACCCGTCCCGTCGAGCTCGTCATGGAGATCGATCCCGCGGCCGACGATCGGGATTTCGGCGCGGTCGAGCTCGCGCAGGCGCCGGAGTTCGCGCGTTACTCCCTCAATGGTCAGGAGCTCGCGGCGGCGGATCTCGAGCGCGTGCCGGTGGGGCGGCACGAGTTCGAGGTTCGAGCCCCCGGCCGTGAAGCCGCGCGAGAGCAGATCGTCGTGCGGTCGGGTGAAACGACCCGCGTCGCGCTGAGCTTTCGCGCCACCGACGACCGGCTGGGGCAGCTCGAAGAGCAGGGAAGCACCTTTCGGATCGTCGGAACGATCTTCTTGAGTCTCGGTGCGGCCTTTGCGATCACCACGCTGGTCGCCGGAGTGCTTGCGGCGACCAGCCTCCCCGATGATCACGATGCGCGCCGTGAGATGATCGAGCGCTGCGAAGACAATCGAATGGTCGGTGACTGTGTGGGCTGGCCCGTCGAATCGATGCGTGAGCAGTTCAATAACGATGTGGATGCGCACAACCTCCAGCTCGCGATCACCTGGATCGGAGCCGGCGCGGCGGTGGCCACGCTCGGCGCGGGAGTGATCTTTCACGTGCTGGCGCCATCGGTCGGCGGAAGCGACGTGGGGTTCAGCGTGGCCCCCACGATGGACGGGTTCCAGATCTTCGGCCAGTTCTAGCCCGCATCGGTCTAGCCGCGGAGCGGCCCCCAAGGAGTGTTGCGATGAGCTCTAATGGCTATGGCAGGTCAGAGAGAGGAAGCGTCGATGTCCCTCGGCGGTCGCTCACGTAGAGTTCACCGTCATCCATCGCGAGCACTGGAATACCCGAGGGCTGGGGGAGCTCCGCGACGGGCCCGCCGGTGTTGGCCACGCAGCGAAGGTGGGCGCGGGTGTTGCCCGAGGCGACCCAGCAAAGCTGCGATTCCTCGACGACGAGGCGGCTGGGCATGGGTTGCTCATGAGCGAGGGCTCGCCATCGGTTCGTGCCGTGTGCGCGGCGGAGCACGTAGCCATCGTTGAACGAGTCGTTGAGGGAGTGCCCAAGCGTGCCCTCGGTCAGGAGGTAGATCGCGTCGTTGTCGATCGCGAGCCCGGTGGGCCGCTGGGATGCAAACACTTCGGTCGTCGGATCGCCGCCCGAGAGCGGCGCGCTTACGAGATAGCCGGGCGGCTGGTCCATCACTCGTCGAGGTCGGCGCTTGCCGATCCAGTAGAGCCGATCGCGGTGGACGAGAAGCTCGAGAACGAACGGCATCCCCGAGTAAAGAAGTTCCGCTCGACCGCCGTCTCGGGGCATTCGGTGAAGGGCTCCTGGGCCCTCGCCGGCACGTGCCGGTCCGCCGGTAGCCCAAAAAATGTGGTCATCGCTCAGCGCGAGCGCCAGAACTCGACCCTCGAACAGTGTTCGTTGCGAGCCATCGCGAAGATCGACTCGCACGAGCGACTCCGAGCCGCCGGCGTAGACGAAAGGGTCGGCGCGCTCAAAGCAATGAAACATCGTGTCCCATTCTCGAACCGCGCGCTCTTCACCGTTCTCGAAGGCGACGAGGGTGTCGCGGGCGCCGTAGTCTTGCGCGGCACCCAGAAGCTCGGTCCGGACCAACAAAAGAGGGTCTCCGGGGAGGATGTGATCGTAGGGCTGTTCGGCGAGTGTCGAAGTCGACGGTTCGACGTCCACGACCTCTTGCTCGGCGGGCGGATCGAATCGCGGAGCGCTTCCTGGCTCGGGTACCGCGACTCCGAAGTGATCGGCGATATCTCCCCATGCGACATCGTTTGGATCGGTCGCGCTTTCTCCGGCTTCAGGGCCGGCCGAGCGCTCGCAATCGCACGCGGCAACTCCCCACAAGATCATGCATGCCACGTGACGGTTCATCGGAACATGATGTAGCCGATCGCTCCTGACTTCGCACGGGGGGAGCCCGCGGCTACACTTTGTTGGTGCCGAAGGCCTACCACCATGGGGATCTCCGAAGAAGCCTCATCGAAGAGGCGGCGGAGCTGATCGAAGAAGTGGGCCTCGAAAATGTGACCCTCAAGGCGCTCGCGACTCGAGCGGAAGTCAGCCACACCGCGCCCTATCGACATTTTCGAGACCTCTCGGAGCTCTTTCGCAGTGTCGGCGACGCGGGGATTGCGATGCTCGCGCAGGCCATGCGGCGAGCCTACAAGCGGGCCGGAACCGACGCCGAGGCCCAGCTCCTCGCCGTCGGGTGGTCGGTGGTGCGGTTTTCGATTCAGAAGCCGGGGTACTTTCGAGTGATGTTTGGCCCCGGCCGTCCGCAGACGGTCGCCGAGCTTCGCCAAGCCGGCCCGGACACCGCCATGGGAGTCCTCCTCGACTACCTCGCCGATTGGCAGCGCCGCGGTCTGTTTCGAAAAGGCGACCCGATGGAGCTCGCGCTCAGCTGCTGGGTGGTCGTGCACGGCCTGGGAACGCTCGTGTCATCGGGCCGGCTCCAGATCGGTCAGACGCAGGCGCGGAAGCTCAGCGACGCAACCCTTCGCGGTCTGCTCGATGGTCTCCGACCCAAGAGTTGACTGGGCGTCGGGCTAGCGACAGTCCGGGCCGTCCGCACGTAGCGGCAGCACGCGAAGATTGGCCATTCCGTCCCCGTACACCGACACCAGCTCGCAACCGATGAGCTCCTCCTCACTTTCGCGGGTCTGCTGTCCATAGAGGCGGATCTGCACCACGGAACCGTCGGCGGGGAGATTGAGCACCGAGAACCGGCCATCCCAGTTGGTGCCGGTTCGGGCCAGATCGGGGGCCGAACCCTCGTCGTTGAAGTACGCGATCAGGGCATTGTCGCCCGGTGCGAGGACGGTCCCATCGGCGGCCGCCACCTCGAGGCGAGCATTGCGGATGAAACCGGTCCCCGTGCAGTCGGCGATTCGGCCGGCCACCAGGGCGGTCCCGGGGGCGACCTCTGCGCCCACGAGCCGTGCGATGCCGGCGAGCGTTTGACCTCGGATCGAGTTGAAGAACGTCGGTTCGCCCGGGCCCGGCACCGTAACGTACTGTTCGGTCGTCGGAAGAAAGCCGTCGCCGCCGACCGATCGGTAGGCAAACCATGCCTCTTCGGCCACCTCGAACGCGAACAGCCCCTCGTTGTTCGCGGTGACCGAGAAGCAGCTCGGTTCGATGCAGGTCCCGTCACCGCTCGGTTGATTGTTGATGAACACCTGAAGCTCTGCGGTGGGGATTGCGACCGGCATACCCATCATATCCCGCTCTCCAAAAGCAAGCACCGGTCCGGCGATCGTGGTCGAAGCACCCGCTGCCGGCTCGACTCGCTCACCAAGGCAGCGCAAGTCCGGGGCGAAGTCGTCGCCCATCGAGTTTCGAACGCGGAGTGTGGCCACCGGCCCAACGTCGCGGTCTGGAGCAGCATCGGCGTTCGCGTCTGGGAGTGCATCCGGAGTGGAATCCGTACCGCCATCCTGGAGCGGCGGATCCTCGGGACAGTCGTCGTCGCTCATGCAGCCCAACGCGGGAACCAGAAGAAGAAAGAGAAATCGCGAAACATAAGAAGACAAGAATGACATCAGGACCTCCAATGTTTCTTGATGTAACATTAACGCCCGCCGAATCAAGCGACCTGCCGACAAAAAGGCGAGCATCAGTTCTGTTCCGAAGAAGAGAGCCCAAGAGCTTCCCGCCCGAACCAGCACCAGGGCTCACGACGGTTCGTTTGGCGACCCCGACCGTCGGTCGGACGCCTGATCGCGGCGCCGCTTCCGGCTCAAGAGCAGGGAGCGCGCCAACACAGTGCGCCAACCGCGAGCGACCGGC
>JBCCZL010000140.1:0-18276 GCA_039187775.1 Myxococcota bacterium
GATCTGAATCCCTTCTTCAACATCAGAAATACCTTTAGCATTCGTCAAGGAAACCCAGAGCTACTTCCAGAGTTTAGTGACTCCTATGAAGTGGCTAGTGTGCTTGATTATGGTAAAATTTCTCTTAGCGCAAGATCAGGGGTCGATGCCGACGGGGATATGTCGGTTTTCGCTGTCGGTCACCCGGCCGAGCTGACCGAACTCGTTCGAACCCGCGCAGTACACCAAACCATCACTTTGGCGCCCGCAGTAGTGAAAGCGGCCGACGGAGATTTCTGTCCAGCCGCTGCCGCTGCCGATCTGGGTGGGCACGAGTCGATTGTCTCGATCGTCGAAGAACTCGGCGAACATGTTCCAGCCCTGGAGAAAGAGCGCTCCATTCCGGATGCTCGCGGTGTTGAACCAGCCGGCCGAGACCGATTCAAAAGGACCTTGTTCGGCGATCTCGGTTGGGCTCGGTCTCGGCGTGGTGTCACCCACGCCAAGCCGTCCCTCTTCGTTAAGGCCCCAGCACGCGAGGCGCCCATCCGTTTGGACCGCGCAAGTGTGACTCTGCTCCGCAACCACGTCTTGATACCTCCCCGGGACTTGCGTGGGGCCGCGAAACTGCTGCGACGGGTCGTCCTGACCGATCTGTTGTTGGGTATTCCGACCCCAGCAGAACAGCGAACCGTCGCGCTGGAGGCCGCAGCTGTGCCCCGACGAGCAGCTGACCTTCTCCCAGCTCGTTTGCGTCCCCACGCGCTGCGGCGTGTAGTAGTCGGGGCTCCCGAACGCGTCGCCGAGGCCGAGGGTGCCTTCGTTGTTCGCGCCCCAGCAGTAGAGGGCGCCACGATTGTCAATCGCGCACACGTGATTTCGTCCGACATCGACGTCAACCACGCCTTCAATGGGAACGCGTGTCGGCTCGGGTCGCCGCGTTTGGTCGCCTTGTCCGAGTTGGCCTCTTTGGCCTGAGCCCCAGCAATAAAGATCACCATTGCCCTGAATCCCGCAAGTCGTGAACTCCTCGGTGGATACCGCGACCCAACCAGAGACGGGCCGCACCACCGAAGTCGGGGCGGGGCGGTCTTCGCCGAAGGTACCGTCACCCACTTGGCCCTCTTCATTGTTGCCCCAGCAAAGCAAGCGGCCGCCGCGACCGATGGCGCAGGAGTGATCGTATCCGGCGGCCACGCTGCGATCTCGGGGCGGAACGAACACGCCCGCGTCAGCCCGGTCCGGCTGACCAACCGCGTCGCTTGACCCATCGTTCGAAGCGTCGGCCTGCCCCCCGTCCCTTTCCTGGACTCCAAGGAGACCGAGCTCCTGGACGCAGCCCGAAAGGTTTAGTGCGAGCACGAGCCACGCGACCGCATGCGGAGCGACAACCCTCATCGCCCATTCCTCGCCTTCCCGTCCGCCGACCACACGGCTTCTAAAGGTGGTCTCCATACGGCGCTGCACGAACCTCAGTATAGCCGGCCCGGTCCCCCGATTCCGGATCTCAGGAGGGGAATCGGCGCACGATGAGCCAGCAGCATCCGGCAACAATCCGCCGGCGCCGTCGCTTTGAAGGTCGCGGGACGCTGCCGTTCGCGCCCACCACGCTTCGCCCTGGCTCCTCAACATGAATCAGCTGTTCCTCGTCGCCTCGCCGGCACGCTCGACGAACGTCTCGCGGCCCGATAGCGATTCGCTTCTCTTAGCAGGCTGTTGCAAAACTCCGCACGCGCCTGCAGCGCGGGCACCGCTCGCACCCGCGACCGGCTTGCGGCCTGCCTCCTCAAAATAACTCGGGTATTCCTCGTCGGCTCGCGGGCGCGACCGGCACCGTCGCGAAGCTGGATCCACCCACGGGCCTTTTGCAGCAGCCTGCTAATTGCAGAGACGGTCAAGGCGATGTCGATGAGCCCCCAGAGGAAAGCGCTGCTGGTACTGGTCCAGCGCCTCAGCACACTGGCCATGCTGTCCCAGTGCATCGTGAACTTCGACGAGTCGAGCCCACGAGTCCTCGGCTGCTGCGGAGGCCCCGCCCCGGCGGGCGGCGATCCGGAGCGGGAGCACCGCCCGTGCGGGTTCGCCGAGCACGTCCATTCGGAGCCTCGCCAGCTCGAGGGCGGCGATCGCGGTTCGCTCGTCTTGCGGGTGGTCCTGAAGAAGTTGGCCATAGAGCTCTGCTGCGTGGTGGGGACGGCCGTCACGGCGGGCGGTCGCCGCCTGCCGAAAGAGGAGCTCTGCCGAAGTCCGAAGTGGCACGGCCCGCGGTTCGGCTGGCGGCCGCGGAGGGGGCATCGGAACGGTCGCTGCATCAAGCGGCCGGGGCGAGAGATCTTGGCCGCGCGGAAGAAAATTTCGGCGTTCCCCCGCGCGGAGCCGCTCGACGTGCGCGCCGCGCCGAACGTCGACCGCCCCGTGTTCGACGCCGACCGCGATCTCTCCATCGGTCCGGGCGACGGTGAAGCGGGTGCCGACGACGCGCACCTCGATGTCGCGTGCCCACACGATAAACACCCGGTCGGGGTCGGGGGTCACGTCGAAACTGGCGTGGCCCCGGTCGAGGCGAAGACTCACTTCTCGAGACTCTTGTTTCACCCGCACCAGTTGAGTGTTCGCTTCGGCCACCACGTGGGTGCCGTCCGGAAGCGTCACCTCGACGGCGTGGTCTCCGCTGATGAGGGCTTCACCGACCCACGGAGATCCGCGAGGGATCGTGAGGATGGCCAACACCGCGACCGCGGCCGCGACGATCGCGGAGCCGGCCGATGCGATCGCCAAGCGTCGCGGTCCGACCGCGGAGCGTTCGGAGCACTCGACGACAAAGGTCCAGGTATCGTCGACCCGTGAGTCTACGCGGGGGGGAACTGCGAGCTGGCGTCGGTCGTAGATTTTGCGTTCGTCGTCAACGAACCATCCTGGAGGCAACGGGGTCCGGGTTTGGGGAGGAGTCCCTGGTTTGGAGGTCGGCACGGGCTTGGCGGCAAAATGGTGTGAGGTCTCCCATGTAGGAGCCGCAGCGGACGGGGACCGGGCCATGGTTTTTCTCAAACGAACGAACCTTGCCCTCCGGCGCCGGTCCACATCGATCGGGCTTCCTCCTGCCGAGTTCACCCACTCTTTGGGGCGACTTGCGCTCCTGCGGGCAGGGGAGGTTGGTGCTTCGTAAAGCCATGCATGATCTTCGCGAGGATTCGGGTTCGCATGAATCGAGGTACCGTCGAAAGGCTCAGTTCGAGAAACCACGATAGCCATCCAGGCCGCACCGTGGTCCATCGTCCGAGGGCGTCGAGGGAGCGACGCGCCACCGCCGAGGGTGGAAGCGCCATGCCCATGTTCATGTCGGCCCGTTCGGCGAATCCCGTATTGACGGGTCCCGGGGCTACCGAAAGCACATCGACGCCAAGCGGCCGGAGCTCATGACGGAGGCCCTCGGCGAGGGTCTGCACAAACGCTTTGGTGGCGGCATAGTGCGCTGCTCGGGGCACGCCTTGAAACGCGAGGAGCGAACTAAGGAGAATCATGCCGCCTCGTCCCTCCGCGGCGAAGCGACGGCCAAAATGATGGCTGAGGGAGACCAGAGCTCGACAGTTTACGTCGAGCATGGCGAGCTCGGTGGTCCGATCGTTGCTGAGAAAGGGTCCCGATGTACCAAAGCCGGCGCTCGCGATGAAGAGTCCGATCGGAAGATCCCGGCAGGCATCTTCGACGGCCTGGACCCCGGCGGTGGTGGAAAGGTCGGCTCGGATGGCACGGGCTTTCACACCGGTCGATTCCAGGTCGGCCGCGAAGGACTCGAGGCTCTCTCGACGGGCCACCAGGACCAGGTTGAGGCCCCGGGTAGCCAGGGTTTGGGCAAACTCTCTTCCGATGCCGTCGGACGCGCCTGTCACGACCGCCCACGGACCATACTTGGCTCGAAACTGCTCGTTCGTCATCCGACCTCCGCTGGTCATGACAGTGTCAAGCGTGAGGTTGACGCTGTCAAGTGCGCGAGCGGGCGTTCGCCGAGCTGCCCGGCGGAACGCTTCGAGCCCGAACGGTCAGCGGTCTTTGGCGGTGGAGCTCCGCGGTGCTTTGCGCCGGGATTTCTTGCTCTGCTTTTTCGGAGACCGGCCTTTGGGGTCGAGGAGGTGGCTCATCGATTCCACCACCTGACGGGTGAGGTGCTCTTCCTGATCCGGACCGACCATCATTTTGTTCGCGAGGATTCCTTCGACCATGAGGGTCGCAAAGCCATGCACGACCGACCAACTCACATGGGCGACCATCTCCGGCGGCAGGCCCGCTCCATAGCCGGAGTCCACCGCTGCCGTCGCCAAGCGCATCAGCGTTCCGTGCGTTCGCTCGGCTTCCTCCATCGGAGCGTGCTCCGATCGCACGTCCACCAGCGTGCGCTGGAACATCACGCGGAAGTGGCCGAGGTGATCGCGGGCGAAGAGCACATAGGCGATGCCCGCGGCGTTGAGCGACCGAAGGGTGTCCGATCCCGCCTTCTCGGCGGCCTCGTTCATCGCGCTGGCAAGGGCGGCGAAGCCTTCCTGAGCCACCGCCCGAAGGATTCCCTCGTAGTTGCCAAAGTGGTGGTACGGCGCCTGGTGGCTGACGCCGGCGCGGCGGGCCACTTCCCGGAAGCTGACCGACCGGACGCCGTGTTCGGCGACCATGTCGATGCTGGCGTCCAGGATTTTTCGGCGAAGATCCGACACGATCGCAACGTAGCCTATGTGCTTGACACTGTCATGTCACGCGCTCCGCAAAGAAAGTTTGGGATCGTTCCGCGAGACTGCGCATTCGGTGCGACAACCAGGGCTCTGCCGCCCTTCATGCGGCGCTGGATTTCCTTGGGACTGAGATCTTCAAGAGGTTGAGAAATGATCCAGAAACGCCCAGAGGGGTCGCCTTTGCGTTTTCCCTAGAACTGATCGTCGATGGGAAACACGACCTCGGCGCCGTGCTCGATCCCCGTCGCGCCGACGGCGTCGGCATGCGTCGCCGCGAGCTGAACAATCACCGGCCAACCTTCGAGACTCACCGGCGTGCGGTTGTGTACTCGGTGCGCTCTTCGGTGAGTCCGATGATCTCGACGAGAATCTCGAGCGCGGCGAGAGCGCTTCCCTAGCGAGGTTGATGAGGAGCGGCACGGTAGCCGTCGGAAGAACTCGCTCTCGGAAGTGGGGGAACCTTCGAATATGCAGAGTCGCCGCACATGACTGCAGAGCGGGGTGACGCATGCTGCCTGAAGCGAACCCTCCCTACGACACCGTGGACGCCGTCTCCCGGTTGACCCGGGAGGGGTCGTGCTTATTGGTAGGAGAGCACAAGGAAGGAGCGCAACCATGCCCAGGTACGGATTTGGCCTCCGCGATGTGCTCGATCCGGGACCGGTTCCGAGGACTGCTCGGCACCGATCGGGATGGACGCCGCGGAGAGAGCGAGACGCGATGGTCGAGCGCCTGGTCGCGGCCGGGCGGGTGCATCCCGCGGTCGTGTCTCTGCTCGAAGAGCTTCTTGCCTCGCGGGACGAGGCATCGAGGGCGCTGCAGCGAGCTGCGGCGGCCGAGGCGAGCATCGAGGGCGCCCTCGCGAAGGGCGAAGCCGCTCGAGCGCGAGCCGAAGCCGACGCGCGTCACGCAGAGGAAGTGACCGCTGAACTTCAGCAGCGCCTCGAAACGGTGCTGATGGAGCGCGAGGCGTTGGCCGAGGAGCTCGAGGCGCTGGCGGCGCGTCCGGGCACCGAACTGGATGCCGAGGCTACGGATCCGGAGCACGTTCCTGTCTCGGCCCCTGCAGCGGATTCGCTGGCCATCGCGACCGACGAGGAGGTGCTGGACCCCTCCGAGGAGCAAACGCTGCTTCGGGCACTGCTTCCGGTCTGGGACAATCTCGAGCGTTCCCTCGAACACGGCGAAGCGCCCCTTTCCGCGATTCGAGAGGGCGTCAGCCTCACGCAAGAGCAGCTTCGACTGGCGTTTTCGGAGGCAGGCCTCGAGGTCATCGAAGCGAAGCCCGGCGACCGTTTTGATCCGGCGATGCACGATGCGGTGCTCGCGGATCGGTCGTCCTCATTTTCGAAGGGTCGGATTACATCGGTGCTTGCGGCGGGATTTCGCCGAAATGGTCAGCTCTTTTCACCCACCAAAGTTGCGGTCAGCGTGGCCCAGGAACCCTCGGTCGACGTACCGGATTACCAGAAGGCTTCCTAGGAGAGCCCTGACACCAAGCAGGAGACCTTATGAATGCGCAAGACTTCTATGCGATCCTCGAAGTGGATCGGAGCGCGAGCCCTGAAGAGATTCAGAAGGCCTACCGCCGGTTGGCCAAAAAGTACCATCCAGATGTGAGCAAAGCTCCAGACGCGGAGGAACGATTCAAGGCGGTGGCCAATGCCTACGAGGTCCTGAAGGACCCCGAGAAGCGAGCGCTCTACGATCGATACGGCGCCGATTGGAAAGCGGTATCCGACGGGCGCGCGCCCGCGGGTGGGGGGTATTCCGAAGGACCATTCCAGGGCAACCAAGGGTTCCGGGTCGAAGGGTTCGAGGTCGGCGACCTTGGCTCGGTGTTCGAAACGCTCTTCCAACAGGGGGGAGGGTTTGGCGGGTTTGGTGGTTCGCGGCCCCCGCCCCGAGGGACCGATGTGGCGTCGGAGCTTCGCCTCACCGTGGAAGAGGCTTATCTCGGGGGCCCCCGCGAGATCGGGCTCACCGATCCGACGACGGGACAGCTCGTGCGTCTTCGCGTCACCGTGCCGCCCGGGGTTCGGTCTGGGCAACGCATCCGGGTGGCGGGTCATGGGATGGCCGGACCGGCGGGCCGTGGCGACCTGTATCTGACGGTGACGGTCGAATCCGACGGGCGGTTCCGCATCAACGGCAACGACGTGACCACCGCCCTCGACGTCACGCCCTGGGAGGCGGCGCTCGGGACCAAAGCCACGCTTCGAACGCTGGATGGAAACATTCGATTGACCGTTCCCGCCGGCTCGTCGTCCGGGCGCCGGATCCGCGTTCGGGGGCGGGGGTATCCGTCGCCCAGCGGCCGGGGCGACCTCTATGCCGAAGTCCGGATCGTGGTGCCGAAGCAACTCTCGAAGCGGGAAGAGGCCCTGTTTCGAGATCTCCGAAATGCTTCTTCGTTCACTCCTCGAGCCGAAGACGAGACTCGTTCCGCCGCGTAGCGGGACGGTGGTTCCACCGGCTCGCGGACGAGGCGGGCTATGGGATTCGCTCGTTGGGTGGACCGTGCGGGCTGCGATTCGGTCTACCTGACAGAGTGGCAGCGCACCCGAGCCCCGGATGTCGACCTGGCACGGTCGAGCCGGTTCTCCGATTCGACCCAGCTCAGGACGCTTGGCACGTGGCTTGATGTGCACCGCGCCATGGCACTCGACACGGCACTCGACACGGCACTCGACACGGCACTCGAGGCGGCCCACACCATGACCGCGCTCCGATCCCGGATGCGTACGCGCGTGGAAGGCGTTCTCTTGGGTACCGCGCTTGGAGACGCCCTCGGACTCCCGCACGAAGGCCTTTCGCGCACGAAAGTCCTGCGCCGATATCGGGGAGCGGATCGGTTCCAGCTCTTTGGGCGGCGAGGTTTTGTGTCCGACGACACCGAGCAGTCGGCGTTGGTTGCGCAGACCCTGTGTGCGAGCGAAGCAAGCGCCCACGCTCTACGTGCCGAGGCTGTCCACGCGGAGGCTGTCCACGCGGAGGCTATCGAGAAGGAGGCTATCGAGAAGGAGGCTATGCACCGGGCACCTCGTCCCACCGGAGCTCGGCTCACCGATGCGGAATACGCGTCGGATGCAGCACGCCGCTTTCGTCGTGGCATGGGGGGTTGGTTTCTGCGCCTTCCGTTCGGGATTGGTTTTGGGACCCTGCGAGCGTGCCTCCGAATCCTCCTCGGCTTCCGGCGGACGGGGGTAGGATCTGCCGGAAACGGGGCGATGATGCGAGCTGCGATCATCGGGGCGGTGTTTCCCGACGAACCGGAGCGTCGTCGCTCCGTCGGTCGCGCGATCGCCACGACCACCCACACCGATGAGCGGGCGGTTCAAGGCGCGCTCTTCGTCGCCGAGCTCGCCGCCCGGGCGGTCGTGAGCCCGCCCACCGCGGCACGTCGACCGATGGTCCGCGAGGCACGGGCCGTGGTGAGGGACGCCGAGACGATCGACGCGATCGATTCGGCGCTCCGCATCGCCGACCAAACCGGATCGCCGTACGAACTGCTCGAAGAGGCGGCAGCGACGTTGGGCAACAGTGGGTTTGCGGTCCACTCGGTGGGGCTCAGTACGTTCCTCTTCTTGCGGTTTGGGTCCACGCCGCTTGAGTGCATCGACGCTGCGGTTCGGGCGGGGGGCGATACCGATTCGATCGCCGCGATCGTGGGTGCGTGGACGGGCGGCCTTCACGGGGTCGGTGCGCTCCCGGAGGGTCTGCTTAGCGTCCTCGACGACGGTCCCTTTGGTCCGTCGCACCTTCGCGCCCTTGCCCACGCCCTCGTCGAGGGAGCCGAAGCGCCGCAGTACTCTTGGCCGTGGGCGATGCTTCGAAATCTCGCGTTGTTTCCCGTGGTCATAGGGAACGGGATCGTTCGGATGGTTCGGTAAGCGCGAACTATCCGCTGGTGACGCTGATCCCACCCCGAACCCGATGGGTGCCGTCGAACGGGGGGAGTCGGTACTGGGCCACCGCACGATAGAGGCACGCGAGCTCGGCTTGGTTGGCTCCGGGAGAGGCGACGACCGAGTCACTGACCCGGCCGGTGCTGCCGTCGACGAGGGCTTCGAACCGCATCTCGAGCTCGCCCTCAGTGCACGCGGCCACCCTGGGCTGGATCCGCTGGAGGGCGACATTCATCTGCTGCTGGGTTGGGGTCGCGGGCGAACTTGCGGGGGCAGGGGTCGCCGCCGGCCGCCGCGTGGACCGCGGAGCCGGTGCCAACGCGCGGGGCGCTTGCGAGGCCGACGACAGCGCTGCGGGTGCGGGTGCGGGAGTCGAGGCGGTCGGTTCGGCGAGAGACTCTCGACGGGTCGCGGTGGCCGATCCGGAGAAGCTGACCACGTCCGGCACCGGGCGCATCGTCGGCGCCGGATCTTCGCGGTTCAGGGAAACGGAAGTTTCGGCATCCGGCGCGAGAAGAAATGCACCGACGAGGAGCAGCGACGTGAGTGCACCCGCGACGGCGGAAAGCAGATAGCTCCCCCGGCGTGCGGGCACCGGCTCGGGATGAGACGGCGTCGACGCGTCCGTCAGCGCTTCTTCGAGAAGCCGACCAAACGCGGCTGCGGTCGGCGGGCGCTCTTCCGGATCGAACGCGAGGGCCTGCTCGATCGCGTGCCCCACCGCGGCGGGGATTTCCGGCCGGAGTCGGTCCGGCCTCCGTCGAATCCTCCCGGTCGCGACCTGGATGATCATCGCGGCTTGATTGTCGGCATCCGCCGGCGATTCGCCGGTAAGCATTTCGAAGAGAGCGGCGCCCATCGAGTACACGTCGGCAGTGGCTTCTGCGCGCTTGGCATCGATCAGCTGCTCGGGACTCATGTAGCGAGGCGTTCCCATCGCGATGCCGCTCCGCGTGAGCTCGGACTCGTCTTCGAGCACGCGAGCGATCCCGAAATCGAGGAGCTTCGGCGCCTCGGCGAGAAAGAGGTTGGAGGGCTTCACGTCGCGATGAATCACTCCGTTCCGATGGGCGTAGTCGAGCGCTTCCAGTCCCGCGAGCGCAATGCCGACGGCGGTGTCGACGGCCAGCGGGTTTCGGGCCACCGCCGCGTCGACGCTCTCACCAACCAGGAGCTCCATCACCATGTAGGCGCCGAAGCGCGGATCCTCGCCGTAGTCGTGCATCCGGACGATCCCGGGATGACGGAGCTTCTTGACCTCGGCGGCTTCGCGCTCGAAGCGAAGGACGGCCTGACGGTCCCGCGCGAACTGCGGGTGAAGGATCTTCACCGCCACTTCGATCAGCGCGGAGTGATCGAAGGCTCGATACACCGCACCCATTCCGCCGCTGCCGATGACCGAGCGGAGCTCGTACCGATCGTGGACGCGCGCGCCAAGCCGCGCCTCGGGCGAATGAGGGTCGACGGAGCGCCCGAGCGATGTACTTGGGCGGGTCGGAGGAACGCTCCTCAGGGTCGGAGCGTGGCCGAGACTTTCGGTTCCGTTCATGACGTCGGGTTGGACTGAAACGCCCGGGCTCGCATTCTCACAATCGGTATTCCCCCACCATTCTCGTAAGTTAGGGCTACGGCGTTCAAGGGTGCAAAACTGCACCTTTCGAGGATCTTAAGCGGAAGTGATGGCCGGGGCAGCCGCGATCAGATGTTTGATCAGCGCCTGCGCCGCCATCGAAGCCTTCCGGCCTTTCGGGTAGACCGCCCAGAACGGGGACGAGTCGGGAAGCGCACCGGGCAGCACTTCCACCAGGGCACCGGAGTCGAGCTCCCGCTGGCACGTCATCTGGAGGACGGGAGCGATCCCGAAGCCGTCCCGCGCGGCGGCGTGAGCGGTGTCCAGCCGGTTGGCTCGGACTCGATTTCGAACCTGAAGCTTGACGAGCCCCCGGTCCCCATCGAGCCGACGGATCGCGTTCGGCGCCCAGCGGTCCATGCAGATGCAGTCGTGCGACTCCAGATCCTCGACCCGGGTGGGAGTGCCGCGGGCAGCGAGATACGCGGGGCTGGCGGCGAGGAGGATTCGAGACTCGAAGAGCCGATGGGCGGTGAACTCGGTCGAGTCCGGGGCCGCTCCTCCGCGAAGTGCGACATCGACCCGCGCCTCGATCAGGTCGAGGTATTCGAGGGTGTGGATGATCTCCAGATCGACTTTGGGAAACGAGCGGACGAAGCCCGACAGCAGCTGCCAAATCACCCCGCCATCGTCGGGTGGGGCGGTCACTCGCAGAAGTCCGCTCGGACGGCGCCGACTGTCCGCGAGGGCTCGCTCGGCGTCTTCGAGCTGACGTCCAATGGCCGACGTCTTTGCGAAGTAGATTTCTCCGAAGTCGGTCAGCCCGACGCGGCGAGTCGTCCGGTGCAGAAGCTTGAATCCCAGCCGTTCCTCGAGCCGGGCGACCCTTCGGCTGACCGCCGAGGCCGGGAGATCGAGCTTGCGAGCGGCCCGCGAGAAGCCCCCTTCGTTCACCACCTCGGTGAAGACGAGCACATCATTCAGGTCGACCTCCATTGTTGCTCCTAGGGCAATAGAGTCTTCGCAGCTCGAATACTACTGTCTTTGGAGGGATAATCGTAGGTTCTCCCCCATGGTTGACCCATCCTCCGCTCCCGCCCTCGACCGCTCCGGGGAACTTCTCTCCGACGGTCGTGCGCGGAAGGAACGAAGCACGTTTCGGTTGGAGTATCGAGTGTCGATCGCGATCGAGGCTCCCCCGGACGCCGTGTTCCGACTCCTTTCGGATGCCGACGGGTTTGCGAGATGGAACTCGACGGTGGAAAGCGTGGAAGGGCGGATCGCGGCGGGTGAGACGATTCGCCTTCGGGCGAAGGTGGCGCCGGACCGGGTGTTTAAGCTCAAAGTCGCGGAGCTCGAGGCGCCGCGGCGCATGGTGTGGGCCGACGGCTTCTTTCCGATGTTTCGCGGAGTTCGAACCTACACCCTGACGCCGGAGGCCGCGGGAACGGTATTCGCCATGGTGGAGGTGTTTCAGGGGCTCATGCTGCCGATGATCGCGGGATCGCTCCCCGACTTTGGCCCGCCGTTCGAGGACTTTGCTGCAGACTTGAAGAAGGCGGCGGAGGCCGGGTAGGGCCAACGGAAACAGGCACTCGAGAGTCGGTGCCCTGCTAGAGTCCTCGGCGTGGGGCTGACTCCTTTTCATCTCGCGGTTCAGGTGACCGATCTTTCCACGGCGGAAGGGTTCTACCGGGGCACGCTGGGGTGCGGCGTGGGTCGTCGAGATGCGCGGTGGATCGATTTCGACTTTTTTGGCCATCAGCTCACCACGCATCTCGTCGCGGAACGAGCGGTCGCTGAAGAAACGAATCCGGTAGATGGCGACGCCGTTCCGGTGCCGCATTTTGGGGTGGTGCTTCCGAGGGAGACTTGGGAAGCGCTCGCGGCCCGCCTTCGCGACGGCGGCGCCCCGTTCCGAATCGAGCCGCGTGTGCGGTTTGAAGGGGCGGTGGGGGAACAGGGCACGTTTTTTCTCGAGGATCCCGCGGGCAACGTGCTTGAGTTCAAGACGGTGCGTGACCTGGCGCAGCTCTTTGCCACCGAGCGCGCGTAGCGCCGGTCCGATGGCCCTCACCCGCGAGGCCCGTGGGCGATCCGTGTCACTGTGGCGTGGGCCCTCGGCCCCGGTGTTTTTTCGTAAGGCGGCTGGCCCGCCGATCCGGCCTCGCCTATGGTGGCGGGCCGTGGTTTCCCGGCGCCGAAGCTCCGCCTCCTGCGGTCGGTTCTGCCGACGATGGTTCTCGCTTTCACTCCTGTGGATGGCGGGATGCGGACAAAGCGAGTCGGAATCCTCGTCGCCCGCCGAAGTTCCTGTCTTGCCGGCCCAGGATGAACTCCCCGCCAGCGAAGAAGAGCCAGCTCCTGGTCCGAGGGAGGCTCCGGACTTTGGGCTCGGGGACGATGAAATCGAGGCGCTTGAAGCACTTGGCTATGTCGATTCCGCGCCCGCGGAGAATCCAGAGCTCCGAGGTGCCCAAGGAGGGAGCGGCGCCGCCCCTGGCGTCAACCTCTACAGTTCGCGCCATCGGGCGAGCGCCGTCCTCACCGATCTCGACGGCGAAGTGGTCCACCGCTGGGAAGATGAAGACCCGCAGACGAGCTGGATGCACGTGGAGCCTCTCAGAGGCGGCGACCTTCTCGCGCTCGCCCGCGATCATCACCTCACCCGCCATCGAAGAGACTCTTCGATCGTATGGCGGACGCGGCTTCGCGGGCATCACGACCTCGCCGTTCAGGCGGACGGCAGGATCTTGGTGCTCGTCCGCCAAACCCAGCGGTACACCTTCGACGGCCGACGCCTTCCGATCCTTGCCGACGGGATCGCGACCCTCACGAGTGCGGGCGAGGTGGAAAGCACCGTGGACCTGTTCCCCCTGCTGCGTTCCTACGTCTCGTCCCGACGCATCGACCGAATCCGAAGTCGCCTGGGGACGACGTCGGCCCGCGAGCTTGCCCGACCCGGGAGCACCGCGGACGTTCTGCACACGAACTCGATCGAGGTTCTTCATCGGCCGATTCCGGGCATCGCGCCGCTGGGCTCGATTCTCCTCTCGGTGCGCGAACTCAATCGCCTGTTCGTTCTCGACCCCGCCCTCGAAGAGGTGCTGTGGACCTTTGGCGAGGGAGAGCTTCAGGGCCAGCACGACGCGACGCAGCTCGAAGGGGGAACGATCCTCGTGTTCGACAATGGGGTGCGACGGAATCAAAGCCGCGTCCTTGAGATCGACCCAGTGCGCCGTGAAATCGTCTGGACGTACGAGCATCCGGACCTGTTTACCCAGCTCCGGGGAGGCGCGCAGAAGCTCCCCAACGGCAATGTGCTGATCACCGAGTCCGATTCGGGCCACGCGCTCGAGGTCAACCTTGCCGGCGAAGTCGTGTGGGAGTTTTGGAACCCGGACCTTCGCGGCTCACCGCCCGAGCGAGCGGTGATCTATCGACTCAATCGCTACTCGCCGTCCTTCCTTGGAGTGCCGCGCTAGCGCGCTACGGGACGCATTGGTCGGCGGGGCTTGGAGGATCGGAGCGGGAGTAGTCGTCCGGTTCGTCGCCGATCCGATTCGGGATCCGCTGGATCGAGCCTGCGGTGAGAGCGCCTCCACAGTCTGACGCGGTCCATTTTTCGAGCATCGCGGCTTCGCTCAGGCGGGAGGCGTGAGGGACTGTTCCCCAACACACGAAATCGAGGATGTTGGTGCTGTCCGTGAAGTCGGCTTCGGAGTAGAGAATAATCTCTCCGCCCGCGTCGTTGTCCGTAAAGCCCATGGGCCAAGGGATCGTCGCATAGCCGTTGGCGGGAACCGTCACGCCTGGGGCCAACATCGCAAGGTCTATGTACATCGGGCTCGAGCAGAGCTGATAGCTGTCTCCCATCAGCGGGATGGGCTGGCTGGTCCGGTTGTAGAGCTCGATGAAGTCGCCCGGATCGATTTCGCTGATCACCAGCGGCGGCCGAGAGACTCCGCCAAAGGCGTCGGAGCCGTCGGGCCGCACTCCGAGATCCATCACTGCGGTTCCGCCACATCCCCCCGCGTCACAGCGATCGGAAGTGGTGCACGGGTCGGCATCCGTGCAGTCGGTTCCGTTCGGGACGTTTTCCGGCTGGCACATTCCCGTCGCGGGATCGCAGGTTCCGGCGATGCAAGCGTCGTCGAGGCCTGAGCAGTCGGCGGGCTCGCCTCCCTGGCATACCCCTGCGGCACAGGTTTGGTCGACGGTGCAGAGAAGCTCGTTGCACATCGCCCCGTCGGGACGCGGCGTGGTCGCGCAGGAACCGTCGGGCTGGCACGCTCCGACGACGCACGGACCGTCGAGCGCCGAGCAGTCGACGCCGAGGCAGAGGTCCATCGCCTCAGCGTCCGGTTCCGCGTCGGGTTCGGCGTCGAGCGCGCGGTCCGGCTGGCTCGCGTCGATGCCGAAGGAGCGAAAACTCTCGTCGTCTCCGCAGCCGGCTCCGGCGAGGAAGCAAGCGAAGAAGAGAGCCTTCCGGGGGTCCGCCATCGACCCTCAAGGATACCAGATCTCCGGTTCCGCTCCTCCCGGGCGTTGCCTTGTTGCACACCCCAAAAACTCATTCATAGTTCCTCCTCGAAGGGGGGTGGCGTTGCGCCGTCTCCCGCCGGCCCCATTCGGCGGGCTGGAAACTCTGCGCACTGGAAACTCTGCGCACTGGAAAGTCTGCGCACTGGAAAGTCTGCGCACTGGAAAGTCTGCGCCCCAACGATTCGCGCGCCTCTGATGGCAGCCGACGGTGAGTCGAGCCGGTAGGAGGCGAAACGCGACCCTCTCATGGAGAAGTCGATGGCTCTATCGACGATGCAAGGAAAGAACGTACCGGTCCAGCTTTGGACTCCCCTTGAGGAAGTCGAGTCGACCGCACTCGAGCAGCTCAAGAATATTGCGGCCCTTCCCTGGGTGTTTAAGCACGTCGCGGCGATGCCGGATGTGCACTACGGCAAAGGAGCCACCGTCGGATCGGTCATCGCAATGCGGGGCGCGGTGTCGCCCGCCGCGGTGGGAGTCGACATCGGATGCGGCATGGCCGCGGTGAAGACGAGCCTTGACGCTTCCGACCTTCCGGACTCGCTCGCGCTCCTTCGTCACCGGGTCGAAAAGGCGATTCCGGTTGGTTTTGCCTCGCACCAGCGCGTTACCAAGTACGCGGAGAAACTGCGCCTCTGGAAGTCGTTTCACGACCTCACCGACAAGGTGCACGGCATCCTCGGCAAGGCACGAAAGCAGATGGGCACCCTTGGTGGGGGCAATCACTTCATCGAACTCTGCCTCGACACCGAGCAGCACGTGTGGATGATGCTTCACTCCGGCTCGCGAAACATTGGGAAGACCCTCGCCGATATTCATATCGGTCGCGCCAAGAAGCTTGCCCACAACCGAGACCTCCCCGACCCCGATCTCGCGGTGTTTCTCGCAGGGACCCGAGAGATGGAGGCGTACCGGCGGGACCTCTACTGGGCGCAGACCTATGCGCGAGAGAACCGCATCGTCATGCTGAAGCTCTACCAGGATGTGCTGAAGAAGCTCTTTCCAAAGGTCGCGTTCGGACAGCCGGTGATGTGCCATCACAACTATGTCTCCGAAGAGACGCACTTCGGAGAAGACGTGCTCGTCACTCGAAAGGGCGCGATCAGTGCTCGGACCGGTGAGCTCGGCATCATTCCCGGCTCGATGGGCACCCGGTCGTACATCGTTCGGGGCCGGGGTAGCGCTGAGGCGTTTCACTCGGCCTCGCATGGAGCCGGCCGGCGGATGAGCCGGGGACGCGCGAAGCGCGAGTTTTCCGTGGCGGACCTTCGCGCCCAAACCGAAGGCGTCGAGTGCCGAAAAGATGGAGCGGTGCTGGACGAAATCCCTGGCGCTTACAAGGACATCGACCAGGTGATGAACCACCAGGCGGATCTGGTGGAAGTGGTCGCGGAGCTCAAGCAGGTGATGTGCGTCAAAGGGTGACGCGGGTCACCCTTCAGCGTTTCGCGGGAGCGCCGTTCAAACGGGTATCATGGAGACCCACCCCGTGCTTTGCCTTGCCGTGCTTGCGCTTGTCGAGCTGATGCTTCGAGAGATCGCTCTTCAACGAACCACCGTTCGGCTCGAAGCCGAGCGACCGCCAGGGCGTTCGCTCGCCGCCAAACCACGCGCCGCTTAGAGCTCCTCGGGGGGCACGCCGTACATCGGCTCGTCCGGAGGATCCGGAGGACGGTCCGGAGTCGCCCCTTCCTCTTCGGGTGGTGGGAGTTCGTCCGGAGGAATGCCGTAGGCCGGCTCCGCGATCGGGTCTTCCGACTGTTCGGTGGTGTCGGGATCCGGCTCGGGAGTCGCCTCGGATTGCGTTCCGCCGCACGCCGCGGCGAACAGCGAAGCGGCGACCACGCTGCCCCGGCCCAAGTTCCGGGCCGCCACGGACACCCGGTTCCCGCTGCAGAAGGGGCAGGGGCCCGGCCGGACGTGGCGTCGGCATGATGTGCAGCGGACAAAACCGGCTCGGCTCGGAAGATCTCTCATCGGCAGTCTCCTCCCACGCTCGACTCTACCAGACTCGGGATGGGAAACATCCCCTGCCTTGCCGGTTCAGCCCATGCGGGAACGGGCGAGGTCGAGAAACGGGGCGACCCCCTCGCTCGACACCAATGGAACGCTCGGGATCCCGGTTGCCGACAATGCTTGAACCACCGCCTGCCCGTAGTCTTCTTCCGACGCCCAGATCGTGACGAGCGTACCCTTGGGAATAATGCCGAGGCCGGCCACCAGCTGAAGCGGCTCGATGGTGGGTGGCTGCATCGCATCGATCAGGATGATGTCGACCTGACTCATGTCCGTCGAACTCCCGACGTCGGCCAGGCTGTCGACGACGAAGCTATCGGGTCCCAGAGTGAGCCTCAGCGTGTCGCCAAGGTGGCGGTGCCCCGACACGACAAGGAGTCGGATCCGACCCGGAACGATGGGCGCGAGTGTCCATGTGGCCGACGCACTCGCCGGAAGAGGCGGCCGATGCGAGGGACGAGGCGATGGGGGGAGTGAGTCTTCGGAATCGACCACCGCGATTGCGTTCTCGAGCTGAACGAGAAGAAACGGAAGCTCCTGACGGTCCACGTTTCTTGCGAGCACCCGGCGGAGGGGCCCGCGCACGAACTGGGTGAGCTCCTCTCGGGTCGAAGGCACTGCCGGGCCCCAAGCACCCAGGGCGGCGAAGAGCCAGGCGCGAACGGTCGTCTCCGCTCCCACTTCGGCAAGCTCCGATCGGAGGCGCCGAAACGCTGCCTCTACCACCCGCTGCTCGATCGTGCCGTCCACGTGCTCGATGGTGGTGCGGCCCGCCGCGTCGTGCAATAGGTCAGGGATCGGCGGGGGAGAATTCTAATGATGCGGAGTTCACGCAGTAGCGTAGTCCGGTCGGTTCGGGGCCGTCGGAGAACACGTGCCCAAGATGCCCGTCGCAGCGGTGGCAGCGGATCTCGGTTCGCGGAATCAGAAGCGAATAGTCCGAGTGTTCGTCGATGCGTCCGTCTTCGATGGGCTGAGTGAACGACGGCCATCCTGTGCCCGAATCGAACTTCGCGTCGCTCGAGAAAAGCGGCGCACCGCAACCGCCGCAGCGAAATACGCCGTCGCGGTGTTCGTCGAGGAGTGCGCCGGTGAACGGCCGCTCCGTTCCGTGCTGGCGAAGTACCCGATACTCCTTGGCCGAGAGGCGGCTCCGCCACTCTTCGTCGCTGAGTTCGATTCGCTCGCCGAGAGGCGGCTCGGTACCGGAAGTGGGCTGGGTGGATGAGGCGCGAGGGGGAGCGTCCGAGGCGTCGGAGCCACAGGCCGCGAGGAGCGAAGCGACCGCCGCAAGGGTGATCGCGATACCTCTTGCGCGCGGTCCGTTCCGGTTCGCCATTGCATCACTGTACGGGGTTTGTTCCATCGGGTTACGGTCGGAGGGTGGGGCACGGATTGAATCCAATGCGTCGTGCACCCACCGTTCGGGGCACCGATGACGAAGAAGCTACGGAATCGATGGGTCGTTGAAGTGATCGACCATTCGGACATCGATGTCGTGGAGCTTCGTTTTTCGGGGGTGTTTCTTGTAGACCCC
>JBCCZL010000141.1:0-18213 GCA_039187775.1 Myxococcota bacterium
CAAGGTATGAGCGACGACATCCACAAGTTCTCAGGAAAAGAAGTCGATGTGCTATGGGATCGGCGCCTCTGCATTCATGTCGGCGAATGCGGCCGTGCAAGTGGCGAGCTGTTTGTCGGTGGTCGGAAGCCGTGGTGCCAACCCGACCTGGTTCAGCTCGGTGAAGTGCACGAGGTGGTCGAACGGTGTCCCACTGGTGCGATCACTTACATCGACAAGGACGGCGCTCGGACCGAAACGGCCGACTCGGAGAACACCGTCACCGTCGCGAACAACGGGCCGCTCTATCTGCGTGGCGATTTGACCATCGATGGCGCAAGCGACGACATGTCGGGGGTGCAGTTCCGCGCTGCCCTCTGTCGCTGTGGGCAGTCCAACAACAAGCCGTTTTGTGACAACAGCCACGAAACGGCGGACTTCATCGACCGTGGCGCGATCGGGGACAGAGGGCAGGCCCTCGAAACAGAGGGCGGCGCCCTCGTGATCAAGCGCGCCAAAAACGGCCCGCTTCTTCAGCGGCAACCTGTCGCTCGTGAGTGGCGCGGGGCGGAAGGCCTGGACCGGCGCCAAATGCGCGCTGTGCCGCTGCGGAGAATCGAAGAACAAGCCGTTCTGTGACGGCACCCACTCGAAGATCGGCTTTGAGGCCGAGTAGCTTTTCGACTCGCGCCCCACCGGGACGGCTCCAAAGGCCTGTCATACTCGCACTCCTGGTCGCGGCAGTTGTTGCCCCAGGGTTTGCGTGCCACTGCGGCGAAAGCGAAACGGTTAGACAAACACCGCGCGACAACCCGGCGGCGACCCCGGTTCCTCCGGCGACTGAAGCTCCCGTGGAACTGCCGCCACCGGCCGACCCGCGGGAACTCTTCGATGAGGCGGTCGCCCGGCTGGAAATCGTGAGTGCCGACGCGGCGCCAGGGCTTCGGTGGTCCCTTCCCGAATGCGAGCTTCGGTACGCCTTCGACGCCAAGGTCACGGTCCGCTCTCCGATCCGTGAATCCGAAGGCGGCCTCGCCATCCGAGGGACGATTCTCATGGGCCACGAAGGAGAGCGAGCAACCCTCCAAAACGGCCCCATCGAGGTTGGTACGATTCGAAACGGGCAGGTCCAACCCGGTCGGCGACAGGCAGCAGCGAGCCTCGCGACCGTCTATCTCGCCCTCGTGGGTCGAGGTCTTCGAGAAGTGGACGGACCGACGTCGCTCTTCAGCGCCTATGGCGAGCAATGGAAAGCGCCGGTCATCTACTTTCCTTCGCTGCCCGACCCTTCACTCTCGTCGGAGACGGAGTGGCGTATTCAGACCTTCCCGCGCGGCTCCGCCACGGAAACCGAGGGTCGGCGAGGTTCGCTCGCGCTCCCCGATGCGATCGCCCCTCCGTCGCCACTGCCGGAGGAGTCATCCGCTACGGTGAGGGTCGACCGCTGGGTTCGTGTCGGCGAACATCATGTGGCCCTTCTGACCGCGGAGTGGGACATTGAACGCAGTCGATCGCTCTCGGTACCCACGAAGGCGAGTGGGAGCATCGATCGGCGGACTCGGGGACACGCGCGCGGGCACTACGCAGTGCTCGACACCGGGTGGCTTCTTCACGCCGGTGTGGCGTCCGTCACCGAAACTCGCCTGACGTCGAACGGCGAAGGGGCCGAGCAGCGCCACACCGAGATCTCGTCGATGCGGCTCATCGAGAGTTGCCAGGGGCCGACCCTAGCGCCATTTCCCGAACCGGAAGAAACGTTCGAACGACGCGCGATCGAGGCCTATACCGAACTTCGAAACGCGGCGGCGGCCACGGACCGGGCGCGGCTCGCGGCACACCTGTCTCCGGCGCTCCGAGCCGCCCACGGCGAGACTGCGTTGACCAATGCGCTCATCACGCATTTGCGTGAGTGGGGTCCAGTGGCGCTTGGAAGTCCCGAACTGAGCCATGCTCCGCCGTCGGTGGAAGGAAACCAGGTCACCCTTCGGTTCGTCGGATCGATCCGCGCGCCCGACGAGGTCACACCAGTGGAGTTGGAACTTCGCGCACGAATCGACCGCAACGCAGTTCACTTCGAACACATTGGCATCTCGAGTGGCGACTCCGGCTTCGATGTCCTCGAGGTCTCGGAGACGCGACTTCACCGCCGGTCGCCGCTCGGGCCGGGGCCCTGAGTCTCGAATCGAAAATTAGCCCGCATCGGGCTAGCTCCCTCGCTGGCACAGGTTCCACGACTGGGCGGCACAGATCCGAGCGTGGTTCGCGCTGGCGTTGGTCGCTTGAACGTGCTGGCACGTCCAAGTGCCATCTTCGCTGCACGATGCGCCGATCCGGTCGTCGATGAGGGTCGAGCAGCTCATCACGCAGTAGCAACCTCCTCCATCGAGCTCCAAGAAATACCCGTCGACGCAGTTGCTCCGCGCGCCGTTGCATTCGTGACCGAGGCCCGCGCGGCTGTCGATCATCGCTTGCCGGCCCAGGGTAAATCCGCCCTCGCACTCGGCACGGGCGGCGGTCTGTCGCGCGGGCGGAGGTTGCGCTGCGCGCTGAGGTTGCGCTGCGGGCCGAGGTTGCGACTGAGCGCCCGCAGGCTGGACGCCGGGTTGCGCCGGGGCTGGACCACTACTTTGCCGCGCGTACCCGGAGACGCTGGCGGTGGTTTCGCCTTGTCCAAAGATCTCTCCGATCAACCCGCAACCAGCAAGCGGGACAAGAACGCTCAGAATCATCGCGTTTCGAAACATGACACTCCCTTTCCCCGCCCGGCCCGAGGACGCAGGGCAAGGATCGGTGTCGCACTATTTCCGTCGGCAGTTTGGTCTTGCTCTCACTCCTCGACGTCCGAGACCCTTCTTCCTCGAGGAAACGATGAGAACCATCTACATCGGCTACTCCACCGAGCTTGAGGCCAACGCGATCATCGAGCTGCTCGAGCCCAGTCCGAGCGAGTCGTCCGGGGCATCCCCGTTTCAGCGGGCATTCAAGTCCGGCATGATTCGACCGGGGAACTTCGAAGTCTTTCGTCCGAACCATCCTGACATCGGGCTAATGAGTCCGGAGACGCTCAAGATGCTCTGGCCCTTCGATCCTGGCGACATTGCGCTCTTCGAAGTCGACTTGTCGACGGTCAAGGCAATTCTCTGGATTCACGACGACGCCGACTGGGACGAAGACGAAGCGTTGGGGATCAAGATCACCGATCGGATCGAGATCGCCAAGTTCAAGTGGGAGTAAGTCTCCAAACGGCCACCGCGTGATCTTCAGCTCGCAGCACCCGCAGAACGCGTCTTCTGGAAGGGCTTGCCCCGGGCAACGCTACGCACCAAATCAGGGGTAGTGAACTCCGCCCTCCAGAATCGCGACAAGACCAGGGGTGGCCCGATCGCGATGCACACCGGCGCCAGAGGGATCGGCGCAAAAACCACACGCCGAAGCCGACCCGCTCCAAACGGAGCCTGTACACTCCCGACCGATGCGGCCTGAGGTTGAGGCAAAGCTCGATACCCTCCCGAGTTCGCCAGGGGTCTACCTGTTTCGCGGCGAGCCCGGCGTGGTCCTCTACGTCGGCAAAGCGCGGAGCCTTCGGAGCCGCGTCCGCAGCTACTTTCAGCCGGGCGGAAGCGACAGTCGATTCTTTATCAGCCTCCTCGACGAACAGCTTCACGACATCGAGACCTACGTCACCAAGACCGAGAAGGAGGCCGCGCTCCTCGAAAACCAACTCATCAAGGAGCACCAGCCTCGCTACAACTTCAAGCTCCGCGACGACAAAGAGTTTCTCTCGCTTCGCCTCCGGCTCCGCACCGAATGGCCTCGGCTCGAAGTGGTTCGGCGTCCGAAGCCCGACGGCTCTCGCTATTTCGGCCCCTATCATTCGGCGACCGCAGCGCGGCAGACGCTGCGGCTGGTGAACCGCTACTTTCAGCTCCGCACCTGCACCGACTCGGAGCTTCGGTCTCGAAAGCGCCCCTGCCTCCAGTATCAGATTCGCCGCTGCCCCGGGCCCTGCGTCTTCGACGTCGATAAGAACGACTACCGCCAACAGGTCGAGCACGTCGCGCTGTTTCTCGACGGGCGGCACGACGAACTGGTGCAAGAACTCGACGGAAAAATGCGGAACGCCGCCGAGACACTCGAGTTCGAGCGCGCGGCGCTCTATCGCGATCAGATCCGCGCCGTCGAGCGCGTGAGAGAGGACCAGCGCGTCGCAGTGGTCAAAGACGTCGACCAGGATGTTGTCGGGTTCTATCGACAGGCGGACAAGGCCGAGCTCACCGTGCTGATCATCCGCGGGGGTAAGCTCGTGAGCGTCCGCAATTATGATCTGAGCGGGGTGCGACTTCCCGACGACGAGCTCGTGGCCCGATTCCTCGGCGAGTATTACCAGGAGGGCACCTACCTCCCGGACGAAGTCCTTCTTCCGGTCGAGGTCGAGGCGATGAACGGCTGGGCGGATCTTCTGACCGACCGTCGAACCAAACAGGGCGGCCGGCGTGCCCGGGTGAAATTTCTCGTGCCGCGACGCGGCCAAGGCGCGGACCTCATTCGCATGGCGATGGAGAACGCAGTGCACGCGTTCGAAGAGAAGGCCCGTGCCAAGGAAGACGTCGAGGAACGGCTCGGTCATCTTCAGGAGCGGCTCCGACTCCGTCACCTCCCCCGCCAGATCGAATGCCTCGACATCTCGCACACCGGTGGCGAAGACCCGGTGGGCGCCCTCGTCGCCCTTCGAGACGGAGTACCGGACCGCGCTCGCTACCGGAGCTTCAACATCAAGCGCTACGCGGGTGGCGACGACTATGGAGCGATGTACGAAGTCCTCGCGCGGCGGTTTCGTCGCGGACGAGAGAAAGAACAGGGTTGGGAGAATCCGGACCTTCTCGTGGTCGATGGCGGAAAGGGTCAGCTGAACGTCGCCCTCAAGGCCCTCTCCGACATCGGCGTCGACGACGTCCCGGTGGTTGCGCTCGCCAAAGAAAAGGAAACCGCATACGGCGACAAGGTTGTCGATCGCATCTACACCCCCGGCGCGAAGAACCCGATCAACATTCGCGAGAGCCACCCTGCGCTCCAGATGCTGGCGCTCGCCCGCGACGAAGCCCACCGCGCGAGCAACCATCACCGCAAGAAGCGCGCAAAGAAGCGAAGGCTGCGAAGCGACCTCGACGCGGTGCCGGGGATCGGGCCCAAGACGCGACAGAAGCTCCTGTCGAACCTCGGTTCTCTTCGAGCGATTCGATTGGCCGATGAGGAGACATTGATTCGCGCCGGCGCGACGAAGGCGCAGGCCAAGGCGATTCGTCAGGCGCTCGGGGTCGAAACCCTTGAGATGGCGCCATCGCCTGAGCATTCGATTCTAGGGAACCCAGAGCTCGACGGCGCGACCGCCGAACAGGCAGAAGAAGAAGCGGTCGACAACGCATTCAGCGAAGCGGGTTCTTAGGGCAAGAGCGAGAGCGGATCTTCGGGTTCGCCCGGAGGTCGTCGACACACGCTCAGGCGCCCTCGTGAACGGACTGAAAGACCGAACTCGCGTCGGCGCGGGAGATCCGTTCGGAGCCTCAGATACGCGGAGGTGGGTCGATCGGGGGCGTCGTCTTACATCCCTCCGTTGAACTCCGAGCCGGGCGGTTTAACCCCGGTTAACTCGAGGTTACCCCCTCGCCGACTCACGTTTGGAGTGCCCCAACAAGGAGTCTGCTTGTGAGATTGAATCGAACCGAACTACCTCGGACCAAGAGCTTGCTTTGGACCTTAGCCACGGCGTTTGTCATCGCCGGAGGCTGCAGCTCGGACACCACGCCCTGCGAGGATGGTGATGCCGAGTGCGCACCCTCTCTGGAGAGCCTGCGGCTGACCTACCTGGACGTGCAGTATGACCTGGCCCAGCCCGTGTATGTGAATAACCGAGTCCCCCTTACTTTTGGCGTGACCGCCGGCGGCCCGGAGGGCGCGAGCCAGCAGGTCGCCGTGTCGTTTAGCTTCGTCGAAGCCAACCCCGCGGACCCCAGCGCACCCATCGAGTGCTCGTCGAGCGCCCTGGTGGTCGAAGTGCCGGGCGATGGTGCCGAGCACCAGTTCAACGGGTACATCTGGCCCACCTCGGCGTGCGATGAGCTCATCGGCAACGAGGTCAATGTCCGCGTCACCTTCGAAGGTGGAGAAGAGGTCGAGAGCGCCATCGACGCGCCGTCGGTCTCTTACACCGCGGCGGCGGCCGGCGAAGCCCTCAACCAGCTCTGCAAGACGGCAAGCGGAGAGGCCGGATGCGTGTACAACGTCAACCTGCAGCCGACGCCGAGCGACGCCGCCGGTAGCCTCATCGACGTGCGGCACGCCGCGATGACGAGCGACTCCTCGGTCGCGGTGCTCCCAGACTCCGAAGAACTCGCGGGCTCGCAGCCGACCCTCTCGGTCGAGTCGGTGCTGGTGGTCAACGGACGCGACCCCTACATCGCCGCACTCGCGCCGGAAGAGGTCCCGGCGGACCTCGAGGCGGACGAGCCGGGCATCACCGATGAGCTCCGCTTCGGCCTCGACCCCTCCCAGATCGGTCAGGACATTGCGATGCCGGGCCCTGCGCGCCTTCGCTACGACCTCCGACCGGTCGGGAGCACCGACGACCATCTCCCGCTGACCGTGAAGACGTCGGACGAGGCCGACGCCCCCCGCGTCGACGCGGTGCCGATCACCGAGCTCCTCCCGGGCACGGCGAACCAGCTGTCCCACGAGCTGTACGCCGAAGGCGCCACCTACTCCGCACTTGCCCCGCTTGGCGCGTGGGCGGACGTGAGCGACTTCGAGCTTCGCGGCTGTTTCGAAGCGGACTTCGATCAGGCCGGCAACGAAGGCGAGATCGACTACGCCGACGACTGCCAGACCCTCGAGGTCGTGATGGTTCGTGAAGAGGGCGGAGCCAGCGCAGCCACCTCCTTCGAGCTCAACCATCGCCTTGGAAAGCGCGTCGGAGGGAGTCGCCTTCGACTCGAGGTGGGCCTCGAAACTCGCAATAGGCTCGACAACACCGGGGCGTCCAGCCTCGTCGAGGGCAACGCCACGATCCGAGGCCGACTCGGTCGCAGCTTCGGCATCGACATCGCCCGCGCCAAGGCGGAGGCCAACGTGGGAATCGACCCGGCCACGAACGGCTACGAGGTGACCGTCGACGCGTTCAATCAACGGGTCTTCGAGAGGTCGCAGTCCGGTGGAGAGATCGTTCGCGAGGAGGAGTTCTCGGTGGGCAAGTCCCATCGGTTCCCGAACCTCGGCTTCGGGTTCGGTCCGGTGCGGATCGGCATCACCGTGCGCCTTGGCGGCGAGGTCGGCATTCGCTCCGAGGATTCGCTCACCGCGACCACCGATGCCGCGACCTGCATGAGCCAGCTCAACACGCAGGAACCGCTCATCGGGTGTGGATCCCTCTCCCGCACCGTCACCCCGTTCTTCGCATTCACCGCGAACATCTTTGGCGGTGTACGTATCGGACGCATCAGCGGTGGAGTTGACGCTGACCTTCGCATCATCGACACCGGTTTCCCGCTCAGCGCATCGCTCAACTTCGGCCTCTTCGAGAATGGCGGAATCGGTGTGGCGGGCAACGCGAACTTCGGCGTGGAGCTCACGCTCATCAAGGGGAACGTGTCGATCGTCGGTCGCATCCGGTTCCGGGCCCGGTTCCTCCGGCGCTTCAACCGGACGCTCCGCGTGAACCTGTTCCGGTTCTCCTCGCCGGTGATTCGCCGCACCCTCCTCGACCGCACCATCGCTTTCGAGGTGCTCCAGTGATCGCGCGGAAGCCCTCCCACGCTCTCGGCTGGCTCCTTGCCGCCGGTGCGTGCGTCGCGGCCGGGGTCATGTTCTCGGAATCCACTCTCCCCGAGTCCAAGAACGTGACCGAGACCGACCCAACGCCGCTTCCGCAATCGGCTTGCGCATTCGTGGAGGAGGAGCGGATCGCATTCGACATGCGCTCGACCGTGGCGGTCGCAGGCGCACCTTCCGAGGCCGACCGACTCGAAGGGACGCTGAGCCTCGAGGTCGTCGAGGCCTCGGACTCGGCCTCGCTTCTGCGAGGAGCCTTCGACGAAGTCACCCTCACGCAGCGACTCTCTCAGAACGAAGACCGGGTGAACCCGGAGGCGCTCGAAGGTGCGCCGTTCTTCGTCCGAATGGAGCGAAGCTGCCGGATTGCCGAGCTTGGCTTTCCGCGCTCGTTCGACTCGGCGGCTCGCCAGCTGGTGCAACACACCCTGCGAGCCACCGAGATCGTCCTTCCTGAAGACCCGCGCCCTCGCTGGGAGGCGGAGCAGGAAGACGGCGGCGGAAGCTACACCGCGCGATACACGGCGGAGCCGGTGAACGGCGAACTTCACATCGTCCGAATGAAGGACGCCTACCACGTCAATCCGGTGGCTGACCGGCTCGGGGTTCGTGTCCAAGTGCTCGGCGCCCACGCCAACGCTCGCGTCAGCGGGGACGGTCTCGTGTCCGTGGAAGGCCGGGAGCAAATCGCGATTCGGCTCGCGAGCGCAGCGCCCCAGACGATCGAGCACCGCTTCTCGATGGAGCGTGAAGATCGCGCCTTTCGCGCGGTGGCGTTCCTCTCGCCCGCAGACGCCCGGTTCGGCGATGAGCCCACGTCGACCGATGACCACCGACCCGAGATTGCCCCGGCCCACGAAACGCTCGACCGCAGTACGGCGCAGGCCCGGTTCGTCGACCTCGCAACGGGGCAACACAAGGACGCGTTCGCGGCAGCTCGATTCCTCGCATCGTGGCTCCTTGCCCACCCCGAGGAGGGGCCGGCGCTGCTCGCCGAACTCCGCAACGGGGCGATCGCCGACGAAGCCCACGCGGCTCTGTTCTTCGCCTTCGAGCTGGCCGGCGATGATTCGTCGCGGGCCGTCCTGGCCGAGGCGTTGGTCGATGAGGAGCTCAGCTCCGTCAACCGCGCCCGCGCCGCGGCGGCGCTTGCCGACCACGGCGAGCCCACTCACGAGGTCGCGACCCTGCTTCGAGAGCGGGCGGAGGATGACTCGTCGCGCATCGTCGCGAACGTCAGCCGTCTGGGGCTCGGCACCCTCGCAAGCCGAACCGACGGCGAGCTCCGCTACGACATGCAGGACATGCTCGTGACCGAACTCGAGCGGGCGACCGACGACGAGGAGCTCGTCACCGCCATCGACGCCATCGGCAACAGCGGCGACGATCACTTCGCCGGCCACCTGAGCGACCTGCTCGATGCGCCGTCCACCTCGGCGCGGGCCCACGCCGCCGAAGCGCTGGGACGGCTGTCTCCCGACGTGGCCCGGTCCGAGCTGATCGAACGCCTCGCGACCGAAGAGGATCCTCGAGTTCTCACCTCCGTGCTCATGAGCCTGAGTCGGCTCGACAGCAGAGCGGGAAGCCGCGGCACCCTCGCCGACGCGGACCTCGCCCTCGCCGCCCTTCGACTCTCTTCCTCGGCTCACCCCGAGGTCCGAGCCGGCGTGGTCGAGTGGCTCGGCCGCTGGGCCGACGAAGGTCGGGCTCGGCAGACCCTGGCCCTCCACTTCCCAAACGAGACCGAGCTCCAGATTCGCCGGCGCATCGGCGCGTTCGTGACCGCGGCCGAGCTTCGCGCGGTGGAGGGCTGATTCGATGGCTCGAACCTGTCTGGTCTCCATCCTCGCTTTCCTCGCGAGCCTCTACAGCGGGTGCAGCACCGCAGTCGAGCAAGGCGAGTTCCGGGAGCCCAGCAGGTTCGAGCCGACCCGCCCCGCGTCGCCGCTGCCTGGCGCACGTGCGCTCGGCACAGTAGAAGTCGACGACGAGGGGCTCACGCCCACCATTTCCGTTCCCGCCTTTTTTACGGAGTCGACAGCGCTCCTCACGACCACGGCGCCAGACACGTGCTTCCGCACGCATTCGATCGAACAGGCGGGCATCGCCCACCTCACCGATGGCCACCCCGCTCGGGGCGCCGCGCTCGACGTGTGGTCGCCGATCGCGAGCTTCGAGCCCGGCGCCGGCTTCGATGTGCGCTACCAAAGGATCCGCTGCGAGACCGGCACCCCGCTTCGGCGATCGGGCGCCGAGCTCACCGTGATGGCTGACGCGGCCCCCCTCGACGACCCAGGGGTGATCTCGCTCCGGTTCGTGGTGACCGAACTCTCGTTTCTCTTCGACCGTCCCGACCGCGTGGAGCAGCTGAGGGCCGCGCTTGCCCGTGAGCTTTCGGACGCAGCGATCGTGCCGATCCTCGAAATCGAAGAGATTGCGGGAGCCGCCGCTGAAACGCGGTTTTCTGACCTCGAACTCGATGCGCTGGAGGCGCTCCTTTCGAGTGCGACGCCGCGGTCTACCCACACCATTGATGTGGTGTTTGCCGGCTGTCTCGAGCGGGAAAGTCCCTCGGGCGCGATCCACGAAGTCCTGGGCTTCACCCCGCGCGTCGGAGGGGGCGGCGGAGGACCCGCGGACGCGGTGTTTATGCCCGGACTCCCATGCCGCGGCATCGGGGCCGCACCGAACGTGCCCTCCATCGACAGCTACGCCCACGTGCTCGCGCACGAGCTCGGACACTTTCTCGGCCTCGAGCATACGGTCGAACGTGACGGCACCGAGGACGCGCTCGACGACACCGGCGAGACGAACATCATGCACTTCAACCCCCAGCGGATCAGCGCCCAGGGATTTAGCCGCTCACAAGCGAGGCACATGCGCTCCCACCCCTTCGTGCAGGCGGCGGAGCCGGCCGCGCCAACGATGTGAGCTTCAGCTCGTCGCCGGGAGGCGAAGGCGAAACGAGGCCCCGCCGTCGTTTCGGTTGGCGACGGATAGCTCTCCGCCGGCGGCGTCGAGGATCGAATGGCTGACGGCGAGGCCGAGCCCGGTTCCTTCGCCGGGCGGCTTGGTGGTGACGAACGGCTCGAAGATGTGAGGCAGGACGTCCGCATCGATCCCAGGCCCATCGTCGTCGACGTGGATGATGATGTCGCTTTTATCGGTACGCACCCGAATCGCGATCGTGCCGTCGCCCTTCATGGCGTCGGCGGCATTGATCAGAAGGTTGAGGAACACCTGGGTCAGCTTGTCGAGCGAGATCTTTGCGCGAACCGGCGCGTCGAGGCCCTCTCGCTCGACGCGAACCTCGCGCATGATCTTCTGAGGGCCGAGGAGACGGAGCGCATCGTCGAGCGCCTCGGTGACATCGGCCTGTCCTTCGCCTTCGTCGGGGTCGCGTCGCGAATAGTCGAGGAGCTCGCGGATGATTCGATTGATGCGCTCGGTCTCCTGCTGGATACGACGAAGAAACTCCGCGCGTTCGTCCTCGTCGAGGTCGCCTTCCCGGACGAGCTCGACGAGTCCGAGGATCGCGGAGAGAGGATTGCCGATCTCGTGCGCGACCCCGGCGGCGAGGCGGCCCACCGAGGCAAGCTTCTCGTTGCGCAGCACCTGTGCCTGGGCGGTTTCGAGTTCGCGGGTCGTGCGCTCGAGCTCGCGGAGGCGTTGTTCGAGCTTGTCCCGATCGTCTCGAAGCTGGGACGCCATCGCGTTGAATGCCACCGCGAGCCGGGCCACTTCGCCCGCACCCCGCACCGGAACCTGCACTTGTTCGGCGCCTCCGGCGAGCCGCTCGGACGCCCGGGTCACCAGCGACACCGGGCGGACGATGAGATAGGTCAGCGACACATACGCGAGGATCAGGATCACCCCACCGGTCAGGGCGACGTAGAAGAGGAACAGGTTGGTCTGAGGCTGCGCCGACGCGCTCTCGATCGGAGCCAGCCACACCCGCACCTCGCCGCCTCGGGCAAGCGGCGCCCGGGCGACGTCGCCGACCCCCACGCGGCCCCGACCGTAGGGCTCGAGTCCCTCGAAGTCGACTTCGACGCCATGCACGCCACCTTCTCCGATCGCGCCGGTGGAGAGGTTGGCCACCGTCTCCATCGGATCCGCGTCCGTCTCGTCGAGGGCCGCGGCAAGGGTCGCCGCCACGCTCTGTCCGCCAGCCCGACGGTCGAGGATTCGCGCACGTTGGCCGAGCTGGACCGACGCCAGTCCGAGAAGGGTAAAGCTAACAACGAACGCGACAGTGAGGGCAATGATGATCTGGCCGCGGAGCCCGAGACCAAAAAACCTCACGGTTGCTCTACCAGGGCGCGATGCCGATCATGCGAACGGTCTTCGCATAGTCGCGGCGAAGTGTCCGGGCGGGGGTCGGAGGCGGCAGGCCCTCGAGACTTCCTTGGAGGAGCGCTCGGGTGGTCGTATCGAGGCGCTTGAATCGAATCGCGACGCCCCGCGTTTCGTCTCGGCGTCGCCGACCGCGGACCACTCGGGCGACTTCGGCCTCTGCGTCGATCCAGATCCGGGTCTTGGGGATTCGAAGGCTGAGCAAGAGCTCCTCGCCCACCGCGGGGTAAATGCGCGAAGAGATGAACGCTCCGCCGAGCGAAAGGTCGAGGACTCGGTCCCCGACGAACTCGAAATGGGGATCGGTCACCGCGTGGCACTCGGTTTGAACCGCCCGACGGTGACCACTTCGCTGTCTCGCTCGATAGAAAAACCCCGACATCCGCGCTCCTTCTCCGCCATGGTAGGAAGCCGCGAGATCGGGGACAAAAAAGGCGCAGAGAAGGGCCAAGGCCGGCGCTACCCCGGCGTTCATGTGCTGTTTTTCGCGGGCCGTGCCGCACGTGTGTCCGGAACCTCGATCTTCGCGCCGGCGACCGGCAGTTTCTGGCCTATCAGATGCGGGTCGAAGTCCTGGAAGAGCTCGCGATGATCTTGCCGATGCCCGTGCCGCCGGCCGCCGACGACGAGGCGCCGCCGGCCACGATGGCGATCATTCAGCAAACGCCGAACAGGGTGCTGGATCGAACGGTGCCGTGCTTACTGAGTGGCGTTTCTCGTCGCCAGGGACCGGGTTGGTGGGCCCGGATGTGACCCAGGTTGGCGCAATATCGGAACGTAGCTCTACAAAACACTTGAGGCATGTCGATTGCTAGGCTAGTCCGAAGTGGAAGTGCAAGGGAGGAAGCACATGGAACGAGCGGAGAAGCGGGCAAAGGCGAGGGCACGAGCCCTTCGGGCGGCGCGGGTGGTGACGATTGCGGCCGCGCTCATCGCGCCCGCCTGTTCGAGCAGTCATGTCGATGAGGGTCCCGCCGACGCGACGGCCGACCGGACGATCATGCCTGACAGCCGAATCCCGGATGCCACGGTGACTCCCGACGGCCGCATTCCTGATGCCATGATTCCCGACGGCAACGTTCCCGATGGCAACATTCCGGACGCGAACGTACCGGACCGAAACATTCCGGACGCACGGGTCGACGCCAATATCTGCCCGCCACCCACCTTCGACGATTGTTGCGACGAGAACCTGACCAAGGAATGCTGCGAAAACGGCATTGGCTTCTGGGATGAGGGGCAGGAGTGCTGCTCGGTCTGCGTGATCGGTCCGCTCGTTCCGCCCTCGATGATCGCCTAGCCTCTACTGGTGAGCGAATCTTCTGACGAGGCGACGGGAACCCTTCGGGTGGGGGTTGGCGAAGGCCCGCTGCGGACCGAGCATCAGAAGCTCCTTCGAAATGGGCTTCGGCGAGGAAACAAGGACCCAGAGACCGCGATTCGTTCGGGCTCCCTCGAGGGGACCTACCACGACGCCACGCTGAAGATCGCGAAGCGAAGCTGGCTCGAGCGGATGCGCTTCGAGCATATGTCGGCGGCCGTGTTTTCTCGGCTGCTGCCTCAGCTGATCGAAGCCGGCGCCACGGTAGACGTGAAGACCGGGGTTCTTCGAATGTCGATGGATGAGCTTCGACACTCGGCGCTCTGCGGCGACGTAGTGGAGCTCTTGGGAGGGGAGCCGGTGATCGAGACCAGGCTCACCACGGCGCCGCTTCCGGAGCACTCGGACTGTACGCCGGCCGAGCGGGCGCTTCGAAACGTCATGTTCGTCGGGTGCATGAGCGAGACGATCGCAGTCTCGCAGCTCAGCGAAGAGTTCGAACTCGCAAGCGAGCCTTCCATCCGGGCGGTGATCGATCAGCTCATGACCGACGAGGTCTGGCATGCAAAGCTAGGCTGGTCGTACCTCGCCGAGGTGTGGCCGACCCTGGACAGAGACCAGCGGGCGCGAACCGAAGCGTATCTCCCGCGCGCGTTCTCTTACCTTGAAGAGCACATGGTCGGGCCCACCCGCGACGTTCTATTCCAGGACGATCTCACCGACGAACTCAATGCCCTCGGAATCAGCGCCCCACAAGACAGCCGCGACCTGTTTTACGACACAGTCACCGCCGTCACGATCCCTCGCCTCTCAGAGTTCGGCATGAACGCGTCTAACGCATGGAACAAACGGGGACGAGGTAATTAGTTGCCCCACCATCACTCGCAAGTTGTTGAAATCACATCTCGCGAAGTGAACTGGGCGGAACAAACGGGGACGAGGTAATTTGTTGCCCCACCATCGCTCGCAAGTTGTTGAAATCACATCTCGCGAAGTGAAGCGAAGTGAACTGGGCGACCCGTCGTCTGCGAGCCCTCTCCAGGAGACCAAAGCTCGACCCAAGACGAGCCACATGGTTTGGCTTCCGACGGGTCGAATACCTGAGTCTCGTAATTTCAAGTGCTTACGGATCGTGGTGGGGCAACAAATTACCTCGTCCCCGTTTGGTGCGATGACCTGGTTACTCGGGGGCGGCGATGCTAACCGGGGTCGCTTCGTAGGGGTCGGGGGCTCGATCGCGGACGAGTTGGCGGATGAGCTTGAGGTCGAATGGCTTGCCGATTTGCTCGTTGGGAACGGTATCTAGGAACTCGCGCCCGCGCGGGGTGAACGCTCCGCCGGTCATGAAGATGATGCGTTCTTCGAGCCCACGACCCGCCGCGCGAACTCGCTCGTAGACATCCATGCCGCTTACTTCGGGCATCATGAGATCACAGAGCACCACGTCGAAGTCGCCGTCGGCGAGGATGAGTTCAACGGCCTTTTCTCCGTTTGTCACCACGGTTACATCGTGGCCGCGAAGCGCTCGCTTGATCGAACGTCCCACGAGCGCCTCGTCGTCCACGACGAGCACCCGCGCCACCGGCCCGATGCCCGGCGGAACACGCTGGCTCGGAGGCACCGGCGCAAGCGACTGGCGCTCGGCCGGAGGCAATCGGAGCTGGAACGTTGTGCCTGCACCAACCGTCGTGTCGACGTTGATTTCACCGCCCGCGGCGTGAACGATGTTGTGGCAGATCGACAGGCCGAGCCCCGTCCCGTGAGACTTGGTCGTGAAAAACGGATCATACATCCGGGCCAGCGTCTCTTTGGTGATCCCCGAACCGGTATCTTCGATCTCTACCACCGCCCAGCCGTGGTCATCGGTCCGAGTGCGAACCCGCACCTCATTCTGATCGGCATGCCCCTCCGGAAGCGCCTGCGCCGCATTGAGCAGAAGATTCAGGACGACCTGGCCGATCCGAGATTCGTTCGCAGTCACCTTGGGCAGGTCGCCAAACGCCTTGACCACCCGCGCCCGGTGGCGGAGCTGATTCCACGCCATGTTGATGCTGGATTCGATCACCTTGTCCAAGTCGATCGGGCCACTCATGTCGTCGTCGGCCCGACTGAACGTCTTGAGGTCACGAACGATGTGACTCATTCGCCCGGCCCCCTGCGACGACTCTTCCACAAGTTCGGTGAACACCTTGAGGCGCTCGGGGGCGAGCACGGGCTGCAGCGTCGAGATCTCTTCCTGCATGAGCCGCAAATTGGAGATCACATACGCGAGCGGATTGTTGAGCTCGTGCGCCACGCCCGCAGCAAGTGTGCCGACGCTCGTCATTCGGTCGGCGAGCTGCATGCGTCCCTGAATCTCGCGCCGCTCGGTAAGATCCCGAATCACTTCAAGAATTGCGGGCCGACCATCGTAGACGATGCCGATTTCAAACACCTCGGCAAGCGTCGTCTCGCCGACCCTCCGGAGAAACTGTCGCTCGGTCGGGCCTTCGCCCAAATCGGCTTCGCTCACTGCCGCGCGATCGTCTCGGTGCACGATGTCGGAGTAGCTTCGGCCAAGGAGCTCCATCGGCGAGCTCCAGCCCAGGTAGGCCACCAGCGCCGGATTGGCGTAGATGATCGTCCCCTCCCGACGCACCACGATCCCGTCGGGAGCCGCCTCGATCACCGCCCGGAACGACATCTCCGATCGCCGAAGCGCCGCCTCGGCATCCCGCCGCCGGCCGAGTTCTGCGACCGACCGTTCGGCGATGAGCAATCGTGTGCGAAGCAGATCCGGGTCCAGCGGCTTGGCAAGATAATCATTCGCCCCAGCATCGAGCACCGCTTCAAGATGTTCGCGTCCTTCGCGACCGGTGAGCACGAGGATCACGACCGCATCGCCATGAGGAAGTCCCCGGACTTTCTTGGCGAGCTCAAGACCGGTCATGCCGGGAAGAACCCAGTCGAGAAGCATCAGGTCAAACGGACCGCGCTCGTGTTCGAGCAGGCCATCTTCGGCCGTGCCCACACTCACCACGTCATGGCCGCGTTCCCGGAGCAGCATTTCCAGGAGCCGACGCATCGAGCGGGAGTCCTCTACGACGAGAGCGCGCATAACAATTAGAGTGTATTCGTCTGTCTTCGGGGCGGAAGGGCCCTACCGGATACCAATCGGACGAAGCGAAACGTTTTTTAGCGTAGGGCGGGCTACGCCGATGCGACAAAGACCTACATGCCGGACGTGCCAGGTGGTCCTACACTTGGAGGGTGAAAGACGCGTGCGTGATCGGTGCAGGCTCCTCTGGCATCGCTGCCATCAAGGTGCTCAAAGAGCGCGGCATTTCCTTCGACTGCTTCGAGACCGGCTCGGGCATCGGCGGCAACTGGCGGTTCATGAACGACAACGGCATGTCGTCGGCCTACCGCTCGTTGCACATCAACACGTCGAAACGGTTGATGGCGTTCTCCGACTATCCGATGCCGGACGCCTATCCCGACTACCCGCATCACAGCGAGGTGCTGTCCTACTTCGAAAGCTACGTGGACCACTTTGGCCTCCGCGAACACATCACGTTTCAAACCGCAGTGGAACGGGTGCGAGCCACCCAGCCCGGCTACGAAGTCGACACCAGCGATGGTGAGACCCGCCGCTATCGCGCGGTCCTCGTCGCGAATGGCCATCATTGGGACGCCGTCCTCCCCAACTTCGAAGGGCGCTTCGATGGCGAAACCATGCACTCGCACGACTACAAGACCCCCCACTGCCTGGTCGACAAACGCGTTCTCGTTGTGGGAATCGGAAACTCGGCCGTCGACATCGCCTGCGAGGGTTGCCGAGTCGCGCGGCGCCTCGTGCTCTCAACCCGCCGAAGCGCCCACATCTTTCCGAAGTACATGTTTGGTGTTCCCACCGACTCGCTCATCGATCCACGGGTAAGCCGGCTACCCTTCCGGCTCCAAGTCAACATGGCCAAGGCGCTGCTTCGCATCACGCAGGGCGAACAGACACGCTACGGAATGCCGCTTCCCGACCACAGCGTCGCCCAGGCGCACCCCACGATTAGCGACGAGCTGCTTCATCTCGTCGGTCACGGACGGATCGAGATGAAGCCGAACGTCCAGGGGCTCGAGGCGGACGGCGTCGCGTTCGTCGACGGCACCCGCGACCCCTTCGACCTCATCATCTTCGCCACCGGCTACCGGGTCTCGTTTCCGTTCCTCGATCGGTCGCTCTTCTCCCCCGACGAAAACGACGTGTCCCTCTACCTGCGGGTGGTGCCCCCGAACCAGCCAAACCTTTACTTCATCGGGCTCGTCCAACCGCTCGGCGCCATCATGCCCATCGCCGAAGAGCAATCGAAGTGGGTGGCCCGTTTGCTGCGAGATGAGCTTCAACTCCCCTCCCGGGCGGTGATGGAGAAAGAAATCCAGCGCTACAAACGCGACCTCCGCCGACGCTACGTCAAATCCCGCCGTCACACGATTCAGGTAGATTTTCACCCTTATCTCCGAACCCTTCGTGGCCAGAGTCGAGCGGGGCTCCGGCGCTGATCGAGTGAGAACTGTGGTGCACAGGATGCGCAAACTGGGGACAGTAGGCCCAAGCGAAAGAGCACATCGAGCGCCGTGAGAGCTACAGAACTGACACTTCCTCACCCATAGAGGCGATCTCGGTGGCGGTACGAATATTGCTCCGGTGACAACGATGGCCGAGAGAACGATGGCCAAGAAGGCAATGGCAGTGGTGACCCACC
>JBCCZL010000142.1:0-18194 GCA_039187775.1 Myxococcota bacterium
CCACGCTCGAACGGGTGGGGGAGATCGTCGGCTTCTTCGACAACGAACCGGCCAACTGCAACCTCGCACTTCAGAACTTCGCGGAGGCCGACGTCGCCCTTCTCGAAACCCAGAAGGTTCCCGGCGCTCCCGAATCCGCGCACGGCGTGCAGCACGCGACCGATTTCCGGATTCTCTGAGCCCGCAGCCTGCTCCTACTGCGACGCCGCGACCGGCACCGTCGCGAAGCTGGATCCACGCACGGGCCTTTTGCAGCAACCGGCTAGGCGGCGCCTTGCTCTTTCGGGGCGTCGGGAGTCTCGCCTTCCACTTCGACGCGAACACTCACGCTGAGCCGTTCGCCCCGCCCCCCTTTGTAGATGGTGCCCGACGTGGGGGTGGCGTCTCGGTAGTTTCGCCCGACCGCCACACGCACGTGATCCAACCCGGCGAGGCAGCCATTGGTGGGGTCATAGCCACGCCAGCCCGCCCAGGGGAGATACACCTCGACCCACGCGTGGGACGCCTCCGACTGGATCTGGTTTTCGTAGTCGGCTCCGGTGTGGATGTAACCCACGCGATAGCGCGCGGGCACGCCGAGAAGCCGCGCAAGGCAGATGAACAGATTGGCGAAGTCCTGACACACTCCCCGTCGACTGACGTACACATCGAACGGCGTGGTTTCGAGCGACGTCGATTTGGACACGTACGCGAAGTCCTGCCGAATCGTCATGTTGATGTCGTGCAGCGTGTCGACGAGGTCGTAATCTTGCCGCTCGACAAAGCTCATCGCGTAATCGGAGAGTTCCCGCAGCTGGGTCTCGGGGAGCTCCGGCGGAAGGAGATAGGGCAGCATCATCTGCCGCTGCCACGGCATCCATACGAGCGGGATGGTGGTGCTCAAAGTGCGGCTTGCAACCGGCCGCTGCAGATAGATGCGGAGCTTCGATCGCGCGACGATCTTTAGCTCCTCGTAGGCGGCCCGCACCCGAAGCGTGGTAGTCCGATTGCCGAACACATCCTCGAAGGAAAAGCTCTCGCCGTCGGGGAGGATCTGAAGCGAGTGCTCGAGGACCGACTGGTTCACATCATCCACCGGGCGAAGCCGAAAGATATGAGAGCTTTGCTCCACCGCCTCTTCGTAGGTGTAGCTCGTCTCGTGGGTGACCGTGACCACGCGTTCCTGCATCGAATCGGCTCCTGCCGCCGCCGGCGAGACCGGCGCCTGCGACTGATGGGGCACCGCGACCGCCCGCATCAACGTCGGGGGCGGCTCGGTGATACGGTCGCCCACGGGAGCGACCGGCTTTGCCTTGGGCTCGACGCTCCGATGGTCGTCGCTTCGCCACGTGATCGCGCCGAGGCGAGCCACCATCATGGTGCCAGGTTCGATCGCTTCCCACACGTCGGCCGACGTTTCTTCTTTGGCGCTTTCGGTCTTGGCGGAGGAGTCCTTGCCTGGCTCGGCGGCGGCCTCGGCGGGAATACTCCCCGCGCTCGTTGGGGCGCCAGGCTTCGAAATCGGGCGCGTGGCGAAGAGCACCATGGTTCGGTTGATGTCGAGCGGATCTCCGAGGTCGAGGGCGACGACGCGATTCTTCAAGAGCGTGTCCGCGTGAGGCGGTCGTCGACGCACCATGTGCAGGTCGCTGAAGCCGCCCTGATCCCGGTACGCCACGATGTCGATCCCATCGCTCAGCAGGAGGTTCATCGTCCCGAGCGCATTGAGGTCCCGAAGCCACCCATGAAGCTCGCCCCAGCCAACCTCGCTCAGACTTCGCACCCCCGCGGCGTGGAGCTTGCCGAGGAGCGTGCAGAGGACCTGCTCGGAGTCGGTGCGACCCACCGGCTCGAAGAGCGGGGTTTCCCCCGGGTTCTCCTCTCGGAGCTTCCGCGCATCGAGTTGCCCGTTGTGCACCAGGAGCCAGTCGCGACCCGCATACGAACGGAGAAACGGGTGAGTGTCCGCCTGGCTCACCCGTTTTGCAGCGCCGCGGACATGGCAGAGAAACGTCGTCGCGCGGAAGCGCTCCCAATCGCGGAGGACTCGACTGAGCGGCGTATCGCCCGTCGACACCGGATCCTTGACCACCACCGCGCCGGCCTCGCCCACCGGATACCAGGCGAATCCCCATCCGGTGGGGGTCCGCCCCGGGTCCGATTCGTCCACCGCCGTGGGTTCAGAAAAGGCGCGGAGCCGAATCGTCGGCGACGCCGAGCTATCGAAGGACATCCCCAGGAGGTCACTCATGAGCACCACCTGAAGTGAAACCAAGATGCATACGCCATCTCTATCGAATTCTTGAAGATCCGCCAATCCTATCGGGGCGCCGCGCTCACCCTTCGAGGACCGGGTCCAAGTAATCCCCGTGAACCGCTTCGCAAACTCGGGCCGTGGTATCGATGATGTGCGTTAACTCTGCATGAAGTCCGCGAGCGACGATCGTTTCGGGGGGTGTCTCGCGCACTCGGCGGGAAAGACTCGAAAGAAGCGTCGCCGACGGAAGACCACTTCGCTCGGTCGCAGCCTCGATCCGCTGGAGAAACCCCCAGCTTCGATCGAGGCAATGGGCAACCGAACGGGGAAAGCTGGGGTCGGCGAGCAGGAACGTCGCTACCTTTGGGCCGGTGAGCCGAGTCCGGTGGCGTCGGTAGTAGCTGTGCTCCCCAGAGCAGCACCGAAGAAGCGCGGTCCACTGCGCGGACTCCATGGGGGTCTCCGGCCGGGCATCGGTCGTCGGGCCGAGCAGGTGATACTTCACGTCGAGCATTCGAGCGGTCTGGGACGCGCGCTCGAGGAGAAGGCCGAGACACATGAAGTCGTAGGGCTCTTCCTGAAGCATCGTCGACTGGCAAACCCCCTGAAAGAGTGCGGAGGTCTCTTTGATTCGGCGATAAAACGCATCACGGTCCTGCGCATAGAGCCGTCGCCCCTGGCCGCCACGAACCCAGTGCCAGAGCGAGTTGATGGTCTCCCACAGTTCGATGCTGATCACTTCGCGGATCGTGCGGGCATTTTCCCGTGCCCAGTACACGGAGCTCCGAATCGACACCGGGCAACGCTCATCCCAGGTGAGGTATCGCTGGACCACCTCCGCGTCGTTGGCCTTTTCTTCGGGGAAGTGGACCGGAAAGCGCTCGCGCTCCCCCGTGACCACGACAAGAGGCTGCCACCGATCGAGCTCCGGCAGCTGCACATCGAGGAGAAACGCCCGCGTCACGCGGAGCAGGCGCGCGGTGCTCTCCGCGCGTTCCATATAGCGCTGCATCCAGAAGCAGTTTTCGGCAACGCGGGAAATCATGCGCCGTCTCCCTCCAACACCCAGGTGTCTTTGGACCCTCCACCCTGGCTCGAGTTCACCACGTAGGAGCCTTCCGCGAGCGCGACCCGGGTAAGCCCCCCGGGAAGGACCCAGGTGTCCTTTCCGCGCACGATGAACGGTCGAAGATCCACCCGCCGCGGGGCCACTTCCCGGCCGGTCCAGGTGGGGCATGCAGAGAGCGAGACCAGCGGTTGCGCAATGTAGTCGCGGGGATTCGCCTTGATCTTGTCCGCGTAGGCCACGCGCTCGGCCTTCGTGGCCTTGGGTCCCATGAGCATCCCATAGCCGCCGGACGCGTCGACCTGCTTGACCACCATTCGCGACAGGTTTTCGAGGACCCGCTGTCGGTCGTTGTCGCGCGAGCAGAGGAGCGTATCAACCTGCTTGAGGATCGGATCCTCGGAAAGATAGAAACGGATGATCGCAGGGACATAGGGATAGATCGCTTTGTCGTCCGCCACGCCGTTCCCAAGTGCGTTGGCGAGCGTCACCCCGCCCTTCGCGTACGCCTCGACGATGCCCGGCACGCCGAGCAGACTGTCCTCGCGGAACACGGTGGGATCGATGAACTCGTCGTCGACGCGACGATAGATCACGTCGACGGGCTGGGGTCCTGCGGTCGTCTTGACGAATACGCGACCGGCGTCGACGAAGAGATCCGAGGGATGCACGAGATCGCAACCCATGCGGCGCGCGAGAAAGCTGTGTTCGAAGTAGGCCGAGTTGAATGGCCCAGGGGTGAGAACCACCACCCGTGGCGCGTCCGGGACCTCCTCGGGGGCGAGCGACGCGAGGGCCTTTCGGAGCCGGGCCGGGTACTCGTCGACCGACCGGACCTTCACCCGCTGGAGCACCGGCGCGAGCACTCGCTTTACCACCGCGCGGTTTTCGAGCACGTAAGACACTCCCGAGGGCGTGCGCAGGTTGTCTTCGAGCACGAGGAATGTGCCATCCGCGTCGCGAATCAGGTCGATGCCGGCAATGTGCACGTAGACGCCCCCGTTGGGACGGATCCCCCGCATCTTCGGCAGATAGCCAGCCGAGCTTTCGATGAGCTCGCCGGGCACGATGCCCTCTTTGACAATTCGCTGCTCGCCGTAGACGTCGGCGAGAAAGAGATCGAGGGCGGTCGCCCGCTGCTGGAGGCCCGCCTCGAGGTGGCTCCAGTCCTTTGGCGAAACGACCCGGGGAATCACATCGAAGGGAAACACCCGTTCGCTTCCTCGCTGGTCGGAGTACACCGAAAAGGTGATTCCGCCGGTCAGAAGCGCACGGCTGGCGAGCTGCTGCCGCGCACGAAGCGTGGCCTGGCCCATCGTGTCGATTCCGCTCACTACGGATCGGGCGTCGGTTCGAGGCACGCCTTGGTCGTCGTAGAGTTCGTCGAAGGTATCGTCGAGCGGACGGTAGTCGGCGAAGAGGGACTGCACGGATTTAGTCTTCATACACCCTTCGTTTTATGCGAGGACGTTCACGCGGTCTGACGGCGCACCACCGCGCCGCCGAACCAAGTCTTGTGGGGGGTTTCGTGCTCATGCGGGGAGCTCCGAGCGAGAGGGCACAGGAACCCGTCGGAGGTCGACAAAGAACTCGGAGAGCGCTTCGGCGGGAGGGTCCGAGAGCCCGGGTTCTGCGTCTGACCGACCCGCGCGCTGCACGGTCACCCGGGCACGACGACGGGCCTGAGCGTCCGCGGAATCCTCGGGGAGGCCGGGATAGGCTTGGCCTTCGGGGTGCCAGCTGTGCACCCGAACGATCCGCGGATCGTGAATCGGATGGGTGAAGCGAAGGTGGAGCGGATCCCGCGCTTCGACCAACGGGTGGAGCCGCGCCGAGGGAACAAACGACCGGAACCGGAGTCCGCGAAGGAGCGCCCGTCCCTGCGTATCGCGAACGTCGACAAAGGGAACCCGCACTCCATCGACACTGAGGTTCCACGGTGCGCCATCGAAGGTTCGGAGCAGGAGCTGAAGCCGCGCGCAGCTCGGGTCGATGAGACGAGAAGTCTGGTTTTGAGCCGACAGATCGCCGATCAGCGGAAAGAACTCGAGGGCGTGGTGGAGCTCGACTCGGGTTCCCGGAAGCTCGATGGCCCGAAGCTCGCGATGGGACTGATCGAGGAGCTCTTCCTGAAATGCCGACGCCACGGGAAAGCCTTGCTCCTGAAGATCCTTGAACACATCCCGCAGATCGAGGTCTTGAAAGAACGGAAGGGAGTAGCGGTCGTGGAGCGTCGCCCCCCAGTCGACCAGCTCGACGCTCGCCGGTCGATTGACCAGCCGCGCGACGATGGACCGGAAGAGCACCACCAGCGCCTCCCAGCGGCGAGGATGGCTCGGCATTCGAAGCGCGCGAAACTCGACCACTCCCAGCTGGCCCCGCCCGGGAAGGAGCGGGTTGGCAAGCTTTTCGATGTTGATCTCAGAGCGGTGGGTATTGCCGAACCGGTCGACAAGAAACGGCGCCAGGCTCTCCCAGAGGAGTTCGGGTTCGTGCGGCCGCGCGGTGTCGAGGAGCGCAACCGCAAGCTTGAGCTCTTCGAAACACTCCGTCGGCCCTTCATCGACGCGCGGCGCCTGACTCGACGCGCCCGCATGATCGCTAAATAGGTACGAGAGCGCGGGATGGCGAACAAGGTAGGCCACAAGCCGGGGGAGGAGCTCCGGATGGCGGAGAAATATGCTCGCGTCGCGCGTTTCGCCACCGAGCGTGAGATGGCCACCGCCTCCCGAGTCGGCCACCGTTCCATTGTAGTGGAGCCGGAGCGGCTGAAGGCCCGCTGCCGCCGCAACCTCGTACTGCTCGCGAATCTGGAACGCGAAGTCCGCCGCCGAGGGCGACGGCGCCATATTGATCTCCACCACCGCAGGGTCGGGGGTCACCGTGGCGAAGGAAACTTGCGCATCCACCGGCGGGCCAAAGCCTCCGAGAACCAGCGTTGGCACTCCGGCTTCGCGCGCCGCCGGACCGAGGACCCGGAGGAGCTCGATAAATGCCTCCACTTCGGAGAGTTGGGGTAGTTCGACGGTGAGCCCTCCGTTTGGTCGATGCCCGAACGAGAGGAGAAACTGACCGCGGTCAACCAACGGATCCCACGCTCCCGCGGGTTCGACCGGGGTCTCCGCGAGCGGGCCGCGACGGAGCTCGGGTTCGGCCTCCGGACGTAGTGGCGCGAACTCGCTAGGGCTGTACACGAGGCGGTGGGGCAGCGAACCTCCGACTTCGACGCGTTGCACGAACCACCCCGTGCGGCCGAGGGCGTCGGCAACGAGATCGCGAAGGTGCGAGGACGGCGGGATCGTCGCAACGTCGAACTGCGCTACGCAAGGATCCGGTGGGCCGTCCCACACCGGATCGCCGGAGCGGAGCCGGTAGAGGCCGAGGCTCCACCGCGGAAGCTCCTCCTCCGGATACTGGCGGCCCAGGGTGCGAAGCACCGCGGCCCCTGGGTAGCGGCGAGCGAGCTCCTGGACAATGCGTTCGGCCCGCGAAAGCTTGTCGCCCCCGAGCGCGGTCGACACCCAGGGTGCATCCCCCGAAAATCGATCGGTGAACGTCGGTTCGCCCCCCACCCACACCGGGTGGCCCGCCTCCTGAAGGTGGGCGTCGTGGGCGCGGAGTTCCGCGAGCCAAGCGTCGTCGTCGACCGCCACGCTAACCCCTGGCGGGTCCCACCTTTCGAAGGTCCATCGTCATGGGGTGGCTCGGATGTACTGGACTCTCGGTTACCGAGACGGGGTAGGACGCATGCCCCTCGATGGTAAAGCGCTGCGCGCGCCGGGCCGCGGCTTCAAAGGCGGTCAGCGGCGGCTCATCAAACCCTCGTCCCTGCGGATGCCACACGTGGTAGGTGCAGGCACCAAGCGAACGCCGGCCCCACGTGTCGACGAGGTCAAACCGAAGCGGATGGTGAATCCCGATCTGCGGTTGGAGGCAGTGGGGAGGCTGCCACGCGCGAAACTTGATGCCCGCGACCGCCTCGGCCTGCACTCCCGTGGGGTGAAGGGGCACCGCGAGGCCGTTCACCGTCAACCGGTGCCGCCCTTCCACCAGGCCGACGGTGCGAACTTGGATTCGCTCGAGCGATGAGTCGACGTAGCGCGCGACGACCGAACCTGCCGGTTCCTCGCCAAGCGTGGGCCAGGGTTCGAGGGCGCTTCGAAGTTCGACACTGAGGTCCCCCACCTGAAGGGTTCCGAACACCGGGCAGCGAAAGTCGAGGAACGGACGAAACCACTCGGCCTCGATCGGGATCGCGTGACGCCGAAGGTCTGCCACGATATCTTCCATGTCCCGCCAAAGGAAGTGGGGGAGCATGAACCGATCGTGAAGGCTCGTCCCGTACCGAACCAGCGGAGCGTCGTAGGGCTCGGCGGCAAAGCGGGCGACGAGGGCGCGGAGGAGGAGCATCTGGACCGCGGCCATTCGCTCGTGGGGCGGCATTTCGAAGGCCCGAAACTCCAGGATCCCGAGCCGACCGGTGACTCCTTCCGGCGCATAGAGTTTGTCGATGCAGATCTCGGTGCGATGGGTGTTCCCGCTCACGTCGACGAGGAGATTTCGAAGGAGCCGGTCAATGGTCCAGGGGAATACCGGCTCGCCGCGCTTGGGCACCTGTTGAAGCGCGAGCTCGAGCTCGTCGAGGCTATCGAGGCGCGCCTCGTCGATCCGTGGCGCCTGAGAGGTCGGCCCCACGAAGAGACCGGTGAATAGATACGACAGCGCGGGGTGATTCTGAAAGTAGCGGAGCATGCTCGAAAGAAGCTCGGGCTCCGTTAGGAATGGGCTCTCGAGCGTCGACGGACCACCGAGCGTGAGATGGTTGCCGCCGCCACTTCCCGCCTGTCGACCGTCCAGCTGAAACTTCTCGGTGCAGAGGTGCGCGTGGTTCGCGGCGTCGGAGAGCGTCTCGAGAGACGCGACGTACTGGTCAAAGGTCCGGGCCACCGGAAGATTCACTTCCACGACCCCCGGGTCCGGCGTCACCGTGCACGAGTCGAGCCGCGGGTCCGCGGGCGGCGGATACCCTTCGACGCGGACCGGCACTTCCAGCTCGGCGGCCGAGTCTTCCACCGCCGCCACCAGCTCGACGAACGCTTCGAGGCTCGGAAGCGGTGGGAGGAACACCGACAGCGCCCCGTCGCGGACCTCGACACAGAGCGCCGTGCGCAGGAGCGACCGGCCTCCGTACACCGGCGCGGAAACCGGTTGAGCCGGCTGGTTCTGGTGCTGACGACGCCGCGGATCGAACGCGAGCGGCTCGGGGGACCGGGTGACATCCGCGGGATACGGCTCGGGTGCAGTTCCCGGGAGGCGATCGAGCGGTAGGCGAAGCCCCATCGGACTATCCCCGGGGATGAGAAACATCCGGTCGCGCCGAAAGGTCCAGCGGTCGGTGATCCAGCGACCGCCCGTTCCGGCAAAGGCGTTCCACCACTGGATCGGAAGCGCGTAGCCCGCCGGCGTATTGAGGCCCCGCTGGAGAAGCCGAGCCAGCCGCCGCCGCTCTTCATCGTCGCTGAGATCTGCCGCCAGCGGGTCGATGTCGTCGGGCAGGTCTTCTTCGACTTGAATCGCGTGCCACGGGTCTTCATATCCGGGGACCCAATGGTCGTTGGCCACCCCGAGCCGCCCTCCGAGACGCTCCGCAAACTCGCGGCTTAGGCTCGCGTGGACGTGGGCTCCCGGCGAGAGCGCGGCGATGCGCGTTGGATCGCGCCAAAGCGGCACCCCGTCTTGCCGGTAGAGAAGATCGAACGCCCAGCGGGGAAGGCTCTCGCCGGGATACTGCTTTCCCGCCCGCTGAAGCAGGAGGGTGCCCGCACCGAAGCGGGCCTGAATGTGCCGGGCGAGCTCGAGGCCCTGATGCGTCTTTGTCTCGCCAACCGCCTCGGTGTTCCATTCCGGAAGGGCCGGATGCAGTCGAGAGGTCCAGGTCGGCTCTCCCCCGGACGTAAGGGTCAGTCCACGATGCTCGAGGCGACGATCCACGTCCTTTCCAAGCCGCAGGATCGCTTCCCACGCATCGTTGGTGTAGGGCCGGCGGGGGCGCGGCTCGTGGCCAAGGCGGCCGATGTCCATCGTGAACTCGAAGTCGGAGGCGGGAACCGACGAAGTGCCCGAAATCGCCGCCGCAAGCTCCGGCTGGACCGCGCTCGCCAGGGGCACGTGTCCCTCGCCGCAAAATAGACCACTGGTTCCGTCGAGGCCGATCCAGCCCGCGCCGGGAATGTAGACCTCGGCCCACGCGTGAAGGTCGACCACGTCCTCCGCGACGCCCTTTTGCTCGTCGACGATGTTCCCCTCATCGGTGAGCTGAATCAGATAGCCACTCACGAAGCGGGCGGCGAGACCTCGGGAGCGAAGCACATCGACGAGTAGGACCGCGCTATCGCGACAGCTGCCGGAGCGCTTTTTGAGCGTCTCGTCGCTCGTCTGAATCCCCGGCTCGTTTCGAATGATGTACCCGACCGTCGCGGCGACCTTCTGATTGAGCGCAACGAGATAGTCGGTGGTTCGACCGCGAAGGGGAACATCTTCGACAAAGGACGCCAAGCGCGGGCTCGTCTCGGGGACTTCCAAGAAGGGCTGCAGTTCTTCGCGCAGTCCATCGGGGTACACGAACGGGACTTCTTCGCAGCGATCGTCGATAAAGAAGTCGAAGGGATTGACGGGGCGAATGTCGAAGGCGGCGTCGACGGTGAACGTGAGTTTCTCGATCGAGCTCCCCTCTTCGAACGTCAATCGCGCGATCCGGTTGGCCCAGGGGTCGTATTGCCATCGCACCTCGCACTCGGGCTCCACGGTCAGGCTGTAGCTTAGGAGTCGCGCCTGGGCGTGTTCGGCAGGGCGAAGCCGAACGGTGTGTGGTCCGAGAGCTGCCGGTGAGGGGTAGTGGTAGGACGTACGGTGCTGGATTCGAACGCGCATGCTGCGAGAAGGCTATCGACCACGCCCGAGCCGTGCATGATCAAAATCGCAACCGGCGTGTCGGAGACTGTTACACAACGGAAACATCCGCTCCTTGACCACGGAGAACCCATCGATCGATTGAAACCAAGGGTTGCCATCGCTCCGATGCATCGACCGAGCAAGGCCGGTTATCGAGAGCGTCGTCGTTCGAGGATCTCCGCGACCGCACAGCTGGCACCACGTCCGAGTACGGATTCGAAGGCGCGCATTAAGCGGAGCCTTAAGGGTGGCGTTGCTACCACGGGAAGGTGACTCGGGCTTCGCAGCGTCAGCGTTCACTCGTTCGAGCATGGAGCGCCGCAACCCCGCCCGCCGCGCGCCCTGCATCCGGGGCGGTGCAGACTTGCGCAAAATCAAATTTCCTCTGCGCCGATCTGCCAAACGAGACAGACACGCACGAGCCGTCTGCGGGTAGTGCGGACACTCCGTCGACGATGACGGAGGCGCAAGGGTTCGGTGTTCGCGATCGCCCGTTACGAAATTCACGTCACGCGCGCGTGAGCCGGTGCCTCACACTTCCTCGTGAACCGTCTTTCACAAACGGTGTGTCGGCCCAGTCTGGCTCACGGCGTGACGACCGTGCAGTCCTGAGCGAACGGCGGACGACTGTTCGAACACATCCCACCGAAGTCTGGCCGTTCTCTTTTGGCACCGAAGGTGCACCGCTTCATCGCGTGGAGCAGAGACTCATAGCTTCAGCAACAAGTTGCGCAGCCGTTAGACATCGCACGCAAAACCTTGTTGCTCCCCTTGAATTGACCACCGCTTCTCTTCGGTCGATCGCGGCGGGCTCTTTGACGGATCTGCCGCCTGCTCCTGTCTCTTCGTTCGATCTTCAGCCAGGGCACATGCACGTGCACAGCCGTCGATCTGTCAATCCGCCTCGGGGGAGGCAAGAAAAACAGGGGTAAACTATGCATCAGCTTCTATTCGAGGACGCCGGGTCCGGTGCCGATCGTGGAGATCCGCGCACCGCATTCAGAAGCAAACCGATCGCCGCTTCGGGGGCGACGTGGCCGACCGTATTCACGGTCTTGGTGGCTCTCTCCGTTGGCTGTAGCGCTTCGGAGACCCCGTTGCCCAGGACTCCTTCCACCGACGCCGCCGTCAATCCAGACGTCACGCCGCCCGATGCTTCCATCCCCGACGCCCCGATCGAACCCGACGCGTCGCCCGAGGCCGGCCCACCGGAACGGGACCCCGACGCTCGAATTCTCCTCCTCGGAAGCCAGTTTTCCGCGGTTGGCCTCGCCGAGGCCCTCACCGAGCTCAGTGCTGCGACGTCCACCATTCGACTTGGCGTCGAAACCATGACTCCCCGCAACGCAAAGCTCGAAGATCATCTTGCGAGTGACGGGCTCGTTGACCGCCTCATGAACGAAGACTTCGATGCGGTGGTGTTCCAGGGCCACCCCCTCGAGCCGGTCCTCGACCCTGGCGGGTTTCAGTCGGCTGCCGAAGAGCTCGGGGCCGTCGCACGAAGCGCCGGGAATCAGCCTCTCTGGCTCGCTACCCCGGCTCGTTCAGCCGACGATCCAATCTACTTCAGCATCGGCGGTGACCCTGCATCGATGACCCGTCAGGTCGAGGCCCTCTATCGCAGAATATCCCAAGAACCGAGCGACCTGACCGCGCGCGTCGGAGCCGCCTGGGAGCTAGCCCGTCAGGAGCTCGCCACCGTGGATCTCTACGCGATCGATGGGCGGACGCCATCGCCCGAAGGCACGCTCCTCAACGCCTGCGTACTGTTCCATACGCTCACCGGCAACGTCCCGGAGGTGCCGAGCCCGGCGCCGCTCGGCGTCGATTCGATCGTCGCGGACCTGCTTTGTGCGCTCGCTCCGCGGGTCCAGTGCGACGACACGAAGGCGCAATGCGGAGGAACATGCGTGGACTTGGAAACCGATCCGGCCCACTGCGGGGGGTGTGGGATCGGGTGTGCCCCCGGTGAGCCGTGTCGCGGAGGCGTCTGCGGCTGCGAAGCCCAAGAAACCGCGTGCGGAGGAAACTGCGTCGACGTGAGGAGCGATCCGCAACACTGCGGGGCCTGCGGCAACGTCTGCGCAGCGGGGACCCCGTGCGTTGGCGGACGGTGCGGATGCCCGTTCAGCCAGCCGATCTCCGTCAACCGCGCGCTTCTCCAGGAAGTAACCCCTGAGTGTTCCGATTGGACGAAGCTTGAGCGACCGACCTGCATGTCGGCCACCCACCGCTTGTGTGCCGCTCAGTCCTGCTTTCAGTCCGGCTTCGGCCCGCCCCTGGGCTCGCTCCCCTCCGGTGCACCCGCGGTGTGCCTCCAGGCCACCCCCGCCGCGACGAGCTATCGCGAACTACGGACGTTCGAAAGCCGGTGCGATGGGGTTGAAGCACAATCGGGCCGACCATGCGTCACCGCGATTCACCGCCTCTGCGTAGCGCTCGGCCACGTCACCGGGTTTGGTCCGGTGGAGACCGTCGGGACCCACCTTCAAGTCAGCTGCCTCTCCGAGGCGATGATCCTCCGCACGACCGCCACCGAACTCGACCGTTATGCTCGCTGCCCAACCGGAGACGATCTCTCCTGCACCGCGGCCACGTGGCAGTTCTGCGAAGCGGCGGGCTTTCCCGGGGGCTACGGTCCCGTCGAGAGCTCCGGCAACGACGTCGACGTGGTGTGCTTTCAGTAGGACTGCACGCGCGGGTTAGAAGATCGAACTGTCGGTCTTCCGGGCGAGCAGGGCAAGCGCCTCGGTTCCGAGGATCGAGTTTCCTTTGCGACCGAGGCGCGGGCTCCAGGCGGCGGCGGTAAACCGATCGGGACACACCGCGACAATCCCGCCGCCCACCCCGCTCTTTCCGGGAAGGCCAACCCGAAAGGCAAACTCACCGGCCTCGTCATAAAACCCACAGGTGAGCATCACCGCGTTGATCCGCTTCGTTTGCTCGCGCGTGAGCATCTTCCGCTTTCCTGCGGGAAGGCATCGCCCATGGTCCGCCATGAAGAGAAAGGCCTGAGCGAGCTCCCGACAGCTCATCTCGAGCGCGCACACGTGCACGTAGAAGTCGAGCACCTCATCGAGGTCGCTCTCGATATTGCCAAAGTCGCGCATCAGGTTGAGCAGCGCCTGATTGCGATACGCGGTCCGACGCTCGGACTCGGCCACCCGCGGATCGTAGTCCACATCGTCGATCGCGCTGACCGTCCGCACAAAGTCGCGAAACTCGTCTTTGGCATGACGGGTCCGCTGAAAAAGGATGTCGCAGACCACGAGGGCGCCCGCGTTGATCAGCGGGTTTCGGGGTCGACCCCGCTCGTACTCCAGCTGAACGAGGGAGTTGAAGGGATCGCCGGACGGTTCGACCCCCACGCGGCGCCACACCGATTCCGCATCGAGCGAAAGGGCCCACGCCAGCGCGAGCACCTTGGCAACGCTCTGCACCGAGAAGCGCTCGTCGGCATCGCCTTCGGCAAAAGAGCTCCCGTCCGTGCAGTGGAGCGCGAGGCCAAACTTGTCTGGATCGACGGATCCAAGCTCCGGAATATACGTCGCGACCTCGCCCAGCTTGGGCGCGTCGGCCAAGGCGCGAGCCACCTCTTCAAGAATGGCGCCGTAGTTCATGCTCGAGGTCGCCGGCGTTCGTCCGTTCGATCCTGCGGCTCTAGAAGACAGTGAGCAGCCGGCATTCGGCTTCGTAATGGGGGATCCCATCGACGTCCGCGACGTACTCCACGCTCGTGCTGTCCGCCACCCAGCGGGCCGGGGCGTCGGTAAACGCGAGGAACACGCACATCTCTTGGTCGCCAATTCCGAACCGAACCGTCTCGTTCCGTGGGTTGTCGTAACCGCAGGTAAAACGAAGCTGCTCCGAGCCCGTCACATCGACGGGAACGGCGAGCGTCTCTCCGAGCGGCTCCCCGATCAGGCTCTCCTGCTCGAAGATGACGTCGCCGTCGCGGGAGCCACCAACGAGATCGAGGCGGAAGAAGGTGCCGAGCGTGTGGTAATGCGGAAGGACGTAATAGATCTTGAAATCGGGGAGCTTTCCGTAGGTTCGCTGATAGACCTCGCCGATATCGCAGGTCATCGAGAATCGCGACTCGGTGCGCGGGGGAATCGCGAGATTCGTGATCGTGAAGCTGGTTCCCACCAACACCGTGTCCACCTCGGACTCGGGTACGGTGTCGACCTCGAACTCGATCGCGGTGTTCATCGCGTTGGGGGTCGCGTTGAGAAGGTGAACGCCGCCCACCACCGATGAGTTCGGGGGGATGCGGATCGCGGTGCCCGGAGCAAAGACCTGCGCCTCCTCGATGGCCTGCGTCGACTGAGCGAAGAACACGTCGCCCGCGAACCCTGCGACGACCTCATCCCAACCCCGGTCTCGGCAGCGCCAGGTGTCGCCTTCGCCGGCGAACATCGACTGTGGCGCCCAGAGCCAGTTCGAGTGGTGCCACGCGCCATCGTTTCGGCTGCGAACGCTGCGCACGAAGAGCTCGGTCTCGTTTCCCATGTCCCATGACTGGCAGAGCCCAGAGATCTCTTCACCCGACTCGATGGGCACCGGACTGAAGCGGTGGGTCAGGGTCTGAGGCCCGGGTGCCACCATCGCATCCGATCCTGCATCGGGTGTTGCGTCCGGCGAACCGTCGGGAAAGGACGCATCCGAGCCGATGCTCATGTCATCGCTACAGCCGCTCAGCAGGGCCAACGAACCTACGATCGACAGGGCGATCACCGCGCGAAAAACCATAGGAATAGCGTGACGGCTGACCCCCGACGTTGCAAGCGGGAGCAGGCCAGAATGCGGGGAATCGCACCTGCCACCCGCCGTGTGTCCTAACCGGAGGCGACACAGGGGCAAACGACGGGCGGCTGGTGCACAGAACTATGTTCCCACGACATCATCACGGCGCCGCTCGCGCACCAAAAACTCCCGGAAGCACCAAAAATCGAGCTCCTTTGTCAATTTCGGAGCGGCCGCTCGCGCAGTCTATCTCCCGGCTTCGAAAAGACGCACGCTCGTGGACCGGTTGGCCACGAGCAAGACGTTCGGCAGTACGGACGGCGGTCGAACACGCGCCACCGGCGCGAAAGCCGAGTTAGATCACGGCCAGTGGGTCACCTGGTTGGTTGGGCTCGAGCAGCGGTAGGCGTTGCAGGCGACAATCTCAAACGAGTGGGGTGCAGGAACGGTGAGAGGAAAAACGTGCGAGGTGCGCCGGTCCCCGAGGGGGACTCGACTCCAGGTCGCAAGTCCGGGCGTCGTGGTAGCGATCGAGTAGCGAAGCTCGAACCACCCCTCGACGCTCGCGAGGGAAAACCGGGGCGCATGGTCGGTCCACTCGAGCGTGACCGATCCCGACGCGCTCGATGTGATCACAAGGTTCGACGGCGCCGTCGGCTCGGGCCCGGCGAGGGTGGTTCCCGACGCCCACACCGAATCGGAACAGTGGGCATCGCACGCGCGCACATAGAACGAATAGGTCGAATCCGGATCGAGATGGATTGCGCTGAAGCCCTCGGCGGACGCCGGGAGATCGGTGGTTCGGAAGCCTGTGTCGGATCCGCCCATCCACGTCACCCGGTAGAAGGACGGTGGCGGTCCGGTCACCGCCGCGGACCACGACAGCCGGAGCGAGGTCGTTGTCGCCTGACCCACCTGCGCATGGAGTACGGGATGGGGCTGTGTGGGCGCGGTGGTCACCGAAATCTCCGGGGTGTAGGCAGAGCATCCCCCGACGCCACAGGCCCGCACCCGAACCTGGTATGTCAACCCGGGCTCCAGGCGATCGATCTCCGCCGCGGTGGTGTTCGGCCCGGTGGTCGGTCCAAGAAGCGCGGAAAACCCTCGTCGCACGGCGACCTCGAACGAGTCTTCATTGAACGAGGCATCGTCCCACGTGATGGTGGCGCTGGTTCCGGTGGCGCTGACGAAACGGAGATTGGTCGGGGGATCGACGGTCAGGATCGCCAGGTTCAGCGCACCGGGACTCGTGATCGTTCCATCGGCCATCTGCTGCGCGAAGCGGTCTTCTTCGGCGTCCGTGGGGGCGCGACCAAAGTACTTCTGAAAGCGGTCGTCTACGAGATTGAGGGCCGTTGACTCGATGCAGTCACCGATGATGTAGGGCATGCTGTTGACGAAGGCATTCCAGCTGGTGCCGTCCTGGCCACATTGTCTCGCGTAAGTCGAGGCATCGTCACCGACGCCATGTCGAAACCCATGGGTGTGGGCAACCTCGTGCCAGATGGTGTTGGCCACATTGGCATACGCATCGATGGGTACCCAAGCGAGTCGATCGGTGAGCCCCGCGCGATTGATCGCGAACTTCTCGTCGTGGTCGTGCAGGGGATCGTGAATCGACCCCGTACTGCCTCCCACCGCGGGGTTGCTGTAGGTCTTGCACGTCACATGAAGGTCGTTCGGCGACTTGGAGACCGCAAGTGCGACCGCCAGATCGGTCGACCGATCGTCGTCGCACGGGATGTAAGGTGAGCTGAGCACACACTGCTGAAACACACTGTCCTGCGCCGCGATCTGCCCGACGCGAAGCGATTCCTGAAGCAGTCGTTGCTGATCCGAGTCGCAGTCCTTCGTCGACATGGCGCCAAAAAGTTCCTCTGACGTCCCCGCATGGGGATCGTCGGTATCTAGCGCACATCCCGCCACCCACAGTCCCCCGATCAGTGCGACACGCCATCGCTCCAAGCTCTTGCGTGATTTCCCCATCGACTCTCCTTCGCCGCGATTTTGTTGCGCGGGCACTAAAAGTTTCCCGCAAACCGCGCGCGTCGGTACTCGCGTTACAGAGCGCGCTTCGCTCGCCCGAACACGACGCCAGCATTCGCCTCGTGCTCATCGAGTTCGACGATCGTTCCTGCGCTCGGTCAAAGTCCGACGCTCGCGCACTTGCAGTACGAAGCAGAGTTCGACGGCGGCAGATTCACTCCGAACAGCTCACATTCAACGGCTTTGAATCCACGCGAAGGAAGGACGAGCGCGTTCCAAGTGGTAGCTAGAGGTCGCTTACCCGATCGACCAGCGCGGGACAATCGACAAACGGGTTTCGGTTTCGTTGAAGGCTCTCGATCTGGTCGTTCCACCTGTTCGTGCGCGTCCTTCTCGTGCCAGCCACGAAGTACCGCTTCCTCGAACCCGTCGACACTCCGCCAATAGCGCACCGCAGAGTAAACTTGGCTCGAGCGACGCCACCTCGACGGTCCGGCCGCATCCACGTCGTCGTCGAGCTTTGCCGGCCAACGATAAGAGCCCTTCGACCTGGTCGAGCATTTTCGGTTCGGCTTGCTGAGCGCAAGCACCGGGTGCCGAGGCCTTGAGTCGCTTCGAGCGAGGTGGGCTCGCTGAGCGTGAGGAGCGTGTCCGCCCCCGACAGCCCGCGGCTTGGTGCCGATCGCTGCATCGTCGCCGAGCTTCTCTTGGACGAGAGCCATCGCAACTTCGAGGAGCGCCCGTGGGTCGCCTGCACCGCAAACTGGAGGCGCGGCACGAGTTGAGTCAGCCGGATGAGCGAGGCGAGGATCTCGCACGCTCCAGGGTGACCTTGTAGGCCTTCGAACGAAGGACCTCCGGCCCGCGAGCGCTTGTGATCCGTGATCGCTAGCGAACCCGAAGGACGCCCGCCCGAGTCGACGAGGGGTCGGGAGGGCTGGCGTCAATCATCCCAAACGGGCACCACGTCGAGCGGGCAGAGAAAGGCGCGCTGAACCCTTGGGCTCAAAAGAACACGTCCCCCTTCCACGGTGCCCAAACCGGTCGAAGCTCGCGGCAACTCCCGCCCGCCGCTCGAGAATCCTGCGCCCTTCAGACGACAGCGAATCGGACACTCGCTCCCGTCGGACTGCGCCATCGCGAAGTCGCCGGATGACCTCATCTCGACCCACACCGCCGCCTGAAACGGCTCGGGCACGGACATCTCCA
>JBCCZL010000143.1:0-18185 GCA_039187775.1 Myxococcota bacterium
CGAGACGCCGCGGCGGTCTTGTTCATCGGCCATAGCCTGGTCAACCGAGACATGCCCCGGATGACGGCGGCGATCGCGGACAGCATGGGCGTCCGCCACGACATCGCCGAGCAGGTGATCAACGGGGCGCCGCTCCGAGCCAACTGGAACGAAAGCGGCGGGGCCGAGGGCATCGACGGTCGCGCGGTGCTGCCGACCGGCCGCTTCGATGTGCTCGTGATGACCGAGGCGCTTCCTCTCGATACCAACGTCGAGTTCAACGAGCCGCATCTTTACGCGGGGAACTTCCTCGACCTCGCCCAGCGCGCAAACCCGTCGGCCGTCGCGTACATCTACGAGACCTGGCACGAGTACACCCTTCCGGACTTCCGCGCGAAGCTCGACCAAGACTTTGCCACGTGGGTCTCCATCGCCGACCGGATGGAGCAAAGCCGCCCAGGTCAGCAGGTCCTCGTGGTACCCGCGGGCCAGGCCATGGCGGCGCTCTACGATCGGATCCAGGCGGGCGGGATGCCGGGCCTTCGCCAAATCTCGGATATCTTCCGCGACGACATTCACATGAACGATGCGGGCAACTACTTCGTCGCGCTCGTTCAGTTTGCGACGATCTATCGGCGAAGCCCAGTCGGAGCGACCCGGAATGTCCGCGGGGAGTTCGGCGAAACCTACGCCACCCCCAACGACGCCACGGCGCGGGCGATGCAAGAGCTCGTCTGGGACACGGTCCTCCGTGTCCCCCGGGCCGGCGTCGCCGCCGAATAGCCTTCGTGTTACCAGGGGATCGTGATCGATCCGACGTGGGTGTGATCGCCGGTGAGCTCGAAGGGGAGCGTGCGGGTTTGGCCACGGGCCCGAACGCGCACTTCGCCCCGAATCGGGTGGGTCCCAGGTTGGCTCCGCGCGATTTCCAATCGGTAGAACCCCATCCCGAGCCGCGGCAGGCCGAGCTCTTCCCGCGCGGTGGAGTTTGGGTCGCGCGAGTAGAGGGCTCGTCGGCCGCCGAGCCATGACACCCGGGTGCCGGTCGTTGAAATGACCGAAAGGTCCAGGTCCTCGTCGCCGTCCCAGGTTGCGTCCAGGGTGAATCCTCCGCGGGAGAGCTCCGGTGGGGGAGCCCCCGCGATCTCCTCGGCCCGTGCTCGATCGTCGGGTTCGGTCAGGCGATCGAGGAGACGCCGGACGGCGGCCGGCCGGTCCTGGGATTGCTCGCATCGCATTGCGTCGCCGATGCTTCGGGCATCGTTTTCGATCTCCGCGAGGGCGATTCGGTGGGCGCAGGCCCGTTCGGCGTCACCCATTCGCTCGAAGGCGCGGGCCAGCCGCTCTTGAAGACGCGCTTCGTTGGGCTCGAGGTCGATGGTGCCCCCGAGCGCCTGGATGGCTTCGGCTCGGCGTCCGGTCCGCCCGAGGATGTCTGCAAGGAAGAGGAGCGGTTCGGGATCGAGCGCATCCCGCCCCATCCACGCGCGGACGACTTCTTCGGTGCGCTCGAGGTCTCCGAGGGTGGAGAGGGCCCGGGCAAGAACCCGATGCCGGTCTCGACTGTCGGGGTTCAGGTCGAGCTCGGCCTGGGCACGCTCGACCTGAAGCTCGCTCCAGCGCCCTGGCGCGCGGGGACCGAGAATCCACGCGGTTCGGCGCCGTCGACGCCGGGCGCGGCCGGACCGTCTCGAACGACCTCGCGAAACCGCTGGACCGCGAGGTGCCCGGGAAGCCGTTTCCATCGCCGAGGGCGCGGGAACCGCCGGTGCACTTCGAGCACTCCAGGCGGATAGGGACTGCCTCTCGGGCCTCCGCGCCCGTGCGGAACGCCGGGTGGAGCCCGACTCCATCACGCTGCCATCCCATTCGATGGTGGGTCGTGCTCGGTCCACCCGAAACGCCCGGAACATGGCTTCGCTCTCGAGCACGAGGAGCGAAGTGTGGCGGGAGAGCACGCCGAAGGCTTTGCTCAACGCGATGATCCGCGGTTCGTCAGCAGCCTTTCCTCCGACTTCAAGCTCGTCCACCTGCGCCATGGCCCACTGACGCGGTACGAACGCGTTCCCCGCCGCGCGACTCAGCGCAATGTCGACGGGGTACGCGGTCTCGAAGGACTCGCCGCCGATGCGTCCGGTGAGTCGAACCTCGCCTTGGACCGGACCGGTGATGCGCGCGGTGACAAGCAGCTCCTCGCCGGACCGAAGGTTGGGGAGAACCGCCGGGGCCACCGCCTCGATGCCGTCAGGAAAGCGAAGCTCGGCATCCGAGAGGGACACGCCGTAGCTTGTCTCGAGCACCGACCACGCTGCCTCAGCGATCGGCTGACCCGCGGTGTAGGGAAGATAGTGTCCATCGCCCGCCCGGGCGACCGCCCGTAGGGTCAGGATGTCGGCGTCGCCGCCCACGCCCACCGTGGTGAAGTGGGCGCCCGTCGTCTCCCGAAGGGTGGCGACTTCGACGGCCACCGAACTCACCTGTCGATAACCCACCGTGGGAGAGCCATCACCGATGTAGATCACTTGGCGTTCCCGGTCTGTGCGCTCGCCCGCAGCATTTCCAAGCGCCGCGACGAGGTTGGAGGCCCCACCCGCCTGTTGTGTGCCCAACCACTCTTCCACTTCTCCAGCGGCGCGGGCGGATGCCGGCCGGGGACCGTCGCTCATCCTGGCGCAGGTAGCGTCGCAGGCGAGGACCTGAAACCGATCGCGTCGGTCGAGTTCGCTGACGATCTGCGCGGTGAGCGCGGCGGCCCGCTCGTACCGTTCCCCGATCATCGACTGGCTTCGGTCGACCACCAGCACATAGTCGCGCGGCGGACCTTCGTTCCACGCGGGCAACTCGGGCCGGAGGGCAAACACCACGTAGCCACGCGCATCCGCGTGAAGTCGCTGGTGCTCTGCGATCACCGCTTCGTTGTCCTCCCGACTTCGCTCTGGCGGCGCCGCGGTCGCATTTCCCTCGTAGGTCCACCACTGGAGTTCGGCGTCAGAGTCTTGGCGCTTGAAGTCGATGGCCAGGTCTCCCGACGGGATAAAATCGGTCGCGTCGTAGCTGACGACGGTCTCGTGGCCGTCTTGCCGCGAAGAGACTGGGTAGCTTCCCGGCGTTTCGAGGGTAGCGTTGGCCACGCGGACTTCGGCGTGAAAGCTCCCCGCCTGGACCGAGCCGTCTCGCGAGTGCGCAAGGGGATAGGTGTAGCGGCGCTGGTTTCCCTGAGGCGGGAGCGTCTGGGTGTAGGAGAGCCGCACCCGGCGCTCCCCCCGCGCGGGGATCGGAAAGATCTTGAGCTCGAACCGGCCGCCCTTTTGCCACTCGAGAAGCGCCGGATCTCGCCACGGGCCAGGCGCCCAAATGACCTCTTCCACAGGGCGCCGACGTTGGGCTTCTGGCGTCGCATTTCGAATCACCCCACGCCAGATCTGCGCCGCGCGTTCCCGTTCGACGAACGCGCCGTCTTCCCACCGGTCTTCGACCAGAAGCTCGAGGCTCGCGATCCGGGCATCCGGCGGAAGGGGAAAGCGGTAGATGCCCTCCAGAGTTTGCCGACTGTCGTTTCGAAACGCCTGCTCGACTTCGGTCCGCGCGACATTGCCCACGATGCGCACGTTGACTCGATGCTCGGAGAGGGTGAGGGGGCGTTCCCGCTCGCGCTGCTCCCCGGGAAGACGCGCACGGAGTTCGCCGAGGCCCTTGATCCCGTCCGTGCCCTCGGTCGGAGCGAGCTCGGTCCAGCGGGTGCGGCGGGCGATCTGAGTCAGGGGAGCGAGGCTGGCTTTCCCATCTCCGGTGATGACCCCTTCCTGGCCCTTTTCGACGGTCAGCGTGTCTGAACGGCCATGAAGAAGGACCGAACCGCGAAGCACCTGGACGCTCGTACGGCCGTCCGCAGAGGTGAGGAGGAACTTCGTGCCGAGGATCTCCACCCGACCTTCGGGGGTGGTGAAGTGCGCGGCCGGTCCGTCTCCGGTCGGTGCGACTTCCGCCAGCACCTCGCCGGTTGCGAGGTGAAGCGAGCGCGGCGCCTCGGCCCGGAGCGCAACACTCGTTCGGTGATTCAACGTGAGAGTCGAGCCGTCGGAGAGCGAAAGAAGAGCGCGGGTGCGGTCATCGGTTTCGAGCTGGCTCCCCGCGTCGATCGCATCGCCCGGCTGGATCGGAACGGGAGTACCTCCGGGAACGAGGCGCGCAAATCCGCCGCGTTGGTCGGCCGCCGCTCGCAGCACATCGATCGCTTCCGCCCGAAGGGCCGTAGGGGAGGTCTCTTCCGCCTCAGGCCCGCTTTGAATGAACAGAATCGCTCCTGCGGCCAGCGCCGCGACGCTGCCGATCGCCCCTGCCACCATCCACGGTCGGACGGCGCGGCGGGAGGACGCCGGCTCGGCGTCCGCTTTTTCGCCCGTCGCCGACTCTAACGCGGAGAGTGGTTCGGATGGGGAAGGCGGACCTGGCGGTTCCGACGGATGTGGCGACCGAGGAGGGTCCTCCTCTTGCGACGTGGATGCGTTCTCGCTCGGCGCCTTGGTGGAAAGCCCGGTGCCTTCATCCAGGGCCGCAACAATCCGCGACTTCATGTCGATGGGTTGGTAGTCTGCTCCCGCGTCTTCCAGAAGCGCCACCACCTTCTCTGCTTCGAAGCGTGCGTCTCGCGCATCGTCAACGTCCGCGAGGAAGTCCTCGTGCTGCTCGAGGGTCGACGGGTCTCCTTCGAGGATCGCGCCCATGTCGTCCCACAGATCGTCGAGTCGGTCCGGTTGTTCGTGCTGGTCCATCATCCCACCTCGTCGGCAAGCAGGTCACGGAGGCGGCGAAGCGCCCGGCCTCCTCGCTGTCGGGCCGCCGCTTCGCTGATCTCCAATGCCGCAGCGACCTCGCGAAAGCTCAGCCCGGCTTGGTAACGAAGCACGATGAGTTCGCGGTCGGTCGGCTTGAGTTCGGCGAGCGCGCCCCGGACGCATTCCGCACGGCGGTGGACATCGGCGAGGTGGTCAGGTCCCGGAGCCTCGTGGACATCGCGAAGCTGAGCGTTCTGCTGGCGTCGGCGCGTTCTTCGTTCGAGGCGCTGCGCGCAGGTGCGTCGGGCGATCGTCATGAGCCAACCTCGCACCGTGCCCGACGCGCGGAACTGAGCCATCGCGGTGTGGGCGGAAAGAAGCGCCTCTTGGACCGCCTCCTCGGCTTCGGCCTGGTTGCCGAGGAGCGCCATGCAGAGCCGACCGAGCGCGGTCCCGTGGGCTTCGGCGCACATCGCGGTCGCCGATCGAAAACGACCGGCGAGGATCTCCTCCGCGATAGGGTCTCGCTCCAGCTCCATTGCTCGCGCCAGGTTCATGGACGACCACGTGGAAGGTTCGACCGATTAAGTGACAGAGAAATGGGAAAGAAGACATTTAAGGCTCTCCTAGACAGAATAGATGTCATATGCGTCCGGTATCCGGGAGCTTCCCCGCTCGAAGATTCGGTAGAGTGCTTCCCATGTGGGAGCGAGTGGCTTGCCTGGTCCTGCTCATCGGCTGCTCGGAAGCTGCCGCGGTCGAGGAGCCGGCGAGTGGTTCATCGACCGGGTCTGAGCAGCCGGCTTCGTCGGTAGCGTCCCCGTCGACGCGGGCGCACTCTGCCTTCGACCGGCGTCCAGTTCCCCGGTGCGGTCCGAGCGAGGCAACGCCTCTTGCAAATCTTGCGCAGGTTCACGACGGCGGACGCTATGTCACCGAGGTTGCAAGGAATGCGCAGAACGAGTGGCTTCCGACGCCCTTCCCCAGCATGCCGATGCATCATGCGTCCCGGCTCGAATGGGTAAACATCGAGGCGTTCTCAGAGCTGGCCGATTCGCCCTACGAACGGCTCCGGTTCGAGTTCGAACTTCGATCGCATGAGGTTCAGCAGGTTCCCGGAGCGCACCAGTGGCGCGCCGTGTACCGTTGCGAGCTTGTGGCGATTTGCCAGCCCGACGCGGATGACTGATGGCCGACTCGGGGAGGTCTCGGCAGTGACGCCTATTCGGCCGCTTCGGCGATTGGCGTGCTACGCGGCGCCTCGACTTGGCCGCTCCGGATTTCTCCGAAGATCATGCTCGGCTGAATGCCCGGCGCGAACCTCCAGGGCGTGACTTCGCTCGAGGGGAACATTTGAAAGAATGCGGGGTTGTCCTCGGCACGGTCGACGATCGAGCGTTCGAGGAGCATCGAGGTGTACTGGGTGGCGGCGAACTCGGGGGTATTGCTGTTGAGCACCACTTCGAGGTCGTAGTGGCGGACGTACCCTCGAAGGCCGGGGATCCGGGATTCGTAGGGACTCCACGAGTCAGCGCTCGTCCCATTTTCGCTGCATCCGAACACGCCGGCCTCGGTGTGGACAAAGATCGTTTGGTTGCCGGAGGTGTGTCCTGGCGTGCGAAGAAGAAGGCAGCCTTCGCCGAGGGCGAGGTCGTGTTCGGTGAGAATCACCCGCTCGGTGTTGACGTCTTTCTTGCCGTCCTTGATGAACCAGGTTCGTTGAAAGGGGTGAAGGTTGTCCCAGTCGTTCCACTCGTTCTTCGGCGCGAGGAGATACGCGTTGGGAAAGCGTGCCGGGAGCTGCTCGCCGTGCTCGTTGGGAGCGATCGTGCCGAGCTGGGGTCGAAGGTCCTGGGTGTGAAAATGGTCGAAGGCGATGACGTCGATGTCTTCCGGTCGGAGATCGTGCTTGGCGAGCTGGGCTTCCACGGTTCCGTGAAATGCGGAGAGCATCTTCTCGGCGAGCTCGGCACCGTATTGCGGAACCAGCCGCTTGAAGAACGGTGTCTCCTTTGCGGCCTCGGTGTCCGACGGGTTAAAGAGGATGTTCTTTCGCCCCTCCGGTGTCTCGACCTGAATCAGAAGAGACCGGTGGACCATGCTGACGTAGGGCACAGGCACGAGGCATGCGCCGTTGAACGCGTGCCGCGTGGGGTACGGCAAGGTGCGGAGTGGTAGGGTGCGCACCGCGGCGACCCGAGGCCCGGCGCGGAACTCGTCGCCGAGGCCCTCGGCGCTCAACCGAACCGCGGCCAGTCGACGACCGCTTGGCTCGGTCGCCCAGGCGTCGTCCAGGTCGTGGACCTTGCGGATCCAGGGAAGCCTCGCATCAACCGCATCATTCATTTGCATCCCCTGGACCTAGCATCAAAGCGACCGGGGGTTAAGAAGGGTTAACCTTCGGGCACACGCCATTGCGGACGATTACCCTACGGGCATGCGCTGGCTCCTCGTCGCTCAGACCGGTGGTTTTGTGCTCTTCCTTGGCTGTGGCGGGGCCGACGCCCGGACCGAGCCGATGGAGCTCGATGCGACCCCGGACAGAGTGGTCGACGGAAGTATGGTCGACGGAAGCATGGTCGACGGAAGTATGGTCGACGGAAGCGTGGACGGGGAAACCGATGCTGCGGCGAGGTTGCCAGGAGTCGTATGTCCAGACGCACCGATTCCCACCGATCCGGCGCCGGATGGCACGCCGCTTCCGCCCGATGTGGCGATGGCGCTCAACGCGGCGGTGCCTTCGGTGGCCGACGCGCTCGCTTCCGCCGACTCCGCTCGAGTCAACGCCGAGATCTGCGAAGTGCGGGAAGCGCTTGGCGAATGGCAGGGGGTGGCGGAAACGGCGGCGGAGTATCGCCAGGCGCCCGCGAGCCCTCCCGATGCTGCGGCGATCGGGGCGGCCCTCGGTTTGGGCCTCGAACAGCGGTTCATCGGTGCCGAACCTTGGACTCGCGCCGGCCTCTCGACGAACGGAGACGATGTCTCGGAGCCGCTCCGTGGACCCTGCGAGCTGATCGACTGGTATCTGCGGGTGGCGGAGACCGATCCGACCCGGCGTGACATGTTTCGTTCCGCCGCGCGGGGAGGCCTCGACTGGCTACTCTCGATTCAGCGAGATACCGGCGCGTTCCCTTATCCGAACCTGTCGGATGATGCGGATGCGTACCTCATGGCGTGTCAGAGTGGAGGGGGCGCTCGGGCCGAGTGCGAGGCATCCCTTCCGCGGGCGTTCGAGCTCGCGCTCATCGGCGTTGACCGGTGGCGCGGCGCGGGCAGTCCCGATGGAGTGTTGGTGGATGGTTGGTTTGTCGATCTGGCGCTCCTGGACCCGGGCGGCCTTCAGTTCGATACCGGGATCTGCGGTCGAACGATGCTCGGGGGTTACCGAGCGTTCTCCGACGAGCGGTATCTTGCTTCGGCGGTGAGCGCGGGGCGCTGGGCCCAGGGGTCGGTCTCGGTGCCAAACTTCAACTACAACGCGTTTTCGGTGGGCCTCCTCGCCGCCCTCGACGAAGCTCAGCCGGAGGCCGGGTGGGCCGAGGCCGCCCTCGAGAAAGCACGCATCGGGGTGTTGCCGGGTGCGCTCCCCAATGGCCGCTGGGCCGACCCGCACAACGCGCGGATCGTCTACCACATGATCCTGCTTCGCGGCCTGGTTCGACTGTCGCTTCGAATCACCGATCCGTGGATCGAGGCCACGGTCGACGTGGCGGTCGCCCGGGTGGAGCGCGAGCTCGGCGCCAACGGAGTGACCGCGACGGCCGACGGCATCGAGACGCTTCTCTTGGTTCAAGACACCGGCCGCGATGTGTCCGAGCTTCTCAACCGGATGGTGAATGCCTCGGCGCCGAACGGCGTTCCCAACACGGGAGCCCTCGCGTACTGGCTCGCCCCCTAAGGGTTTCGTCGCCAAACGTCGTTCGAGTGTTCGTGTGGGCCTGTCGGCTCCTTGAGCGCACCGCCCTCAAAAAGGGAGGTTAAATGTGCCGAGTTTGCGACCGTTGTGTAACATCTAGGCAACGTGGCGCGAGGATCAGAATGGTTTGCGGCGGGAAGAAAGGGCTTTTTCCTGTCGACTCTCGCGCTGTCCGCCTGCGTTGGACCCGTGGCCAGCCCGGAATCAGGGCCAGTGGCCGCGCCCGAACTGGGGCTGAGCGCGTCCGTTGCGCTGAGTGACCGGCGGAGCGATCGCGTCGTGATGTTCGATCTCGCGACCCGATGCGAGCTCGGAACGCTGATCACCGTACCTCCGGTGGACCGGCCGTCGGGGGTTCGCGCTGACGCGGATGGAAACCTCTACGTCGCAAACTTTGGTGACGGCTCCATCGTACGGTCCGGGCCCCACGGTTCGTCGGGCCTCTTCTTTCACGACACGTTGATCCTCGAGGAGCCCGTGGAGCTTCAGTTTCTAGGTTCCGAGCTCTTGGTTCTCGGCAAAGACAGCCGACGATTCGTGGTGTTCGATTCCGAAACCGGAGAGGTCGCCCGTGAGTTCGGTTCCCGGGCGCTCTCCACCGCGCACGACTTTGTCGTGAACTCGGCCGGTCAAGCGCTGGTTGCCGCGGGCCACAACGCAGAAGCGGCGGGCGCGATTCAGATTTGGGACCTAGCGACCGGAACGCTGATCGGGGGGTTTGGGTCGGTCGAGGAAGTGGGGCTGGCGACGTCGCTTGCGTTGATCGACGATGAGGTGGTGGTTGCCGACTACAGCCGAGACCGCGTGGTGGCGTTCGATGCGGCGACCGGAACCTTCCGCCGTACCGTCGCCGAGCTGCCCCGGCCGCGCTCGATCGCGGTGGGTCCTGAGGGTGCGCTTTGGGTGCTCGACGCGACCGCGCTGGTGCGGGTAGCACCGGATACTGGCGATGCCGAGACGTGGATTTCGTACGACGCGGCCGGCATCGAGCGCGCGGATAACATTGCGTTCGTTCCCGCTCCGCTCAGCGACTTGGCGCCGATTTAGTAGAGGTCTTCGACTCGCTCTCGAGAAAGAGGTCTTCGAGGGTTTGGCGCACCGGGTTGACGGCGGTGATCTCGGCGCCGTCGTTCGAGGCTTCGGCGATCACGGATGTGGTCTGTTCTTTCGGGAGCACCAGGGTGACGGTGCCCTGCTCGTTGGTCAGGTCGGGGTCGAAGGTGCGCAGCTTCTCCTCGAGATCGGAGTCCACGCCCTGAAGCGCGATCTCGGTTCGGTGCTCTCGGTCTTCGAGGAGAGTGTCGAGCGTACCCCGGGCGCGAACGATGCCCTTTTGAAGGATCACCACGCGATCGCAGAGGAGTTCGACGTCACTCAGAATGTGGCTCGTAAAAATCAGCGTCTTTCCCCGCGCCCGCTGCGCGAGGAGGATATCGCGGACCTCTTTTCGACCGATCGGGTCGAGCCCGCTCATTGGCTCGTCGAGAATGAGGAGTTCGGGGTCGTGGAGAAGTGCTTGCGCGAGACCGACCCGCTGCATCATGCCTTTGCTGAACTTGCCAATGGGCCGGTCGACCGCATGCCGAAGGCCGACCGTATCCACCATCGCTTCGGCGCGGCGGCGGCGTTCGCGGCCCGGGATATTGTTGAGACGGCCGCAGAGATCCAGGAACTCGAGCGGTTTGAGATATTGGTAGACGTAGGGGTTTTCCGGCATGTAGCCGACCTTCCGCATGGCTTCGCCGCGGGAGTTATCGACGCCGAAAATCGAGATCGAGCCCTTCGTGGGAAAGATCAACCGGAGGATCATCTTGATGGTGGTGGTCTTTCCTGCGCCATTCGGACCCAGGAGCCCAAAGATCTCTCCGCGCTGAACCTCGAAGCTGACGTCCCGAACCGCCTCCACGCGCTTCCGAAAGAAGCCGATAAAAAAGGTCTTCTTGAGCTGCTTGGCGCGCAAGACCACATCTTCCGCGGAATCAAAGGACTCGGATGGCTTCGGCGGTTCGCCGTCCTTCTCCTCTACCGCCGGTGACGTTTCGGCGCTGGCGTCCCGGGCCTCGCTCATCCGAGCACTGCGCGCACCTGGGCCACCACGGTTTCCCGCTCGTTTTCGGTCAGGCCCACATAGCAAGGAAGGGCAAGGCCGTGGTCGGAGATGCGGTCCGCCACGGGGCAGGGTTTATCGGCGTCGATCGACGGCAGTCGACCGATCGAATAGCTCAGAATGCCCGCCTGAACGCCGCGTTCGCGGAGCGCGGCCACCCGACGGTCTCGGTCTTCGACACTCGCGACACCGGGAAGAATCGCCCCGATGGTTTGATAGTTCGGAAGGGCGCCGTCGAGGGGCTTCTGAAAGGTGAGCTCCGGGAGCGCCTCCCGATAGAACGCGGCGATGGCGCGCCGCTCTTCAAGGATCGCGTCGAGTCGTTCGAGCTGACCGATGCCCATGGCGGCGGCAAAGTCGGTCAGTCGAAAGTTCCCTCCCGGCCGTACGAAGCCGCTCGTTCCCTGGCCATGGTTTCTGAGCTCGCGAAGCAGTTCGGCGAGTCCGTCGTCGTCGGTGAGGCACGCGCCCCCTTCGCCGGTGGTGACGACCTTTCGCGGATGAAAGCTCAGGGTGGCGATGAGGCCGTGGCTGACGCTGGCTTTTCCGGCGAGGGTCGACCCGATCGCGCATGCGCCATCGACGATCACCGGAACCGAGAGCTGTGACGTGATCGCGGCGTGGTCGGCGGGAAACCCGAACTGGTCGATCACGATCGCAGCCTTGATCTCTTGAAGGTTGGTGTAACCGGCGGGATCGCCGTTCCAGGTGGCGGGGTCGATGTCGACGAGTCTCACCGTTCCGCCGAGGAGCCGGACGGCGTGGGCGGGGCTCGGCCAGGTGAACGCGGGGCAGAGCACGGAGTCACCTGCCCCGACTCCGATCGCCTCGAGCGCGAGCGACAGCGCCGCCGTCCCGTTCGACACCACCACCGCGTGCGTGCGGCCGGTGCGTTCCGCGAGCAGCGCTTCGAAGCGGGCGACCTGGGGCCCCTGAACCAACATGCCGGTCTTGAGGACGTCTCCCATCGCGGCGAGCTCGAGATCACCGACGGGCGGTCGCGCTAACGGAATCATGGCGGCGATTATAGCGAAGCCTCGCGAGATGTCCGGAACGCAGGGCACCGCAGGTGAGGGTGCGTGCTACGGTGAAGCCTTGGGATCGCTGACCCACATCCTTACGGCGCGCCGGTTCGCGCGTCGACTGGCGTGGGCGTTGAGCGGAATGCTCCTGGGGCTTTCGGGCTGCGAGGAGTATCACCTCTGCGAGGCGCCGACCGCGGACACCGGCGCCGAGCTCCCACCGCGCCTCTCCGAGACGGGGCTTTTCGCGGACATGGGATCGGAGGCGCTTGGACGTGACGTTCAGCCGTACCGGCCCCGTTTCGAGCATTGGGCGGATGGTGCGGACAAACGACGTTGGGTGCGTCTCCCTCCGGGCGCGCGAATCGATAGCTCTCAGATGGGAAGCTGGAGGTTTCCCGTGGGCACGCGCTTTTGGAAGGAATTCGTCCGAGACGGGGTTCGGGTCGAGACCCGACTCATGGAAAAGACGGGTTCCGAAGCGGGCGACTGGTCGTTCGTGTCCTACATCTGGAATGAAGCCGGTGACGACGCGCTTCGGAGTCCATTCGGCGCGATCAACGCTCGAGGCACCGCCCACAATGTGCCTGCGGCAACGGAGTGTGTGGGATGCCACGGGGGAACGGAAGCGCGTGCCCTTGGTTTTTCGGCGGTGCAGCTTCCTTCCGAAGACGAAGGGCTCGATCTCGGAGAGCTCGATGCTGCGTGGCTCACCACCGCGTCGCGAGGGGCGTTGACGATCCCCGGGACCGAGACCGAGCAAGCGGTGCTCGGCTATCTCCACGCCAACTGCGCGCACTGCCACAATCAGGATCGGCCGCCGCGGGAAGGCCCGCGCTGTTTTGATCCCGAAGCGAACCTCGACTTTTCGCTCCGGCCGAAGATGACTTCCTCGGACGAGAGCCCAACGTTTCGCACCGTGCGGGCCGCCGGGGTCGTGCGCCCGGGCCGGCCCGATGACAGCGAGCTCATCGACCGCGTCTCCACCCGTGCGTTTTACGGAGCGATGCCGCCCCTCGGGACCGAAGAGGTCGACCGCGAGGGCGTCGCCCTTCTTCGTCGCTGGGTTGCCGAGCTTTGACTCGAGTCCTGGTTGTGGTGGGGATCGTAACGTTCCTTTCATCGGCGTCGGGGGTTCGGAGCCAGGCGCCGCCGACCTCCGACGTGGTGGAGGCCCCCGCCCTGCCGGCCCTTTACGACGACCTCGATCGCCTTGAAGGCACGTTTGGAGTGGTGGTTCGAGCGCGCGTGGGGTTCGTTCGAAGCGACTATCCGGCGATCGATTCCGCCGAAGCACGAGGCCGCGCGGCGTCGACGGTGATCCGGAGCCACTACGCGGTCGTGCCCCGCGTTCGGCTAGGCGTTCGAGTGCCGCTCCTCGATACGAATCCGGAGCTCCCGGGAAGTTCGGTAGTCACCGAGCGGGCATTTGGAAGTCCCGAGCTCCTCGTCGATTGGGCGATACCGCAGCGCGAAGGCCTCGTTTGGAATCTCCGGCTTGGCGTCGGGGTTCCAATGGGCGCGGGGAGCGCTGATCCCGAAGCCCCGCTTCTTCAGAACAAGGCCTTCGCGCTCGTCCATGCGGTGCACGGAGGGTACGACCCGGAGCTTCATCAGCCGGGTCGAATGGCGATCACGCCCTCGGCGCGTCTCCACTATCACGGCGATTGGTTCCATGCGGGAGCGCTCCTCAAGACTGCCGCGCTGATTCAAATCGGGGACGGCGCATCGAGCGGCCGAGGCGACACCCGGCCCCTCGCTTATCTCGGGGTGGTGGGCGGTCATGCGATGGCTCAGCCCGTCCCCTGGTTTTATGTGGGCGTTCGAAGTTGGCTGAGCATGGACATCGTGGCTCCGACGAGCGTGCAGGGCGAGGGCCCCACACCGGTGGACTTCTCCCTCGAACCCCAGCTGACTTTCGTGATCGCCGACCGGGTCCAGATCAGTGCGACGACGACGTTCGTGATCCTCGGGGAGCTTGCCGGGGTGATCGCGCCCGGCGTGCACCTCGGCCTCGTCCTTTGAATCGAAACTCAGCCCTCGATCGCTCCAACCACCCGTCGAAAGTCCTCGAACGATCGCATTGAGTCGGCGGCTCCGCTCGAAGTGCAGGCTCGCCGGCGCAAAGTCGATGCATTCCCTCCGCATGGCAGCGGCGAGTGGGATGCGCTGGGCCGTTGATCCTCGGGGACGAGGTAATTTGTTTCCTCACCACGATCCGCAAATCCCTGAAATTGCAGTAACCAGCTCGCCAGCAAGCGTCAGTCGCCCGCGGGAGCTGTGGACGAGCCACAGCGACGAGGTTCGCATTCGCATCCGCAGCCTCGGTTGCGGTGACAGTGGCATCGCCCAGTTCGGCGATTGAAATGGCACCCGCAGCGATTCAAGCCGCCTCCGTGGGCTTCGGTGGTCTGGGGGACGACCACGCCGCTAACCCCGAACCCTCCGCCGACCAGAAGAAACGCACCCACACCCATCAACCAGCGACGTCGAACCATCGGCACCCCCGAGCGATCAACGTACAACGAATAGCGATCACTCGGGGACGAGTTTTTTGCCCCACCACGATCCGCGACCCCCAACATCGCTGCGGTGAGCGGAGCGCCAGACGGTTACCCCTCCAGCTCCGGCATCGGTTATGCTGCCGTCGAGGGGGTGCGAAGTGCCAGAACCGAAGCTTTGCATTGAGGGCCGGAACGCATGGGCGAGGGCGAGGGCCAAAGCGATTCACGCGAGGCAAGGAGCACTCAGCGTTCTCCTTGTCGTTGTGATGTCACCGCTGTCCGGGTGTTTCTTTTGGTCGTCGGAGTGGGGAGCGAGCGAAGCATCCCAGCGTAGGAATGCCGCCCGCGCAGCGCCGCAAGCGCTCGTCGCGACGTCTCGCCCGACCGCTCGTCAGGCGCGAACTCTTCGCCTTCGTGCCTACGCTACCGAGGCGTATCGTGCCGAGCGCATCGGCTGGGTCGAAAAGCTGCAGGAGCTTCTGGTCGTTGCCAACCGTCTCCTCGAGCCGGAGCTCGGAGTTCGGTTCGCCCTCGTCGATACCCGGCCTTGGCAGCTCGAGCGGAGCCGTTCGGACCGCCTCGAAGAGAGCCTGGAGGCTCTCGAAGCGCTGGATCCGGCGGAGGATGTCGATGTGGTGCTTGGGCTTTTGGGCTCGGTCCCTCGACTCACGAGCGCCTTCGAGCAGCTCGGCATGGCGCGGCTCTTCGGGAGCCATTTCGTGCTCCGTGCCGCGAATGACGCGGTGCTCCTCGAGCAAATCGAGCAGGCGTTCGACGAACTCGACGCGCGGGAGCGGCGAGAGCTCCATCGGGCCCGGCGAGAGCACAAAGAAGTGGTGCTTCTCGTGCACGAGCTCGGTCATTTGTTCGGAGTGCCCCATGTCGCCGACGCCACCGCGATCATGTATCCGGGCTACAGCCCCGAAATGGAGTCGCTGACCGCTCTCGCGAGCGACTACGCCCGGCTCGTGCTTCGGCACCGGCCGGAAGCGGGTGAACCGTACGATGAAGCGGCGATGCTCGAAGCCCTTCGTACGTACCTGAGCGATCATGCGGACGGGTGGTATCGGGACGAAGGCGCGGACCTGCTCGCCCGAATCGATTCAGCCCTCGAAGGTGCCGCTTCGACTGGCTCCGCCACGTCGAGTTCAGTCGACGACCGGGTCCGCGCCGCGCCGCTTCCCGAAGGGCCGATGTACGATGTGAGCTCGTTCGACGAAGCGACTCTGGAGGCCTTTCACGACGTGCGTGACCTGGCGGCCGGACGTCGCTACGCCGAAGCGTGGGAGCAGCTGGTGCCGCTGATCGATAGGTTTCCGGATGTCTACGTCGTGCATGAACTCGCATGCTCGATCGCGATGACGGCCGAGCTCGAAGGCGTGGTGTACCAACACCACTGCCAGCGCATGTCCGATCTCGCGATGCGTCCTGCGGAGTGAGCCGGCGGGTGGATGCCGATGCGGCGGCCTCGGCGCGAGATCTCACCGACGCCAGAACTCCCACCATCGGCGTATGCGTCGAGATGGTGTGGCCGATACTGGAGGATCACTCGGGGCCTCCGCCGTGTCGATCTGGAGCGCCTTGTGAAATGCCCGTCCCAGGTCGACGGTGGTCATGAAACCACAATGGTCTCGGCAAAACACGAACCGAACATCGTTTCCACTCGCGGTCGACTTCTCGTCGTAGACCGGAGCACCGCACTGTGGGCACGAGTCGGGGTACTCAGTGTCGTGCACCGTTCGAGCTTAGCTGACGCGTGAGGCGTTTGCTCCCGCAGGTTTGCGCAGGTCTCGGACGAATTGAGGGGATCCCTCAGGTCTCCCTCAGGTCTCTCCCTCAGGTCTCAGAGCAATGAGGGGATCCCTCAGGTCTCAGAGCAATGAGGGGATCCCTAGGTCTCAGAGCAGTGAGGGGATCCCTACGAGCAGTCGTTCCATCGTCCCTGCAGCCGGCGAGGCTCAGTCGGTTGATTCTGCTTCACCCACGAGGCGAACATCGGCAACAGGAACTCCGACTACCAGATCATCCAAGGACGCTGCGTCCGAGATCTCGCCGCCGGCCCGTGCGTAAATAAAGTGTTCGCCCTGAAGGACAAACTGAAGGGTATCCCCGGCTTCCAACCGGGTCACCACGGTGCCGAGTTCGACGTCCAGGCGACCCGAGAAGCGTCCGGTTTGCGCGCCGTGAACCTGATCGTTCACCACATACGCGCGGTCACCGCTCGCAATGACGAGGGACCCGACGAAGAGCTCGTCCTGTCCTTCGGGGATCGTTGCCGACAACTCCACCGCACCTGCGATAAGCGTCGGCTCGGTCGCTTCGAAGAGCGGGAACGTGACCGCGGACTCATCCTGCGGAATCGAGACCGCTCCGAGACGGAACTCGCGGAGCTCGTTTACCACCGGCCACGCCTCCGCACGGACGCATCCCTCTTGCTCCACCGGTAAGAGGACGTGCGGCACGCGGTCCATCCGAGCCCGCGCCGCCGGATCCTTTCGAACGAATGCGTCAAAGAATAGAAAGACGAGTTGGCCATCGAGGAATCGTCCGAGACCGCTTTCTTGAAATCCTGGGGTGTAGATGTCCGCGCACTGGTTGGGACGTTCCCGGTCTGGGGCCCCCACCCCGAATCCGCGGGCATCGCCGACGTCGAGAAACGGCGCGTTGAGACCCACCAGCCAACGCTCCGACGGATCGGTGGCGATCGCCTGATGGCTTCGTATCGCCGATCGAAGCCCGCTCGTGATCTGATCGGGAAGCGGCTGCAGAAACATGGTCGGCGCGCGAATATTGGACGCCACTACCTCGATATCCGACTCCCGCCAGACCTCGCGCAGTCGGTCGTCCACCACAAGGGTGTCCCCTGCGCTCTCGATCGAGGGGAGCAGGGCAGGATCAAAACGAACGCCGAGGGTAATCGAGAAGTCCAGAAAAAGGTTCGCCCAGAATGCCCGCGGCGCTTCGTTTGGAATGAACACATCATCGAGGACCGACGAGTATGCGACGTAGGGAACCACGGCATCGATTCGCGGGTCGGACGCCGCCACGAGAAGCGAGAGGTGACCGCCTCCGCCGTTCCCGAAGGTTCCCACCGCGAGGTCTTTCGCGACGCCCGAATCGGGTTGCCGAAGGGCCCAGTCCAGGTTGTCGTAAACCCAGTCGAGCACCTGACTGGCATCCACGTCTTCGATCCCCGGACGCGCCGCGCCGCTGGTTATCCCACCGCTCTCACCGAGGATTCCCCGCTGGTCGAGGGAGATGAACCCGTAGCCACGTTCGAGATAGGGAAGCGCGTCATCCAGTTCGTCCGTTCGGAACTCGGGATAGCCGTGGTTCCACAGCAGGAGCGGAGCCGGGTTCGCTCCACATACGTTGGCGGGGCGGAACACCGTGAACACGAGCTCCGTTCCGTCGGCTGCGGTGATCCGGTGAGAGTCCCTCGAGATCGGTTCGTCACATCGCTCGCTGTCCTCGCACCCGAGGAGAAGCATCAAGAAAACGCTTAGTTTCAGGACCTTCATCCATCCTACTTATCATGTGATAAATAGACCAGCAAGTGACCATCGAGGCCTGACGTGGTAGCCGGCAAACGTGAAGGACGGTCGCCGTCGAGATCCAGAGGGAGTCCGTGCAAGAGCGCTCGAAGCGGCCATCCAGGAGTTTGCCGAGCGCGGCTACGAAACCGGCTCGCTTCGAGCGATCGCCCGTCGTGCGGGCGTTTCTCAACCCCTCATCAGTTATCACTTCGGTTCAAAGGAAGAGCTTTGGAACGCGGTGAAGCAGGAAGTGGTTCAGAGGGCCAACGCCCGGCTCCTCCTCGAGGTCCGCCAAGCCGACGACGAAGACTCGATTCTTGGGGTGATGCGCGCGTTCTTTGACTTC
>JBCCZL010000144.1:0-18135 GCA_039187775.1 Myxococcota bacterium
GAAGCCATCGACGCGGGCCAGATTCGAATCTACCCGCGCCCGCTCGGGAGTATCCCCACTCCGTCGCCGACGACGGTGCGCCGCGCGCTCGATGTGGTGTTGCCCAACGACCGATCCCTGCTGGTGGCGCTTTGGGATCGAGACAAACTGGCCACCTGCTTTGCGATCCGACGCCGTCAGGGGGCGATCGACATGGTGGCTGGCCCCGATCTGATCTGTCGGTGGGCGGGCCCTCTCGGAGGCGACTTTCGCCGAGATCACCGGGTACTCATCAACGCGGTCAGCGATGGGCTCGGGCCCACCCACCTCGGGGTGTTCGCGGAGATGACGACGATGCGCAAGCTCCTCCGAGCGGGCAAGCGGGGATCCTGGGCCAAGGCGGTGGCCACGCGAGACGTGATCCTCTACCCCGCCCCTCCATATGCTGCGGTGGCCTTGGGGGCGGATGCGGTCCGAGGCGCCGCGGCCAAAGCCGCCCGCTTTTTGGGCGGGCTCGACGCGGTGGAAGCGCTCATGCCGCTCGCCAACGCATTTCGAAGCCGGGTTAGCGATGTGGCAAGCGTCACCGCGACCCTGGGCTTTAATCCAATGACGGTACTCGCCACGATTCTCAACCGCGCCGACGAGGAGGGCGACACTCCGACCGGAGCATCGGACGCACGCCCTGGCTTGGAGGAAGTTCGCGCGGAGGCGGTTGCGGGGGAGCCCGGAGAAGAGTCCCTTGAAGCGGCTGCATCGCCGCGAGAAAGTAAAGCCCCCGCCCAGAGCTAGCCGAACCGAGGGCCCCGCGGACCAGAAGATCGCGCAGGCGTTTTGACCCGGCGGAGGTTCCCCTCCACCATGAACGGGTGGACGCCCGGCGACCCAACCCCGTAGGCCCCTTCCCGCGAGCATGGTCATGACCTTGGGCGGCGCAGCTCGTGCGGGCAAGCACGCGGAGGCCGCTCTCGGTCTCTTGACCGCGGCGCTCCTTCTAGGGGGAGCGACCTTGGAGGCCGAAGCCCAAGACACCCCGCTTGTGCTGGTGGTGGAGCGAGGCGACAGCGCCTTCGAAGCGTCTGAACTTCGCCGCGCCCTCGAAGCCCACCTTGGCCGACCGGTGGTGAATCTGCGTGAAGCCGTCTCGGAGGCGACCCCCGGCGGGACGCTCATTTCGGTGTTCGTCGCAGAGAATCGCGCGATCGTCCACACCCGCCGGCGAAGCGAACTCTCCGAGTCGATCGACCTGCCGCCCGATGCCCCTGACCAACTGCGAGTGCTCGTGGAAGCCATCGCGCGGCAGCTCGCGGCACTTCCCGCCTCGGGCCCCGACCTTCGACGGCTGGGGCTCCTGCCTTGGCAGCCACGGGACGCGGATTTCGACCCGGCCGCCACACTGCTTCCATGGCCCGCCGAGCGTCGGACGCGCGAGCCGCGGCCCTCCCGGGCGCGCCGGTGGAGAACTGAGCGCGGCCAGAACCTCTCGGCTCCCCGACCGCGCTAGTTGGTCCATCTTTCCTGAGGGCGATCCGTCGCCGCGGTCACAGGTGACCGTGATTTCCGGTAGTTACAGATCGTGGTGAGGCAACAATTTACCTCGTCCCCGAGGGTTAGCACCGGGATTTCCCCGAGGGTTAGCACCGGGATTAGAAGCGATAGTGGAGGTAGGCGCCGAACGTGAGCATGTCCACCGCTTCGCCTGGGTGGTCGTCGGTCTGTACGAAGGGGTGATGTCCGGTGACATCGATGCCGAGGGCCAGTGCCCCATCCGCGAGCGGATACGCGAACTCGAGTCCGGCGCGCGCGGTCACCGCGAAGGCCGACCCGCCCTCCCCCTCGTGCGGGTCGGTGATCATGGCTTCGAGCCCGATTCCTGCGACCGGATGGACCACCGCGTTGTCGAGAAACCGATAGTTGAACGACGCGCCGACCGTATAGAGGGCGGCGGGGGTATTGCCAGAGGGCCCGGCCACTTCGATGCCGTCGGGAATCAGGTCGGCGTTGATGGCAAACTCCGAGGCGCCGATCGCCAGTCCGAGATGCAGTCGATACGCGACCGCCGCGCCGGTCACCCCATCGCCGAAGAACACCGCGCCCCCTGCGCCGGCCCCCGCGACCACCAGTCCGGTGGTGTCATAGGCGTTCCGACGCGCCGGTCCCGGGTCGACCACCGAGTGCGGCGTCGGAGAACGGCTGACCACCACCGTCCGGGGCGGTGGGGTTTGCACCCGAACATGCACCCGTCGCGGCGCAACCACCCGAAGCTGCGGCCGAGGAGTCAACCGGGGTCCACGGCGCGTCACCACCCGCACCGGCGAGGGGAGGACCAACCGGCCTTGCGAGTCGTAGTAGAGCTCCACCGCGGACGCCTCTTCCGGTGCTGCGAAGAACGCCGCGCTGAAGCCGAGCAAACACCCCAGCGAGAGCACGATAGTTCGGCCCGGCGAACACTTCGCTTCGAATCTCACGGGCGGCCCAAGTTTTGTCGTCGACATTTCGATTCCTTTCTTCGCGCCATTTCCTTCCCCTAGTCCCCGAGGCCGCCCAGCGCGCGTTCATCTGTCTTTCGACGAGTCGTCCATCCTCGGACGAGTCGCCTATCCTCCGACGAAACGCCGGAGTTGCTCATCGCTTACGTCGGGAGCCGTTCTCACCACCCGAATCGCCTTGCCCTCGTAAACCACCACCACCTCTCGACCGAGGGCAAACGCCGGCCGAAGCTCGGGGCGGCGTCGAAGCAGCGCAAAGTAGCTCCGCGTGCCGTATCCCAGGGTGAGCGTCGGCATGCTCCGACGAAAGCTCGTATCGACCCACACGCTGCGGACGCGACGAAACGTCCGCCCTGCGGCCGGTCGAAGCCGATGGTCGACCGCGGCTTCGCTTCGCTCCGCCTGCCGGAGTTCCCGAACCGCGGCTGAGATCCTCCGGCCTTGCTCCCCGGTGCCCCCTCGCGGAGCGGGGGCCGACGGTGCGGGGAGTGGCCGACGGCTCGCCCCCGATTGAAACCGAAGAATTTGTCCATCGGGGCGCGCCAAGTCGCCTTCGACAAGGTCATCCTCAAAGTCGTAGGTCGTTTCGTCGAAGCCGCGGAAGCGGTCCGCGGGTTCGGGCTGCGTGGTCGGTGGAGGCGGTGCGCGTCGACCTCCGAGCGCCTGGTCCACCAGGGAGTCGATCCCCGCGTCCCGGGGGTTCTGCTCTCGCGGCGGCCGCTGAAGGTCCTCGGGAATCGCCTGATCCTCGACGACCAGATAACTCGTGAACGGCGTCACGATGCCAAAGCGTTGGGCGAGCTGGGTGACCTCTTCGCGAAGTTCCGAACGGTTTCCTCGAAGACGGATCTCGTCGAGGAGAAATCCGATCTTTCGAGTCGCCCAGAGCCGCGGCAACCACGCGTTCCGATCCTCCGTCGCCGGAAAGGTCACCGGGAAAGAGAACCGACGCGCCGAGCGCTCGTTCGACACACGTCCCCGGAGCGCAAGCCGGCTTGGACCGTCCCCCCGATAGCGCCCCACGACGAACAGCTGGTCGCCGCGGTAGAGGTGCCCGAGATCTCGAGGATACGTATCAAACGATCGAAGCCCCGGCATCGAAAGTGCGAGATCGGTAAGGAGCGGATAGGCGATCCGATCGTAGAACGCGCTCATCCGCCGCTCCATCTCTCGACCATCGCGAAAGTAGTCGCCCATCCCTCCGTTTTCCTGGGCGAGCCGATCGAGGAAGGTGGTGTTCACATTGTTGCCTACCCCGAACGCAAACAGCCGGGCGTCGCCGATCCGCTGTTGCGTGCGACCTACGATGATCCCTTCGTTGGTCTCGCCGATCGTCGGCATCCCGTCGGTCAGGAAAACCACCATTCGCGAAGGTCTCCCCCGCGGACGATGTGTCTCGAGCGCGGTGGTGAGCGCGGCATCGATCGCCGTGCCACCCGCGGCGACGAAGCGACTCGCCGCGCGCTGGGCGAGTCCCACATTCGCCGGGGTTGCCGGAACCGAGCGACCGTCGAACACTTGCTCGACATCGGTGGAAAACCGAACCACCTGAAAGTGGTCTGTCGGTCGAAGCCGCGCCAGCATGTAGTGGAGCGCGGCCTTGGCCCGATCGATCTTTTCGCCGGCCATCGATCCGGACGTATCGAAGACAAAAACGATGTCTTTTCTTGCGATCTCACGCTCTGTCACCTCGGTGCGAGGCGCGATCATGGCCAGAAAGTACCCGTCGTCGTTGGCAGTTCGGTGGGTCAACAGCGAGAGGCCCACGTCGCGATCCTGCACTCCGTAATAGAGGTCGAAGTCCTCGTCGAGCGCGACGCCTTCGGCTTCGTAGCCCACCACGACTCGGTGATCGTTTCGACGGTCCACGGCAATCTGGTGACTGGGGGAATACACCGCACGGATCGGGGTTCGGGAAACGATCTGCGTGGTGATGGTGAGGTCTTCGAGAGTGCGTGCCGCATCGCCACCGGTGCGCAACGGGTAACGGTAGTGGATCACGCCGCCGTCATAAGAGAGCATTTGGGTGAATCGAATTTCGATTCGCTGCTCGGCGTTTGCAGGAATGGGAAACACCCGTGCCCGAAACAGGTTGCCTCCCATGTACTCGATGAGTCCTGGGTCCTCCATGCGACGAACGATGTCCTCGTAGACCCGCCGCGCCTGTCCACGCTCGAGAAGCTCTCCCGGTTGACGACGCCCGTTCACCCACATCGCAAAGCCGCTCACCACCGCCCCCTCCGGCACGGGAAAGATGTACGTGGCCTCGAGCACTTGCTGGGTGTGATTGCGAAAGCTCTGCTCCACCCGGGTTTCCGCCATCCGCTCACGCACCACGGTGTGCACGCGGTGGTAGCCGATCATCAGGGGGTCGAGGTCGGCCTGCGCGGGAACAAGCAGGCCGATCGCCTGGGCGGAGTTCGGCGCGAGGATCGCGACAAACGAGAGACCGGTGGCGGCGAAAAGCCGAAGACTCGAAGGCATGGTCCGGTGGGCTCGAGACGGGCGACGAGCCAAAAAGATCTGACTCTTCTTTCAGTCGTTGGGTGGGCACTCCGCCAGTCCCCATCCACGCCTTTTCAGCGGGCTATCGCCAGCTACGGGAAAAGCGCGATCTGCTGAATATTTGACAAGGGCCCATCCGATACGTAATCGTTTATCGCACCTGCTCGAACACGCAGGGAACACCTATGCAGCCCCGAACCCTCGATTTGTGGCTCCCATTTCCCGGGATATCCGGGGGGAACTTGACCTGCCCTCGAAGTTTCTCGCCTCACTTCATCTTTGCGTTGTGATCGTCCACGAAGGAACCCGCATGCATAAGCTCACCGACCGCCAGAAAGCAGTCCTTTCGTTCATCACCGTGTCCATCGACGAGCGCGGTTACCCACCCACCTTGCGCGAAATCGGCAACCATCTTGGCATTCGAAGCACCAACGGGGTCAACGACCACCTTCGAGCGCTCGAACGCAAGGGCTACCTCACGCGAGAGGACATGAAGTCGCGAACGCTTCGCCCCACGCCGGCGGCGTATCAAGAGTTCGGAGGTGAAACTCCCCTCGGCCGGAGGAGCTCGCCCGCCAACGATGTTGCCGACATGGTGGACATCCCCATCCTCGGCCGGGTCGCCGCGGGGGCCCTCACCGAGGCGATCGAGCATCCGGAAGACACCGTCCGAATCGACCGGATGCTGCTTGGCAGTGGTCGAGACGTGTTTGGGCTGAGGGTGAGCGGCGACTCGATGATCGAGGCGGGCATTCACGACGGCGACTACGTGTTTGTGCGAAAGCAGCTCACGGCCAATCGGGGCGAGATTATCGTCGCGTTGGTCGGCGAAGAAGCCACCTGCAAGTCCTACTACCCAGAGCGAGAGCACGTGCGGCTTCAGCCGGCCAATGCGTCGATGGCTCCGATTCTGATTCCCAAAAACGACTGGCGCTCCACTCAGATCCTCGGAGTGGTGGTCGGGGTCTATCGGCGCCTCCACTAGCAGCTTGCTTGAGCGCTGGCGCTCGTCAGCCCCGCGCTGTAGATCGGCGAGATGGATGCGATCGCCCTCCTCCGAGCCACCGACGATGCCTTCAAGGCGTTTTCGAAAGATGACTCCGCCTCCGACCAGGAACTAGAGGTTTGGCGTGGGCACCAGGGAGCAACCTTTGGGGCCCAGCGCCTTGGGAATGCGGTCGCGGTCCACACCGGCAAGTCCTTTGGTACCGATCCCGAAGCGCTGTACACCTTCCTCACCGACACCTTGGGCCCAGAACTCCTCGGCCACGACGACGACCGGGGCGTGCTTGTTTTTCCCGACGTCGCCAAACCCCACGGCGACTCCTACGACGAGATCGTCGGCGAACTCGGAGAGGGCGGCGAGTGGATTCGCCCACCGGCGGTCGAGACCCTCGACCTTCAACGCCTCGCCGAAAATCTCGGCGCCGCTCTCCCACCGGGGGCCCTCGCGGGACTCGGCGAAGCCCTCGCTGAGGCGGGCGGCCTCGAGGCCATCGCCAAGCAGGCCCAAGAGATGCTCGCGAATCCGGGGACGATGCCCGCCGGTCTGGTCGACGCGGCGCGGGAGATGAGCGACAAGATCGCGTCGGGCGAGGCGGAGCTCCCGCTCCCTGATCCGAACGAAGCGCCGGACCTCTTTGCCCAGGCCCAGCAGATGGCCGAACAACTCCAGGCGCAAGACCCGGAGCAGTTCGCGGCGCTCCAGCGTCAGTTCGCCGGGTTGATGGGCGGACCAAACGATGCAGACGAAGGGGCAGCAGACGAAGGGGCAGCAGACGAAGACGAAGGAAGCGCATGAGCTCCTTCAAGGACCTCTTCGAAGGGGGCGGGGCCGCCGTTCCCGAGCGCCGCAACATTTCGATCGGCGACCGGCTCTCCGGCAAAGTGGTTCACATCGGACGCGATGCCGTGTTCGTCTCGATCGATGCGGGGCGCGAAGCGTCGATGAACCTCGCCGACGCGGGCAAGCTCAAGGTTGGGGATGAAGTCGAAGCGGTGGTCGTAGAGCTGGAGGAAGGCCAGATCCGGCTTGGTCGATCCCTTGGCAAGGCTCCGGACCTTTCCGAACTCCAACTCGCGAAAGACGAGAACCTGATCGTCGAAGGCAGCGTGACCAACGTCAACAAAGGGGGCCTCGAGATCAACCTCAACGGGGTTCGGGCCTTCTGCCCGAAGTCTCAGGCCAGCGACCGTCACCATAAGAAGCGCGAGGATGAGGAGCTGAAAGAGCTCATTGGACGGACCCTTCCATTTAAGGTCATCGAGCTCGATGAGGGCAAGGTTGTGCTCTCGCACCGCCGGGTGCTCGAAGAGCAGCGGAAGGCCGCACGGGATGACCTCCTCGCCACGCTCAGCGTCGGCGCCGAAGTCAAAGGCACGGTGCGCGAGGTCCGCTCGTTTGGAGCCTTCGTCGATCTCGGCGGAATCGACGGGTTGATTCCCGCGCGCGAACTCTCCCACGATCGAAGCGTGGCGCCCGACGATGTGCTCTCGGCGGGTGACGCGGTGGAGGTGCGCGTCCTTCAGGTCGAGCTCGAAGAGGAACGTCCTCGGATCACCCTCTCGCTCCGCGCGCTGAGCGCCGACCCGTGGGACTCGGTTCAGACCGCCGCGCCGCCAGGCACCGTGGTGGCGGGTCGCGTCTCCAAGATCATGGACTACGGGGCGTTTGTCCGCATTGCCGCGGGGCTCGAAGGGCTTCTCCATGTCTCCGAGCTCGAAACGTCGCACCCGACCGACGCGGTATCGGTGGGAGATGAGCTTCTGGTGGCCGTCAAGGGCATCGACCTCGACAAGCGTCGCATTGCGCTGGCTCCCGCACCCGACGGGGCCAAAGCCGGCGACGCGGCGGGAGTCGCAATGCCGATGGTGGGCAGCGTGATCGAGGTGACCGTTCAGAAGATCGAGCGCTTCGGTGTGTTTGTCACCCTTCCCGACGTGAAAGGCCGTGCGGGTCGGGGCCTCATTCCCAACCGGGAGCTCGGCCTCGAGTCCAACGCGGACGTGCGTGGAAGCTTTCCCCTCGGCAAGGTGGTGCGGGCCAAGGTCCTCGAAACCGGCGAAGGCAAGCTTCGCCTGAGCATCCGAGCCGCCCTCGACGACGCGGAACGGGCTCAGTACGATGGCTATCGGCAAGAGCAGGCACCGCCGAAGAGCATGGGAACCCTTGGCGACCTCCTGCAGAAGGTCGTCAAGAAGTAAGCCGCAAGACCTTCCGCCGGCTCCAGGATCGCCCACGAGGCGACCGGACTCGGAGACTGCGGGGGGCGCGCTGGACAGAGCGCGGTCGCTGGTTCCTCGCCATCGGGACGACCGATACCGGCGAGGAACTCGTGGATTGGGGTTGCCATTGAAGGACTGAGGACCACAACATCACCATCACGGAGGTGGCCATGGCTCGCGCGATTTGGAACGGCAAGGTGGTGGCAGAATCGGATAGCTTCGAACGCGTCGAAGGAAACGTCTACTTCCCCCCAGACGCGGTAAAGCGTGAGTTTTTCGAGGAAAGCAGCCACACCTCCTACTGCCCATGGAAAGGAACGGCCAGCTACTACGACGTGGTCGTCGACGGCGAGCGAAACGCAAACGCCGCGTGGTCCTACCCCGACGCATCCGCCAAAGCGAAACACTTCGAGCGCTATGTCGCGTTCTGGAACGGGGTTCAGATCGAAGAGTAGCGCAGCGAGTTTCTTCGCCGCGGTCGTCCTCGGATGCGGCGCCTCGGAGGGACCCGTCTCTCGCAGCGCGCCCGAGCCGTTGGCGGGTGATCCGGCCCCCTCGGTCGTCGAAGAACCGGACGAAGCCAACCCGCGCCAGGCGCGGAGCTTTGGAAACGAAGTCCTTCAGCGTGAGTTTCGGGTGGCGGTGGTCTCCGACCTCAACGGTCGCTACGGCTCGACGGACTACGACGCACGAGTCTCCGCGGCGGTCGAGCGAGTGGTCGCAGTTGCACCAGACCTTGTGCTGAGCACCGGAGACATGGTCGCGGGGCAGCGCTCTGGGCTCGATTACTCCGCGATGTGGCGAGCGTTTCACGAAGCGGTGAGCGATCCACTTTCCGAGGCCGGCATTCCTTTCGCCGCTACGCCAGGAAATCATGACGGGTCGGGTTATCCAGCATTCGCCCACGAGCGTTCAGTGTACGTCTCCGAATGGACGGCGCGGCGGCCGAGCCTCGAGTACGTCGACGAAGCGGCGTATCCGCTCCGCTACGCGTTTCGGGCGGGCGGCGCACTCTTTATCTCCCTCGACGCCACGACCACCGGTCCGCTTCCGAGCGAGCAGCGGGCGTGGCTGGAGCAGGTCCTCCAGGCCCACCCGAGCGAGCTCACGGTAGTGTTCGGTCACGTTCCGCTCTTCCCGTTCGCCGTGGGTCGCGAGGTGGAGGCCCTCCGCGACCCCGAGCTCGAGTCGCTCCTTCGAGAGTTCGATGTGGACCTCTTCATCAGCGGACATCACCACGCCTATTACCCGGGACGGCGGGGTCCGCTCCGCCTCGTCGGCACGGCGTGCCTCGGGGGAGGCCCACGTCCGCTGCTGGGTCAAACCGAAGCCCGCGGACGAAGCATTTTGCTCTTCGAAATCCGCAGCAACGAGATCGTGGCTCTCGACGCCTACGAGGGACAGGCGTTTGATGAGCGGATCCACCGCGCAACCCTTCCCCCGTTTCTCGGGGAAGGTCCGGAGCGAATCGATCGTGACGACCTCCCTTCCGCCGAGCTCTCAGGGAGTGCGTTCGAGCGACTTACTCCTCAACGCATCCCGGCGCTGGCTCGCTCTGCCGATGCCTCCAGCCTCCCCCTTCGCACACCGTAAGCAGGCAGCTCGCGCAGACCGCTTGGGAGCAATACGCGCAGCTCGTTCCCGCCGGCGCACAAAGCTGGCCCTCGATGGGAGGCTGCGGCGGACAGGAGGTGAAGCAGCCGGGTTCGGCGGGAAGCTCGCTCTTGATCCAGCCTCCAGCAATGCAGGTCGCGGTCACCGTCGGTTCGCAGGGCGACGAGTACCGGCACGAGAGGCCTTCGAGTCCATCGCACGCGGCCGTCGGCAGAGGCTCTCGATTGGGACAGCTCGCAAGACACACCGCGGGCGCATCGACCGACGCCGAAGTCCACCGTCCATCTTCGCACCGGCTCGCGGTGCCCGGCCCGCAGGACGTGGCCCGATAGACGCACTCGCCGCTGCCGATGCACGCGCCGTTGTCCGATGGAGGATCGGCGGGACAGTCCACCGCGCACGACGGGGTCTCCATGGTGAGTGACCAGGTACCCACGCAGCGAGCGACGAGTTCGGGCGCGCAGCGGCTCGGCCCGGGATAGACGCAGGTCGCGCCAAACGGTCGGCACTCCCTGCCTTGCAGAGGGGGCGCCGAGGGGCAGCCCGAAATCCCGCTCGCCGCCTCCTCCGCGCTGCAACCCAGCATCAACAGCAGGACCGCGATCCGCCGAGCACGCATTTTTCCACGATACCATTCGTCCCCCGCCCTCCCTACAATCCGCGGGATGGCCAGGAATTCCGAGCTTTTCCAGTACAATCGGGCGGCCTGGGACGCCCAGGTGGACCAGGAAAACCGCTGGACGGTCGGCGCGCCGCCGGAAGCGGTGGCGAGCGCCCGAGAAGGCAACGTCTCCGTCCTGCTCACTCCCACAAAACCGGTCCCTGAGCGCTGGTTTGAACCACTCCGCGGCAAGAACCTTCTTTGCCTCGCTTCGGGTGGCGGGCAGCAGGGTCCGCTCTTCGCCGCCGCTGGCGCGCACGTCACGGTGTTCGATGCGAGTCCGCGCCAGCTCGCTCAGGACCGCATGGTGGCCGACCGGGAAGGCCTCCCCCTTCGCACCGTCGAAGGCGACATGCGCGACCTCCACCCGTTCGATGACGAAACCTTCGACCTCATCTTTCACCCGTGTTCGAACAGCTTCGTCGACGAGATTCTCCCGGTGTGGCAGGAGGCGTTTCGTGTGCTTCGCCCCTCCGGACGCCTGCTCGCCGGCGTCGCTCAGCCGTTCGCGTGGGTCCTCGATCCCGACGCCGCGGCCGCGGGCCGCGTGACGATGAAGTATCCCACGCGGAATCTCCAGAGCGGTGCCCCCCACCGCGACCTCCTCGATCTCACGCCCGAGGACCGAACGCGCTACGAGGCCGCGCAGGAGCCGCTTGGCGTCGCTCACTCGCTGACCGCACAGCTCGGAGGCCAGCTCCGAGCCGGGTTTCAGCTGCTCGATCTGTATGAAGACAACGCGGGCGAAGAGTCCGACGAGAACAAGACCATGAGCAAGTTCTTCGACCCCTACCTCGCCACGCTCGCACTCCGACCGGAGAGTTGACCATGAACTTCGAACTCCGGCCGGCTCAGCCCGACGATGCGCCAACGATTCACGCCCTCATCACCGGCCTCGCGGTTTACGAGCGCGAACCCGACGCGGTCGAGGTGATGGTGGATACGCTTCGACAACAGCTCGCGTTGGCCCACCCTCCCTTCGAGTGCCTGCTTGCCGAGCGAACAGACGACACGGAGCCCCGCGATGGAGCCCAGGCCAGCCGAGAGGCGCTGGGGTTTGCGCTGTTCTTTCAGAGCTACTCGACCTGGCGAGGCAAGCCCGGCCTCTATCTCGAGGACCTCTTTGTCATCCCCGAAGCGCGCGGTGCCGGGATCGGCAAAGCCCTCCTTCGGCGGCTCGCCGCGATCGCGGTCGAGCGCGACTACGGACGCATGGAGTGGGCGGTGTTGAACTGGAACCAGCCCGCGATCGACTTTTACCAAAGCCTCGGAGCATCGCCGCTCGACGAATGGACGACCTATCGCCTGACCGGCGACGCCCTCCTCGCCCTCGGTGCGAAGTAGGCACGCGGCGAGCACGAGCGGGGACTTCACCTTCCCGCGGTTCGCTGATAAGGAGCTCGTCATGCGCCCGACCCTTCAAGCTCCCCTTCGAGCCATCTTCATCGCCACCCATGGCCTTCGAGCCAGCCATGGCCTTCGAACCGCAGTGCTGCGCACCACCGCCCCGGTCGCGGCATCGCTTTTGGCCATGCTGCTCACCGCCTGCCCGCCTCGGGGACAAGAGCAGCCGATCTACGCCGAGCCCCCGGCCGAGGAAGTCGATAACCCGGAAGGGAGTCCCGAGCCCGCACCCCAAGAGCCGGTGGCGGAAGAGACGAGCGGCGGGGGGGACAACCTCGTCGTTGGTGAGGATGCCTGCGAGTCGGACAGCGACTGCGTTCCCGCCGCATGCTGCCACGCCGCGGCCTGCGTCGCCGCGGCAAACGCACCGTCCTGTGATGACATGATGTGCACCCAAGAGTGCCGAGCCGGAACGATCGACTGCGGCGGGGGATGCCTCTGCCACGAAGGGCGTTGCGCGGCCCGCCTCATGGAACCGCAGAACCTCTGAGTCGACGACAACGTCGCCCAAGGTTGGTGAGGCGCAGGGTTCATTCGCTGCGTGCGATGGACCTTTCTAGTGCTGACGCTGCTTGCTGCCGCTTCAGCCCAAAGCCAGCCACCCGACGAAATGTCGGAGGCGCAGCAGCGGCGTTGGCAAGCATTGGTGGATGCGAGAGCCCCCGAGATCCGTGGCGACCCGTGCGGAGCTGATGGAGCTTTCAGACGAACCCTCGAACGCTGCATCCGGTGGCTACTATCAATGCAGCGCAAGCTGGAGGAGCACTACGAGGAGTCGTTGATGCGAGCGCACCTCTTGGACCGACAACTTGGCGTATACCTCACTGCGGCGCTCGCGTGGGAAAAGCTCGCCACTGACGCACTCACGACCCCCGAATGCCCCCACCTGCGGTTGGGGTGCAGTGTCTTTCAGCTGGGCGACATCTACTCAGCCGAAGCGCTTCGGACGATCGAGACAGCGTCAACGATCGTCCAGTTGTACCAGCGGTACAACGAGCGGGGCAGGATGATCATCGATGCGGCTACGCGACTCAATCCACGGCGCCACCCTCCTTTGAAAGAAGCCCTTCCGGAACTTCGACAGACCAACCGAGTGTTGCCACCACTCGATGCGACTGCAGTGGAGCGGGAACTGAGTTGGCAGCACAACTACCAATCTCTACGTCGGCGACGCACTCATTCCTTGAACGTGAAGGTTAGTCCTCGGGGGGAACGGGGTGCTCTTCTTTGTCGAGTCGCCCCTCGAAGCCGCGCGAAGGATCCGCCTTGTCTTCCGCGGGCGTGAGAACATCGAGCTTTTCGCCCTCGCTGACCGCCATCACCGTGGTGACCGCCAGGTCGCCGGTGACGTTGACCGCGGTGCGGAACATGTCGAGGATTCGGTCCATCCCCAAGATGAGCGCGACGCCCACCGGCGGAATCCCGGCCGCGGTGAGGACCATTGCGAGAGTGACAATGCCGGCTCCCGGCACCCCGGCCGCGCCGACCGATGCCATCGTCGCGGTCGCCACGATCCCGATCTGCGCGCCGATCGAAAGATCGACCTGAAACACCTGGGCAATGAAGATCGCGGCGACTCCCTGATAGAGCGCGGTGCCGTCCATATTCACCGTAGAGCCAAGCGGCAACACGAAGCTCGCCACCGGCTGACTGATCCCGAGATTCTCTTCCGCGCACTCCATGCTCACGGGAAGCGTGGCCGAGGACGACGACGTCGAAAATGCGATGAGCTGCGCCGGTCGCGCCGCTTTCATAAACCGGAAGAGGCTGATCTTCCCGAGCACCACCACGAGCCCGCCGTACACCAACCCGCCGTGAATCAAGAGCCCGGCAAGCACCGTCAGCGCATACATGAGGAGCGCGACCAGGGTGCTCACTCCGCTCTGCCCCACCACATCGGCCACGAGCGCCGCCACTCCGTAGGGAGCCACCGCCATGACCATGTGGATGATCACGATCATCGCCTGCTGAACTCGGTCGAAGAAGTTCACGACCGGGGTTCCCTTCTTCCGATCCAGAAGCGTCAGAGCCACCCCGAAGATCGTTGCGAAGAAAATGATCTGGAGCATGTTCCCGCTCGACAGCGAGTTGATCGGATTCGCAGGAATGATGGATAGAATGTTGTCGATCGCCGATGGAGCCTCCGCGGCCTGCTCGGCGCGGCTCTCGGCGAGACCGGAAAACTGGCTCTGCAGGGCCGCCCGATCGGCCTCCCCCACGAAGTTGCCCGGCTGAAAGATATGCGCGAGCACGAGGCCGATCGTCACCGCGACCCCGGTGGTCATGAGATAGAGGCCAAGCGTCTTGCCGCCAAGGCGCCCGAGCTTTCGAATGTCCCCCAGGCTTGCGACCCCCACGAGCAAGGAAGAAAACACCAGCGGAACGATCACCATTTTGATCAGGCTCATGAACGCCGCGCCGATCGGACGGAGCCAAGTCACGATCGTGTCGCCAATGCCGCTTACCGGAACCGGCGACGACGTAAACCCTCCCGATGGCAGCTCCACGTTTTCGATCTTCAGCCAGGCGTGCACCGTGCCGCCGGTCGATGGTCCGCCAAGCTTCCGTTTGAGCTCGCCGTCCGGATCACGAAGTGCGATGTCGCGGGTGTATTCGAAGCGAACTCGGACCCACACCGGAACCTCGTGGCTCGCTCCCTGGGAGTCCTCGCGCGTCTCCGTCACCGTCTCCTCGGCGGTAAGACGAAGTTTCGTGCCCGCGGCAAACTCCAGCTTGCTGCGTTCGTCCTCCCGGTCCACCCGAAGCTCGTGCTGGGCGGCGTCGCCAATGAGGTACGTGTCGTGAGGCAGAAAGTCTGACTTCGGACCTAGCGTAAGTCCGATCGCCGCCCCGACCCCCATGCCGATGAGGACCTTGGTGTAGATCTGCATTCAGTCAATGCAGTCGGTAGGCGCCGAGAAGTCAAGGGGTACCTTGGCCGCTTGCCTCGAGGGGACCGAAGCTGGCTTCTCCAAGCGCGAGGCCGCCGTCGGCACGAAGCGAGAGCGGTAGCTCGTAGCGGCCGAGGATTCTCCCCGTCTGATCGAGGAAGTGCACCTGGAGCAGGGAGAGCTCGACTTCGCGACCATCATCGCGGGCACCCCAGAACATCGTGCACACCGTGTTTCGCGCGCGCTCGTCCGGGAACGGCCAGCCATCCAGCACCGTCGAATCCACCACCCCTTCGAGCCCCGACGGGGCGAGAAGCGGCATCGCTCGGCAACCGGGCCCGATCAGCGCGTCACCGATCGCCCGCTCGAGTTCGCGGGCAGGCCCGTCCGGCGTCGCCGTTGGGGGGTGCGGCTCGGCCAACCGTTCGAAGAGCCCAAGCGCATCCTGGAAGTACCAGATCCCCCCGACCCGGAGCGCTTCACCGTCAAAGGCACGGCGCTCGTAGCGGTCGGCATCGGGAGGGCCGCGGTCGGAGAGAATCACCACTCGGAACGACACCCCGCCAACCTCGAGTCGCGTCGCTCCCAATCGCTCCGCGATCGCGGGCGCGTCGGCAAAGCTCTCGGGTGCCTCGGGCGCAAAGCCGACAAGTACCTCACCCGGGGGAGCGCCCGAGAGAACGTCCGCCAACGCTCGGTCCAGGGGCCGGGCGAGCCCGTCGAGGGGCGCCTGAAAGGCCCGCGCCCGCTCGGGGTCGCTTGAGAACGCACTCTCCGCAGACGTTGTCGTCGATGAGGTTGTCGCACCCGGCTCCGCGGTGGACGCCCCACCGCAACCGAGCGCCAACCCCGCGATGAGCATCCACCGGTTCATGGTCCTTCGCTTCCAAACACCTGCGCCCCGACCCGACCGTATCCATTGAACATGTGGAGCTCGACGATCCAGCTCCCGGCAACGCTTGGACAAAACGCGGCGGCGGGGAACGCGTCTTCCGTCTCGTCGGTCGCCCGTTCGTTGCCGAACGGGTCGAGAATTCGCAAGTCGAGGGTGCGCACCGAAGGAACCCCCACCGCGATCGCGACGTAGCAGTGGCCCCCTTCCACCTGGACTTCGAGTCGGTGCCGGTCGTTGGTCTCTAGGGTTTGGTCGTCGACATCGCTCACCGCAGGCCTCCCCTGCCCCACTTCCCGATGTCGATCGCGGATCGTGGTGGCGACGAAGCCGGTGCCATCACCGCCCACGCGAAGCTCGTCTGAACGCTCCCCGCCGGACTCGTTGCTCGACGTCGTCGGCGCCCCCGTGTATGCACCGGTCGCCGGTTCGGCACCGCAGCCGAAGCCGAGCGGGAGCAAAAGCAGGGCGAGACCTCTCATCATCGTGCTAGCGTAGCGGCATTTCGCGCCGGAAGGACAGGTGATCGCTTTGCCTCTCGAACGCTCCACTCTCGACAGCCCTGGGGACTTCATCGGCGGCGCCTTCGAGACCGCACCGAGCCCGGACGAGCTCCTTCGGATCCAAAGTCCCGCGGACCGAAACGATCTCGTCGCCACCCATCCCACCGCAAGGAGTCAGGTCGACCGAGCGGTCGACACCGCGAGGGAAGCGCAACGCGCGTGGCGCCGTCGCGGACGAAGTGAACGTGCCGCTCTGCTTCGCGCCTACCAGGCACGCATCCGAGGCTACGAAGACGAGATCACCCTGGCGATTGCGCGAGAGGTCGGCAAACCGCTCTGGGAGGCGCGCACCGAAGCGAAAGCACTTGCAGCCAAGGTCGATGCCATCTTGGGTGAGGGCTCGCGCTTTGTGGAAGACCAGCAGATCGACGAGCTTCCCGGCGAGATTCGCTATCGACCGCACGGGGTCGTGGCGGTGGTGGGACCGTTTAACTTTCCCGTCCACCTTCCCAACGGTCAGATCATCCCGTCGCTCCTCCTCGGCAACACGGTGATCTTCAAGCCGAGTGAAAAGACGCCGAGCGCCGCCTACTGGATGGCTCGCGCGTACTCCGAGGCCGGCTTCCCCGCCGGCGTGTTTAATCTGGTGCAGGGAGGGGTCAACAGCTCCCGCGCCCTCATTTCCCATCCGGGCATCGACGGGATTCTCTTCACCGGATCCGCGGCGGTCGGGCGAGCGATCGTCCGCGAGAATGCCGACCAGTTGGGCAAGCTCATCGCGCTTGAGCTCGGCGGAAAGAACGCCTCGATCGTTCTTGAAGACGCGGACCTCGACCGGACCGCCCGGCTGATCGCGTTTGCTGGCTTTGCCACCGCCGGCCAGCGCTGCACCGCGACGTCAAGGGTGTACGCCGCGCGATCGATCATCGACCCGCTTATCGAGCGCCTCCATCGCGCCGCCGAGGTCGCGGTGGTGGGCTACCCCCTCAACGACGGCGTGTTTCTCGGTCCGGTGATCAGTGAAGCAAGTCGGGCCGCGATCCTCGCGGCTCAGGACCGCGCGGTAGAGGCGGGTTTCGAGCGCGTTACTGGCGGCGGGCCGGTCGAGATCAAAGGTCATCCCGGCAACTATCTTCGTCCTGCACTCCATCGCGCTCCGAGCGGCGACGCGGTCGCGCCGGGCTACACGCGCGAGGAACTCTTCGGCCCAGATATCGCGGTCTACCCCGTGGACGGTCTGGACGAGGCGGTAGCGCGCACCAACGACAGCCCGTTTGGTCTTTCCGCCGCCGTGTTCACCGCGTCGCGGGAGCGCTTCGAACGCGCCGCCGATGAACTCCGCGTCGGGGTGATCCACCACAACCGGCCGAGTTCAGGCGCGAGTGGCCGGCTCCCGTTTGGCGGAGTCAAGGACAGCGGCAATCATCGCCCTGCCGGGATCATGATCGCGACGGCCTGCGCCTATCCCCAAGGCATTCTTCACGCGCCCAAGCGCGAAGGCGAGCTCCCGACCTGGCCCGGCCTCACCCTCGACTGAGGAGCCGTTCGACGAATGCGCTGTCCAGAAGAACCTTTCCAGAAGAGCGCCCCTCTAATCGGAGCCCCGTTCGGGGCGAAGCTTTGACATCCGTGGACAGCTCTTTGGAATACCTGGAACCTACTCCATGGCAGGGAACACGAGGGCCGACCGAACAGCTCGAGCTCCTGGAGGAACCATGACCTATCAAAGCAGCCCCATTCCCTATCTTGGCTATCGCGATGCAAACGCCGCGATCGAGTTTCTCGAGCGAGCCTTCGGCTTCGAGAAAGTCGGTGGCTACGAAGCCGACGGAGTGGTGCAGCATGCGGAGCTTCGTTGTGGCAGCGGTCACATCATGCTCGGTACCGATCCCGAAGCCGAGCCCCCAAGCCCGGGGCACGGCGTGTACCTGGTCGTCGAGGATGTCGATGCCCATCACCGTCGCGCCGTCGA
>JBCCZL010000145.1:0-18049 GCA_039187775.1 Myxococcota bacterium
CGCAGAAACAGAGACAGAAACAGAGACAGACGCAGAAACAGAGACAGAAACAGAGACAGAAACAGAAACAGAAACAGAGACAGAGACAGAAACAGAAACAGAGACAGAAACAGAAACAGAAACAGAGACAGAGACAGAAACAGAAACAGAGACAGACGCAGAAACAGAGACAGACGCAGAAACAGAGACAGACGCAGAGACAGGCCCGTGCCGCCCGCGCCTCCCCTACTTCTTCTTTCTCCGCGCGAGGAGCTGCTCCGCCAGCGTCGCAGGCTTCTCCGTCGGCGCCTTCTTCTTCGCATCGTCGACGGGTGGGCCCGCCGGCGCGTCCATCGGCGCCGGTTCGCTTCCCGTCTGGCGCTGCGCCTGTGCGATCTCCTTCGCGATCGGCGCGGCCTTCGCCTGAGCCTTTCGCTCCGCGCGAGTTCGTTGAAGCGCCGCCATCGTAGCCTCCGGATCCTTGCCTCGCCGCACCGGCGGTCGAACCTTGAGGATCCGTCGGAGCGGGGCTGGCACAAGCGACGCGTACCAGCGCTCCGGCAGCGCGAGACGCCGGAGGCCCACCGACAGCAGCAGGAGGAGCATTGCCGCGGCGACGAGGAGAGGCCAAAGCGGATCGTAGGCAAATGTCTCGGGGGGTCGGTCGGCGAACACCTCGGTCAGGTTGGGTCGAACTTCTCCCCCGGTCAGCGCCGCAACCTGCGCGAGCGTCGCGTGGTCCGTGCCCTGCCCTTGGAGCTCGTTGCCCGGCGGTCGTACGATGCCCGCACTCCCCAACATCCCCCCATCCATTTCGAGCAGGGTCACGAGGTACGGGCCGGGAGCCTGTGCGTCGAACGTGCCTTCGTAGCGACCTGCGCCAGTCTGATCCAGGTCGACGTCGATCCGGCGACCGCCGGGACCGGCGACCGACCCTCGGAGATCCAAATAGTTCCGGTAGCGCCCCCCTTCATCGACTGCCTCGACTCGGACGTAGCCGACCCCATCCCGAATCGTCACGCTGATCTGCGCGTCGCGCCGCTCCGGCGACCGCGCGATGTCGCGCGCAAGCTGACCGAAGAGCATTTCGTAGCCTGGCCAACTAAGCCAGGCCTTGCCCATGTTCACCCCCACGTCGGTGGCGAAGGTCGCCGACCGGCCGACGCCGTGCTGCCACTGAAGAAGGAGCGGGTCACTGTCCTTGGCGAGGAGGAGGCGGGTCGCCGTCGGGCGGGCATTCATCACCACGTAGCCGCCGAGCGCAGGAGACGAGGCAAAGTCGATTCCCCGGGTCGCCGCGCCGGGCAAATCCGCGCGCGCCACGAACGCCTCCTGAACAACGGCGCTTCGACTCGCCTCGATCGTCTCCTGAGTGAAGATCCGGGGAAGCTGGCTTAGGTCCTCGACGATATAAAACCGCCCATTGCCGATCCGCGAAAGCGCCTCGAGCTCCGGCGTGTCCGGACCGTTGCCCATCGATACGATCGAGGTCGTGATGTGGTTGTTGACCGCCTGCTGCACGACATTTCGCATGCCCCCCATCCCCTGCGAATCGCTCCCGTCGCTGAACAGTAGGAAGTGCTTGAGCTGGGTGTTCTCATGGCGGAGGGCTCCGTACGCGGTCTCCATCGCCACATCCACAAGAATGCCACCGCCGCCGGGCTGGGCGCGGCGCACTGCCGCGGATACCCGAGCTGGATCGCTGACGGAGCTCATGGGCAGGGTCCAGCTCGCCGCCGTGTCGACATGAATCACCCCCGCCCGATCCATGGGCGAGAGAAGCGACGCCGACCGCGCCGCGGCCTCATTGGCGAGATCCAGCTTGGTTCGCCCACCGGAAACCGGAGCACCCATCGAGCCGCTATTGTCGATACCGATGACCATCGCGAGGGACGCCCGGTCTCGCCGCTGACGAAGATCGAAGGTCGCCGGAAGCACTTCCTCGATCGGCGAATACGCATACCCGCCAAGGCCGAAGCTGTCGCGGGCGCCCGCCATGAGGAGACCGCCCCCGAGATCTCGCACATACGAGGCGAGCATCCGCATCTGCGCCTCCGTGAACTGCCGCGCATTCATGTCGGCAAGAACGATCAGGTCGTAGCTCGCCGCCGTCGCAAGGTCGACGGGGATGGACCGTACATCGCCGGTCTCCACCTCGAGCCCCGAGCGCGCGACCGCGGCTCGAAGCGCCTCGACGCCATCGAGCTCGTCGCTGAGGATCAGCACCCGCGACTCGCCCGCAACCCGCATGAACGACCCGCCCTGGTTGTTCGCTCGGGAGGCGTCGCGCGCCGCATCGATGGGCTCAATGGTGACGTCGTAGCGATGAACCCCCGCATCCGGCGCGATGTCGCGAAGAACCAGTACGTCGTTGTCGCGGGCGATGGTGGTTTCGGCATCCGCAATGGTTTCGCCGTTCCGGCTCACCCGTACCCGGACCTCGGTCTCGTGGGTAGCGCGGGTGACCACGCGCACTTCGACCGGCTCGCCGGGGTTCGCGGTGGTCGGCACTCGCACGCGTTCGACCGCAATCTCTGGCCGGGGGGCCCGTTCCACCGGTAGAACGTCGATCACTACGCCGCGACTCCGCGCCGACGCCGCCGCGGCGAGGACGTCTCCCTGGGTCTCGACGCCATCGCTGATCAGCACGATCCGTCCCGCATGCTCCGCCGGAAGATCCGCGAGGGCCCGGCGAATCCCCGCCGCAAGGTCGCTCGCGTCCCGAGGCACCGACGCCCGGCTCGTCCCCACCGGGGGCGTTGGCGAAGGCACGATCTCGGTGGTCGCGTCGCCGCCGAACACCACGAGACCGGCCTTGTCATCCACCCGCATGGTGTCGATCGCGTCCCGAATCGCAGCGATCGCCGTGTCGGTGGCCGCGTCGCCAGCCCGCTCGACGCTCCGGCTCCGGTCGAGCACAAACACCGTGGCGAGTCGGTCAACCTCGCGACCTCCTTCAAGGCCGGCGAGCGCAAGCCCCGCAAAGAGCGCGGCAAGGAACATCGAGCCTTGGATCACGCGTCGCCGGACGCCGTGGTGCTCCTTCGGGAGCCGTCGAAGCCGGTAGGCGAGGTACAGGGCCACCGGCACGACGAGGAACAAGAGCCACGGCGCCGAAAACCGGATCACGGGGCCGCGTTCTCCTTTCCTCGAACCCGTCGAAGCCGGTCCCAAAGCGAGGCCGCCCTCGCAGAGGTTGGCCCTCGACGGGTCGCCCACACCGCCTCGAGCAAAAGGATCAGAAGGAGAAACCCTACGAACCACGGCCACGACTCGACGTGGTCCACCGCGTCGGTGAGCACCTCGCCGGTGGCTTCGCCTCCCCGGGTAAAGCGGGCTCGCGGAGAGATGTCGCTCTCTTCCGCATTGAGGAGATTCCGAAGGGCCGACAGCTCGCGGCGGCCCACCTCGACCTGATAGATCCCGGGCTCCGCTCCGATCGGAACCACCGCCACGCCCCCCCGAGAGCGGCCGATAAGACGCTCCCCGTCGGGCGCGGTCACCGTCACGTCTTCGCCTTCCGGCGCGGGAATCCGCAGCGGCTGCCCGAGCGACCCTGCTTCGACTCCGCCCGCGGCTCGGCGCGCTCGTGCGCGCTCCAAGAGGTTGCGAAAGAAGATCACGAAGGACTCTTTCCGGGGCCAGTCGCTCCGACTCGGTTCGAACGCAACGAGCGTGGTCTCGCCATTCGGTCGATCGATCGATGCCACGGCCGGGCCTGCACTGGTGTTCACGAGCACTCGCGCCGCAGGACTTCGAATCGGCCGAATCGAACCTAGGTGTACGTCGGACAGCGTGACGAAGCGAAGGCGCGGATCCTCTTCATCCCACGTGACGATCCGCGGCCCTTCGACCCGCTCGGCGAGGCGGGCCTCGAACACCTGATCGCCGATTGGAGCGACGACGACGGAGTCACCCGGCGGAGCTTCCTCGGGAACGTCCCCGCTATAGATGATCAGACCGTCGAGTGGGGTCTGTTCCTCTCGAGCCTCCAGCGCCGCGAGGGTGCTCGTGAAGAGCTCGACATTGGCGTCGGTTCGAAGAACCCGTTCAAGGTGCGGTGCGGGAAGGCCAATAAAGAAGACGGGCAACTTTCGGGCGCCTGGGCTCGGAACCACCGCCCGGTCATCTGCCGCAAGCGCATCGAGAGCCGCGTCGCCTGGTCCATCACGGGCAATGCGAATGCGGACAAACGCGGGCCGACCCGACGTGTCGGGTGGAAGGTCTGCGGGCATCACGACGGATTCGGTGCCGTCCGGACCTACGGTGAGTCGGCGAGACGCAACAAGACCGCGGCCTTGGACCTCCGCGGTAACAAATAGGTCGAAGGTCTCCTCTCCGAAGTTGCGAATCCGCGCGAAGACATCGGCTTTGTCCGGGTGCTCCCGTGAAGGGTTCGGCCGGGCGTCGGCAGCCACGATGGCGACGTTCGAAAGATCCTCGCCGATCCGCTGAACCTCGACGTCGACGGTACGCCCGTCGAGCGCGACTTCTCCGTCCATCGCCGCGTCGGTGAGAAGGACCACGCGACTTCCATCCGGCCCCCCGCGAAGCCGCTCTGCGGCAAGGCTCACTGCCGCCTCGATATCGGCGGGCTGACCGCGAAGCCGAAGTTCGCGAAGGGTGAGCGCGAGCGTGGACGCGTCTCGAGTAAACGGGGAGAGCACCGTGGGCTGAGGGCCCGCCTCGATGAGCATCATCTCGGCCCCGGGCGCGAGGCCGCGGCTCAAACTCTCGGCGACCTCGACGGCCCGTTCGAGGCGCGTTTCCGAACTTCCCTCTTCGACGCGGGCTCCCATCGACGCCGACGTGTCGATGACGACAGCAAGCTTCGCCGCGTCGGGCAGGCGGCCCGCCCCCACGGGCCGAGCGAGCGCGATCGCCCCAAGCAGGAGCACGAGGAGCTGAAGCAGAAGCGAAAGATGAGGGATGAGACGCTTCCAAGGGCGCTCCGCGCGCAGATCTCGGAGTGCGGCCTCCCATAGGAGGGTGGACGCGACCTCGCGACGGGCACGCCGACGTTTGAGGATGTAAAGGGCGACGAGAGGTCCGGCAAGGCCGAGCCAGAGGAGCGACCAGGGGCTCAAGAACTCCATCGGTCAAGCCGCCCGAAGATAGGCAAGGAGCGCGTCCTCGAACGAGATGTCTCCTCCGGCGCGGACGTAGCTGATCCCCCGTCGACGAGTGTAGCTTTCGACGCCTTCGAGAAAGCTGCGGAGACGCGCGAGGTAAGCCCTGATCGCTCGGTCGTCGATCGACGCCTCGATCTCGACGGAGCGCTCCGAATCGACCAGCACGAGGTCTCCTCCGGGAGTGGGCCGAAGCTCTTCCTTCGACAGGATGTGAAAGATCGCCGGTTCATGGCGTTCACCGAGGAGACGGTCGATGGGCCGCTGATAGCCGCCGGGATCGAGAAGGTCGGTAAAGAGCACCACGAGGCCCGGCTTGGGACGCCGGGACAGGAACTCATCGACCACCTGAGACAGGTCGGTTTCGCCTTCGCAATCGAGCGCGTCGAGGTACCGCATCAGGGCACCGATGCGCCGCTTGCCCCGGGTGGGCGCCATGGGCGTCTCGACGCGCGACGCATAGGGAACGACCGACACGCGGTCGGAGCCGGAGAGCGCAACGTACCCCACCGCGGCGGCGCAGCGCTTGGCCACATCGATCTTCGAAGGCTCGCCGATGGCGAGAGAACGACTCTTATCCACCATGAGGTAGAGGGTCAGGTCCTCTTCGGCGACGAACAGCCGAAGCACCAGCTCCTCGAGGCGAGCGTACGCGTTCCAATCGATCCGGCGGACGTCGTCGCCGGGATAGTAGGGCCGGTGGTCGGCAAACTCGGCCGACGAGCCCCGACGCGTCGACCGACGCCCGCCCCCCGCCGCGCCAGCAAACTTCCGCCGAGCCAGCACCTGAAGTCGTGAAAGGCGCCGGAGAAAATCCGGGTCGAGAAGCGAGCTCATGAGGATTCGTCGGAGTCAGGCTCGTTCGGCAAACGCGCAGAATCAGAGCGCGCAGAATCAGAGCGCGCAGAATCAGAGGGCGCCGCATCGGAAGCAGGGGCCACATCGGAGTCAGGCGCATCGGAGTCAGGCGCACCGGAATCGGGCGCACCGGAAGCAGGCGCATCCGATGCAGGAACCCGCCCCGCCCCTGTGGGAAACGGCGAGGGAGCCGCAGCCGGAGCCACCGCCGGCCCCAAAGGAACACCTCCCCGCGAAGACACCAACGGAGAGCCAGAGAAAGGGCCACCGCCCGAAGCAGAGGCAGACCCAGAACCAGAGACAGAACCAGAACCAGAGGCAGAAACAGGATCAGACCCAGAGGCAGAAACAGAACCAGAGGCAGAACCAGAGGCAGAACCAGAGGCAGAACCAGAACCAGAACCAGAACCAGAGGCAGAAACAGAACCAGAACCAGAGGCAGAACCAGAGGCAGAACCAGAGGCAGAACCAGAACCAGAACCAGAACCAGAGGCAGAAACAGGATCAGAAACAGAGGCAGAAACAGGATCAGACCCAGAATCAGAACCAGAGGCAGAAACAGAACCAGAGGCAGAAACAGAACCAGGATCGGAGACAGAAACAGGATCAGAGACAGACGCAGAACCAGTACCAGCCGCAGTATCCGCAACCGCCCCGGAGACAGATCCAGCGGGCGCGGGCGGCACCTGCGAGATGCGGTTTTGCAGCAGCGGCATCGACGGCCTCGACGTGCGCGCGCGCTCCTCCCGGCGTTCCCGGAGCGCCATATCGAGGCGCCTCGCCTTGGCCACCCGCGCCTCGAGAATTGCCCAGAACAGGAGCGCCCCGAGCCCGTAGAGCACGGTGGGAATCGCCGCGAGCACCGCGTACGACGTGTCCATGTCCTCGGCGGTGATGTTTCTTGCGAGGATCAGCGGCGCCACCGGCGTCGAGTACACCAGCGCCGGGATGTCCCGGTCCATGCGGTCGAGCGCCTCCGTGTCGATGATCACCGCCAAGATGATCGGCAGCATGGTGAGCGCCCCCATCAGTGCCAGCGTCAGGAGCCGTGCCGCGATTCCACTCCGAATGACCGACCGGAGCCAGCTCCCGAACGCCGCCATAAAGATCAGCACCGCCGAGCATCCCACCGCCATCACCAGGAGCGACGCGTCGTATCGAACGTGGTCGTGGAACTCGGAGTAGTAGATATGGCGGGGTAGCGCGCCCGCCACGGCAAGGGCGAACGCCGACCCCACGATGACCAGCGCCGTAAACCGAAGCGTGGGGGCCGCTCCGGGGCCGATCACCGACAACACTCGCCCGTACCTGCTCCCTTCGGCCCGCTCCACGGCCAGCCGGGGCGGGAGCGGCGGCTCGTTCATAAAGACGAGCGTGTAGAAGATCATCACCATGACCGCGCCGACGAAGAGCAGCACCGCAAAGCCTCCGACGCCGCTCCCGGTAGTCGGAATCGACATCATGCCGAGCATCGTCAGCACCATGCCCAGGGAACAAGCGAGGGCCCAATACTTTAATGGTGTGGATCGATCCTCGGCCGCTGGCCGAATCCCGGCCACCGCCGATGCGAGAAACAGCCAGACCGGCATCCCGAAGACATAGATCGGAAGGAGCACCAAAAACCCAAACGTATCCGGCTCAAAGAAGCGGTTCGCAAGCGCTTCGCTGAACCAGAACGGGCCACTCATTCCGAGGCCCCAAGGGTCCTTGGCCGCCTCGCCGATCCCCCACAATGCGATCGTCAGAGGAAAGGCAACGAAGACATAACTGCAGACCGTGAGAAGTATCGAGACCCGCGTGGAGGAGAGTCTCGACGACACCGCCACACCAAACGCCGACGCCGGCGCCAGCGCCACCAGGAGCCCGAGATACGCCATGAAGACCGTGCCCGGCGAGATCCCCCCGAAGAGAAACGCCACGCCCACCACCGGCGCTAGCGCAATCAACACAAGGAACATCGAGGCGTACGCGGCGAAGAACTTTCCCCGCACGATTCGCCACGGCTTCATGCCACTCAGTATCAGCGACTCGTAGGTCTTCAGCTCTCGCTCCGACGTGATCGCTGCTGCAGCCACCGCCGGGCCGAAGAGACACACGCAGACGAGCGCCAATCCGAAGAACAGCTGAAACACGATCTGGCCGACCTCGGCCGGAGGAAGCGAGCCGGCAGCGGCCATCGCCCCACCCATCATAACGATGACCCCGACGAAGCCCGTCGAGAGATAAAGAAACCGAATGAAGAGATTCGCTCGAAACGTCGACCGGAGCTCTTTGACGAGAATCGGGTTGGGGTCCCGAAGACGCGTCCAGAGCCAGCGAACGATCGGGGGCGGACCCTTCGGAGCGGGAGCCTCGGCCGCTTCCACCACCGCCTCGCTCATTGCAGCTCTCCCTTCGTGACCTCGAGGAAGATCCGCTCGAGGTCATCCACGTCGGGCTCGACCCGAACCACCGCGAGGCCGGCCGCCACCGCGGTCTTCACGATCTCGGCCACCATCTCTTCGCCGCCCTGGTACACCACGCGCCAGTCCCCGTCGGGCTGGCGCTCGACCTCGGTCACGTCAGGAAGCTCGCGAAACACCGCCTCGGCGCCCTCCGGCGCTTTCAAGAGGCGCACCCGAACCCCACGCTGAGGCTGGAGCGACTGATTGATTTCCCCCACGGTCCCCGCGGCGAGGAGGCGCCCGCGCTCGAGGATCGCCACCGACGAACACATATCGCTGAGCTCCGTAAGAATGTGACTCGAGAGCACGATGGTCTTTCCCAACCGCTGAAGCTCGTCGATGAGCTCGCGCATCTCGATGCGAGCTCGCGGATCGAGACCGTTCGCTGGTTCGTCAAGGATCATGACCTGCGGGTCGTGAAGGAGCGTTCGCGCAATCGCGAGGCGCTGCTTCATTCCTTTGCTCATCGCCGCCACCAGCCGCTCCCGCAGGTCGCCAAGGTCGGTGAGCTCCATGACCGCGTCCACCGTGCGGGAGCGCGCCTCGTACTGAAGCCCGTGAGCCGCCGCGAAGAAGTCGAGATACTCCTGCACCGTGATCTTGTCGTAGACACCGAAGTCGTCGGGCATGAAGCCCAGCGTCTTCCGAACGTCGGCCGGTCGCTCGACCACGTCGATTCCGTCCACGAGAATCCGACCGCTATCCGGCTCGAGCAGGGTCGCCATCATGCGGAGCGTCGTGGTCTTTCCGGCGCCATTCGGACCGATGAATCCGAAGATCTCTCCCCGCGGCACCTGAAACCATACGTCACGAAGCACCTGCAGAGCTCCAAAACGGTGTGAAATGCCCTCGACGCGGATCATGGCTGATTCTCCAGAAGAAGATCTTCCAAGTTGAAATCCTGAGGAGCGGACCCACCCGGTTGCCGGAGTTCGTAGCTGCGTTCGCCGAGGTCTGGCACCACCCGAATGAAACGAAGGTCAAACTCAGCGCCAAAGGTCCCGGCGACTTCCGGACGCTCGCTCACCTCGTTCCAGGCGAATAGCACGGGGACGCTTCCCCCCGACGGCGAGCCGCTCATCACCTTGAGTACTCCCTCGACCACCCGGATCTGGTCCTCGGGTAGGCTCATCGCTTCAGCGAGGCGGACCAAACTTGGGTCTTCGCCAGAGCCGAAGTGGCTTCCGAGGCTGATTGAAAACTCTGAGCTCGGGGAGATGCTGGCCCGCGCCCCCGGGGCCACGTCCCCGATGAGATAGACCCCGCCCGACCCGTCGACGATCATCGCCCCGCGAAGCCAGCTTCCCGACTGGTTTTGCACGCCGGCGAGCCGTTGCCCCTCTCGCTCGAACAGAATCGGCCCGCCATTGTCGACGACCCGCTCTTCGCGAACGAACACCGTTTCCCAGAGGCCTCCGCGCATGTCGAGAAGGGTCGGCCGTTCGCCGCCGTGGTCCGTGACCGGCGAGATATCGGCGGTGGCGCCCCGGACCAAGCGCGTCGCTCCCCGGTCCACGGATTCAAGGTCGAAGGACGCCGGCCGCGTAAGAAACAACCCGGTGTAGCGCCTCCCGACTCCCTCGTGGTCTCCCTCGCGGACCTCGACGATATCCACCGCGCGGTAGCGCATCCGGGTTCCTTTGCCGACGTAGCCCACCCCGAGCATCAGCACGAGGCACGAGATCGCGGCCACGGGCGTCGTGATCAGCGCGAGCGTGGGTCGATTGCGGCGGCCGACGAACGTGAAATTGATGGGGCCCACGAGAATCACGTAGAACAGGAGCACAAAGGCCACGAGACCGAGCGCTGGTTTGTAGCCTTCGTTGGGATCGAGCGCTGCCCGAAGCGCTCCGAAGCTCGGACCCGAACCGAACCAGCGATCGTCCATGGTGTCCACGCCGACGCCGAGCGGCATCAGCGGCACTTCCGAACCGGCCACCCGGGGGGTCTGAAGAATCGAGGAGACGAGGCGCCGCGTCTCGGGTTCGGTCACGTTGGGAGGCGTCATCCCGTCGTAGCTCGCAAGGTACACCCGACCAAAGCCCAGTCGTCGCGAACCTCCGAAGGCTTCGGTACGGAACGGCGGTTCACCCGAGTAGTAGGTACCCCGCGATCCGTCTGGCACAAGCTGGGAATGGTCCGGCGTGGCGCCGCCGCTGATCGGGGAGACCCGACCAAGGAGCGAGACGATGTATGGGTCTTCGAGTGCGCCCGCGAGGCCGGCAAAGATCAGCATCTGACCTCCCGAACGAAGCCAGTCGTCGATCGCGGATCGCTGCGCCGCGGAAGTGCGAAGAAGGTCCGACGCAGACGCGACAAGGAGACCCACTCCCGACCAGCTGACCGCGCGTGTAGGAAGGATCGGGTCGCCGGTATCGGGATCGAAGGAAACGGTACCCACGGGCGGCGTCACCGTACGGGGCGAGCCGTAGGGACCGATCGCCGGCTGTGTCATTTCCAGGTCGAGAAGCTGGCCGCGGAGCCGCGGGGGATCGCTCATCACCACGATGCCGCTCGAAGCGGGCTGATATTGAGGGTAGACCGACGCCCCGGCGAGCTGACGACCGCCCTGCGTGAACGACAAAGCTACCGACGCTCCGTCGCCGACGAACATGTCGATCACCACCCGGCGGGTGCCGCGGGGCGGAAGGTCGACCCGGGTCCGATGGTCGAGCGGACTCTCCGCGTAGTGGGTGACCCGCGCCTGAAGCGTCCCACGGATCGGCTGGTTGGTGCGATTTTGGATTTCGACGGTCAGCGCGTTGTAGACGCCGGTCAAAAGGAGCTCGTCGCCGAAGATGCCGGACCCCGAGAGCACCACGGGAGACCGCTGAGCCGCGGCAGGGCTCACCGCGATCATCGAAAGAAGGAAGGCCGCGACGGATCGGCCGAGCAGTGGACCGCCCATGCTACGTGGCCATCGATGCGACGTTGGAGGGGACCTCGGGTACTTCGTCGAGGAGTCGTTCAAGGATCGCGTCGGGGGAAATCCCGTCGGCCTCCGCCTCGAAGTTTGGAATGATCCGATGCCGGAGCGCAGGAAGGGCGACGCTTCGAAGGTCGCTGTAGGCAACGTGGGCCCGTCCCTCCATGAGCGCGCGCACCTTTGCGCTGAGCACCAGCGCCTGACCCGCTCGGACTCCGGCTCCGTGTCGGAGGAGCTGCTTGGCACTCGGAGCAACCTCCGGCTGACTCGGATCGCTCGCGCGGACCAGCCGCGCCACGTAGCGGGTCAGAGGCTCGGCGATGCGAACCTCGCGAACCAGATCGCGCATCCGGAGGAGCGTGTCACCGTCGACCACCTGGGGCACGACCGGCTTTTCCGTCCCCGTGGTGAGGTCGAGGATTCCGACCAGGGTGTCCTCGTCCGGCTGGGGCACGAGCACTTTGAACAGAAACCGGTCGAGCTGCGCTTCGGGAAGCGGATAGGTGCCTTCCATTTCGATCGGGTTCTCGGTAGCGAGAACAAAGAACGGCTGCTTCAAGGCATGTCGTTCACCCGCGATGGTGACGGTGTGCTCCGCCATCGCCTCGAGGAGGGCGCTCTGGGTCTTTGGTGTCGCCCGGTTGATCTCGTCCGCGAGCACCAGCTGACCGAAGATCGGTCCGCGCTGAAGCTGGAACCCCTTGCGACCAGTTTCGTCCTCCACGACCACATTGGTACCCACGATGTCCGCGGGCATCAGATCCGGCGTGAACTGAATCCGGGAGAAGTCGAGGTCCATCGCTTGCGCAAGGGTTCGGACAAGGAGCGTCTTGCCGAGGCCGGGCGCGCCCTCGAGAAGAGCGTGTCCTCCGGCGAGAACGCAAATGAGGACTTGGTCGATAACGTCGATCTGACCGACCACCACGTTGCCCACGGCATCTTTGAGTCGCGCCGTGACTTCGTGAAACTCGCCGATCTGCTGTTTCGCGTCGCTCATTCGTTTCCTTCCCGCGGGCGGTCGCCACCGAAGTACTGCCGCACATGATCTCGATAGTCCTCCGGCACGGGGGCGCGTTCAATTCCGCCGGCTTCCCCGGCGACCGGAGATCCCGTCGCGGTCGACCCTCCGGATCCGCCAGGAACCGGAGTGCCATCGGGGTTGAGCCAACGCACCGTGGTGCGGGAGGGCGCTCCACCGGGAGACAACACGGGCCGCACCCGCGCCAGAGGGCCGTCCTCGCCGGGAAGGGTCGGCGTCTGTCCGCCGAGCGGCCCCGAACCACCTGCGCCACCGGTTCCACCGGTTCCCGCGCCACCGCCCTGACCCTGACCTTGGCCCTGACCTTGGCCCTGACCTTGGCCCTGGCCCTGGCCCTGGCCCTGACCTTGACCCTGGCCCTGGCCCTGGCCCTGACCTTGACCCTGGCCCTGACCTTGACCCTGGCCCTGGCCCTGACCTTGGCCCTGGCCTTGGCCTTGGCCCTGACCCTGGCCTTGGCCTTGGCCTTGGCCCTGACCCTGTTGGCCCTGGCCAGGCACCGCCATCCCGCTCTGACCGAGTTGGGTCCGAAGATTGTCCAAGTTGTTGAGCGCTTCGCGAAGCTGCGCCTCGATCTCATCGGCAGACATTTGACCCTGACCGGCTTGGTCCTGCGCGATATCGTTCTCCGCCGCCTGCACATCTTGGAGAGCGTCCGCGAGCCGCTGCCGCTCCTCCTCGCTCAGCCGAGACCAGGCGTCGCGCATTGCATCGACCATCTCCTGGTTGAGACCACTGCCGTCCCCCTCCCGCTCGAGTCGCTCAAGGGCACGCCCGGCCCCTGCATTCGCGAATTCGGGCATCGCCTCCGCGAGCTCCCGGGCGAGTTCCGCTTGTTCGGACCGACGCTCGAGAAGCCGCTCGTTTCGAAGCAGATTCTCCGCGAGTTCCTGATCGCCCTCTCGCTCCGCCGCCCGCGCCGCGTCGCGAAGCGCCTGTCGGGCACGTTCTCGATCCGCTGCCTCGCGGCGTGCCGCCGCGCGCTCCGCCTCTCGGGCCAACGCTTCGAGATTGCGCTCCGTGAGCGCTCGCTGCATTCCCGGCTCTGACTCAAGGGCTTCCGCAGCCGCGTCCCGGGCCCGTCGCTGCTCCGGGGTCTCCCGCTCGCGCGCATTCTCGATCTGCTCCCGCACTTCCGCCACGCGGTCCAGCGCTTCGCGCCGTTCCATCCCTTCCGCAAGGGCCTCCCGAAGTTGACGCGCCTCTTCCGCCGCCTCTTGGAGTGCTTGCTCACGCACTGGGTCCGGGATCTGATCCGGAAGCTGTTCCACCCGCCGCAACGCATCGACATCGTCGATGCGCACCGTGTCCGTACCCGGACCGGACGTGACCTCAGGCAGTGGCCAGAGGAGTGCACCGCCAAACAGCGCGAGCGCGATCGGAACAAAAAACAGCTCGGTACCCAACACCCGTGGTCGAACGTCCGAAGCCTTCGCGCTCTCGAGCGTCCGCTCCGCCCCTCGAAGCACATCCTCATCGAGCGCTCCGAGCTCCTGTCCACGAAGCGAATGCGCAGTGATGATCTGAGCATCAGCATCGAGGCGCCGATCGACGAAGATCACCAGCTCTTCTTCGGTGGGTCGCCGCCGGAGAAACTCGACGAGGCCCAGCACCGGACCGACCGCAAGGACCAGGAGCAGCGGCCAGCGGACGAACGTGGGCAGGGCCACACAAAGAAGAAAAGTCAGGATCCCGGCGGCCAGCGCCACCCACGCCGTCCCGCGGAGGAGGTGTCGCCACATCAGCGCCCGGCGAACGATTCCGACAAGCTTCCCTAACCTCTTCATTCCCAGCTCCCGTCCACGATATCTAACGCTCCTGAGCTCCGATACCTTTCAATGTGAGACCGTCGATCGGCAGAATTCGTGGCCAATTTCGCCAACTGCCTTGCCGAGTAGCCGAGCGGTCCCGATTCCTCGCCCGATGGTCGACGAATCGCACGGCGGACCGGTTCGGAAATTGAGGAGATTCTGAGGATCCCACCGGGCTCGGGCCGAACCTTCACCCGAGTTCGCCAATCTGTAGCATGCCCCGCTCGAACATGCGCTATCACTGCGGGCATGCCTAGCCGCAACGACATGTGGGAAAAGCTCGAGGGCTCCTACGACCTCTTGGTCGTCGGAGGCGGGATCACTGGGGCAGGGATCGCCCGCGACGCCGCTCGGCGAGGCCTTCGCGTGGCCCTCGTCGAAATGGCCGACCTCGCCTCGGGCACAAGCTCCCGTTCGAGCAAGCTCGTCCACGGCGGACTCCGCTATCTCGAGCACTACGAGTTCAGCCTGGTGTTCGAAGCGGTCAGCGAACGTCGCATCCTTATGGACCTTGCGCCGCACCTCGTGAACCCGCTCGGCTTTCTCTTTCCCGTCTACGACGGCTCCCCGCACAAGCTCTGGCTTATCAATGCCGGCATGTGGCTTTACGACGGCCTCTCTCTGTTCCGCTCACCAAAGATCCACAAGAAGCTCAGCGCCAAGCAGGTAGAGACCGTGGAGCCCGCGCTCAACCAAGAACGACTGAAGGGCGCTCCTCTGTACTACGACTGCTCGACCGACGATGCTCGCCTGACGTTGGAAACCGCGCTCGACGCGATCGAAAACGGCGCGACGTTCGTGACGTGGTGCAAGGCGGCACGATTCCTGAAACAGGAGGATGGGCGCCTCGCCGGCGCGGTGGTGCGGGATGAGTTCACCGGCGAGGAAAAAGAGATCCATGCGCGCGCCATCATCAACGCGACCGGGCCCTGGACGGATCGCACCGTCGGCATGAGCAGTGAGCCCCCGAGAGGCGAGCTCCTTCGGCCGACCAAGGGGATCCACATCGTCGTCGACTATCAGAAGCTCCCCGTCAACCACGCGGTGGTGTGTTTTCATCCCGAGGATCAACGGGTGCTCTTTGCCGTTCCCTGGGGCGACCGGACCTACGTCGGCACCACCGACACCGACTACCAGGGCGATCCCGGCGAGGTCGCGGCGAACAGCGACGATGTGGACTACCTCGTCGATGCGGCGAACGCCTATTTCCCTGAACACCCCCTGTCTCGGAGCGACGTGATCTCCACCTGGGCAGGAATTCGGCCGCTGATGGCGCCTCCAAGCAACGATGGGGTGTCCGAATCCTCGGTGAGTCGCGAGCATCAGATCGTGGTCGGACGCGACGGCTTGATCACCATCGCCGGAGGCAAGCTCACGACCTATCGGCGCATGGCCGCAGAAGTGGTGGATACCGCAACCCGTCTCCTTCAGATGTCGGGATTCGACGGCAAGCTCGTGGACGCGGAGACCGACAAGCATCCGCTGCCCGGCGGAGTCGGGTGGCCAGAGGACGACGACCACGACAAGGTGGCCGCCCAGGTCACGGCCGTCGCGCCGGGTCTCAGCCAAGAGACCGCACGTTATCTCGCCGACGCGTATGGCATGCGGTCCCTTCGCGTGGCGGAGCTCGCCGCAAACACCGAGTCCCTTGCCGCGCCGCTCGTTCCCGGCCGACCGGAGATCCTTGCCCAGGTCGATATCGCCGTCACGGAAGAGCTCAGCTATACGATCGCCGACTTCATGATTCGTCGGACCCAGCTCTTTTATCGCGACGTCGACCAAGGTCTCGAGGCGGTGACCACGGTCGCCGCTCGGATGGCCGAGCTCCTTGATTGGAGCGACACGGAAACCGCATCGCAGATCCGGGACTACGAGGACGAGGTCGCCCGTTCCCGCGCCTGGAAAGCGACGAAACCAATCACCACCGAGGCCACCGTCGCCGAACGGGTCTAGCAATTCCGCGGACGAGGCGTTCGTCGCGGAGCTGAAACAGGTGCACAGTTCCGCGAGCTTCTCGATCCACCGGATGCCCCCGAGCACCCGCCACGAAGGACTCGCCCGACACGTCGATGCCCTCGCCGAAGCGCGCGTTTGGCGCCAACTCGCCACCAGCCGCCCACGTCGCTACTCTACACTCAGCGCGAGCACCTCGACGACGCTCCGGAAAGACGACCGAATTGACTTCGGTTCCCTCCCCGCCGAACCTTGGGTGGTCGCCAATGGATGAAGAGCAGGCGTTTTGGGCGTGTCTGGGAGGCGACCCTCAGCCTGCACAGTCGTGCGCTCGAGACGGCGCATGGCTCCCCGCACTGACCGCCGCGCTTTGGCTTCAGGAAGGTCAGGGTTCGGCCCCTCCGCTTGCGACATCGGTTGCGCCACCGGAGCTCCCAGCGCTTCTTGCGGCTGAAGCCATCGGGCGGGCCGCGCTGCTCTCCTTCCATGGGGAACAACATCTTCGATGCCACGAGCGAATCACAGAACTCTCCTCCGCGAACCCGGGCAGTCGCCTTTTGCAGGTCGGCTCTCACCTTCGCCAGTGTTTTCTCAGCGGGCAGTCCGGCGCACTGATCGAAGCGGCAACGGAGCTCGAAGCGATGGCCATGGACGCGCAGCGCCCCGCGATGGTCGTGGAGGCCGCCGCCTTTCGGGCGCTTGGCGAGCTCGAGGCTGGCGAGCTTCCGCAAGCCGTCGGAACCGCCCGCCGCGCGGCACGTATGGCGCGCACCGAAGGCCTTGCGCAACCGGAGTTCCTCGCCAATCTGGTCCTCGCGCGAGCGCGGAGGTTTTCGAATCGAGCTCATCTTGCGGTGCGCATCCTGACGGCCCTCGGAGAGATCGCCCCAGAGCCGTGGCTTCCGTGGATCGCGTGGGAGCTCGTCGCCGCGGGCGCCGTTCCCGTCGCCGCCCGTCTTGTGGCCGCGTCCCGGGCGCCGGGTTCGGTCGCGCCTCGGGCACTGCTTTCGATGCTCGACGCCGCCGACGCCGGCGACCTCGCGGGATTTCATCACCATGCCCGTCGCGCGAGCGAGGCATTTCAGGACCACGCCCCGCTCCGCTCGGAGCTCCATCGGATTTGGGTCGGACTCGACGTCACAAAGGACCTCTCTTCGGCAGAGCCAACGCTCCGGGCCTGGGCGCTTGGCGAAGGCGTGGCCCCGCCGTCCGGCACGATGGCCATCTCACTTCTCCCTCGGGACAACGCCGATGATGTGGTGGCGTTTGTCGTCGCCCTCCACGACGCGCGCTCGCGGCGCGTGTTCGGAAGAGGCCTTGGCCTTTCGCCGGACGCGGTCGATGCGGCAAAGCCGGGTCGACTCGAAGCGGCCCTCTCGGTCCTCGCCCTCGCCGCCGAGCCGATGGAGAAGCCGGAGTTCTTCCGGGCGGTCTACGGCTTCGAATACAAGCGGGAAATCCACGAGGGCCCGCTCGAGGTGCTGATTCATCGGGTTCGGAAAGCCGCCGGCGACCGATTGGACATCGACCGACAGGAAAGGCTTATCTCTGCGAAGGTATTGAAGCCCTTCTCTATTCCAGATCCCCGCTGCGCCAAGCCGCTCGACGAGCGCCTTTTGACCACCCTCGCGGAGCGTCGAGGCGGTTCCGCGAAAGACATGGCCAAAGCGTTGGGAGTGCCGCTCCGCACGGTGCAGGGAGTGATTCGAAACCTTGCCGACGACGGGGCGTGCCTCGTCGAGAAGCAGGGCCGGCGCGTGGTCTACAAAGTCGAAGACACTACCTTTTCAGATCCGACCATGCGCAATATCCGGCGACACATCACCGGGTAGCCCGCATCGGTCACCAGAGGGGATGGATCGCGTTCGAAAGTGCTGGATTCCCGCGGACCTCGGACGGGAAGACGCCGC
>JBCCZL010000146.1:0-17971 GCA_039187775.1 Myxococcota bacterium
ACCGCGCGCGTCGATGCCTCCAGAAAACACGAGTCGGCCGGTGGGGGAAAACACCACGAGGTGTCCCGGACCCTCCGCGCCCATCGACCGCCGAAGCGCGCCGCTCTCGTCCTTCCGAAGCGTCACCCGCGGAGGCAGCGGGAGGTCGCTGGACGAACTGGCGACGGTCAACGCGACGAGTTTCCGGTGCGGTCCGAGGGGATCGAGAACGAAGTCGACAAGCTGGTTCGGAGTGCAAAAATCATCGGCAAACAAAATCGCCTGAAGCTGCGGCGTGAGGGTCTTGGGAGGCCGAGCGTAGCTGGCGAGGGCTCGAAAACCGCTGAACACGGCGAACACCAATACGAGAAGAGCAAGGGAACCGCGGAGTCGGAGCATGCGATCAGGGAACGACGGGAGTCCGCAAAGCTGAAGGGCCCATTCGGTGACGCGCCCTCGACGGGGTCGGTGGGCCTGCGGGCGACGACGACCGGTCTATGCGTCACGGCTGGCGAGCGGAAGGACACGCCGGCGCCGAAGGTTCGCGTTTCCTAGCTGACCGCAGGCCGCGTGCACGGTTCGGCCCTTGGTGGTTCGGCGCCGCACCCGGACCCCCACCGCGCGGAGGCCACGCACAAACTGGTTGACCTCCTCGGCCTCCGGCGCCCGGGTCAGCGGCGACACGGTCGGGTTGTAGGGGATCACGTTGAGCATTGCGTGCGGAATGGGGCGGCAAAACTCGGCGATCGCGGTGAGATCCTCCGGCTGATCATTGATGCCGGGCATCAGGCAGTAATTGATGGCGAGCCAGAAGTTCCGCCGCGGTCGATAGTCGGCGAGCGCCGCCTGCAGCCGCGCCAGCGGATAGCGCTGGTTGATCGGCATGATTCGACGTCGAAGCTCGTCCCGCGCCGCGTTGAGGCTCACCGCGAGGTTGAGTCGTTTGTAGCCGAGCCGCGCGAGTCTCCGAATGCCGTCAACATCGCCGACCGTGCACACCGTGATGCGCTCCTGGGCCATCGCCATCCCCGACGGGTCGGTCATGATCTGAAGCGCCTGCGCCAGCGCGGGGAAGTTATCGAGGGCTTCTCCCATGCCCATGAACACCACATTGCGAAACTCCCAGCCCAGCCGATGTCGAGTGAAGAGCAGCTGCGCGATGATCTCGTCAGCGGTGAGCCGACGAAGGAGACCCATCCGCCCGGTCTCGCAGAACGTGCATCCCATCTTGCAGCCGACTTGCGACGACACGCACAGCGTTCGGCGCTCCCGGCCCATCGGAATCGAGACCGTTTCGATCTCGAGCCCGTCGGCGAGCCGAAGGACCGCTTTGCCTGTGGTGCCGAGCGCTCCGGGCTCTTCCCGAACGGTGACGGGTTCCGGAAGGTCTGCACGAAATGCCCGTCGCCATTCCCCGATGGCCCGGGCCCCGAGGCGCTGTCCCGACGCCACCACGAGCCGCTCCGGGGAAAAAAGGCCTTCGGCGAACACCTGCCGATAGACCTCGCGGTAGACCCCCGCCCCGTGGCCAAGGACCCGGCGCGCCTCCCGGCGGAGCTCACCGCGGGTGAGGCCGTGGACCTGAATCGGCGCGGCAGACGGCGAAACCTCGGACCGGTTCATGGGGACCCACTGGATCACGCCTCGTCCGGCGACGCAAGCTGGCCTGGGGCAAGCGCCCCAACAAGAGAACGAGAGGCCCTCCCCTTCGGTTGTCTGCATTGACGGGCTCCGCCGGGTGCTCTAGCTATCCGTAGATGGTTGAACCGAGCGTGCTGGAAAACCGCATCCGCGATGCCCTCGCGGAGGTGCCCCACCTCCAGATCGAGGATCTGACGGGCACCAAGGACCATTACCAAGCGGTGGTGGTTTCGCCGGCCTTCGAGGGAAAGACCCGCATCGAGCAGCACCAAATGGTCTATCGGGCCCTCGGGGAGCTGATGGCCGGCCCGGTTCACGCGCTTGCCCTTCAGACCTACACCCCCGACGGCTGGCAAAAGAAAGCTAGCGAGTAAGGCAGAAACACCATGGCAGACGAAGTTCACGGTCGCATTCAGGAGCTCATCGACGGTCATCCGATCGTGCTCTTCATGAAGGGCACCCGCCTCTTTCCGCAGTGTGGGTTTTCGGCGACCGTCGTCGAGGTCCTCAAGCGGATGGAGATCAAGGACTTCAAGGACGTCAATGTTCTCGCGGACCCGGAAATTCGCCAGGGCATCAAAGAGTTTGCCAACTGGCCGACGATTCCTCAGCTCTACGTGAAGGGAAAGTTCGTCGGCGGCTGCGACATTGTTCGGGACATGTACATGGCGGGCGAACTTCAGCCTATCGTCGACGAAGCGCTCGAGCGCGAACCCGCCCCGGTCTGAGCGTTCACGTCAAAGCGCCGCCGCGACCAACGCAACGGTGCCTTCGATTCCCTTGAGGTCGGCGTTGAACCGCCGCTTCGAGTGAGGCTCGAGGAGAGGACGAACCGCCTCGTCATCGGCGAGGGCCTCGGTGACCACCAGTTCGGAGACCCCGGCCTTCCCTTGAAGCCGGGCCGCCACGTTCACCGTCGTGCCGAAATAGTCGAGACGGTCGTTCGCGCGAACCGCGAGGCACGGTCCGCGGTGAACTCCGAGTTTCACCCCTACGCCTTCGGCGAGGACTTCGGGGCGGTTCTTGTCGACGATTTCGATGGCCGCGCGGACCGCATCGCCCGGCGTTCGAAAGGTCGCCATCACCGCGTCCCCCATCGTCTTGACGACACCGCCGCGATGCGCGGACACGATGTCTTCCACGATCCGGAAATGCTTTTCGACGAGCGCAAACGCTCGCGCGTCGCCGATCTCTTCGTAGAGGGCGGTGGAGCCCGTGAGGTCGCTGAAGAGCAGCGTCACCTGGCCCACGGAAAGCTCGACTCCCGCGGCGGGCGCCTCCGTCGCGAAGAGGTGAACGAACTCGGGAAACGACGCGACCACCGAACCGAGCGCCATCGGGGCGGACCAGCCGACCCGTTCGATGAGCACCGTACTCTCGTCGCGCTGTCGGTTTCGAAGGCTCAGGGTCTCTCCCAAGCGCGTCGAATCGGTCTCCACCGAGACTTCGAGGAGGTTCGATGCACCTTCATTTGGATCGGATGAGGGCTCTGCCTTGACCTCGATCCGAAGCCCCGCCCCCGGCGCCTTCACCGTGACCGGCGTCCCCGGTCCCTGGTTGAGCACACGAACGAGATACTGGCCGGGCGGGAGCTCGAGCGGATGCTCTTCGCGCGCCCCTGGGGCGAGACGAAGCTGTGCGTACACGTGCGGAAGAAAATATGGACTCGACGCGCAGTACACAGCGGCGGTGACTTCGCGAATCGCCGGGTGGCACTGAAACACCGCTTCGATGTGCTCCCCGAAATCGACGCCGTAGCCGATGTCGCAAGCGTCGCAATGCACCTCGGTGCCCACCGTGCCGAGGCCCTCGCGCACATCGGCCGCCACGCGACACACCGGGCAGTTCACCTGCCACCGGAGGTCGACCACGCCCGCACGGGTGGCGTAGAGAAACAACCGAAGCACGTCGCGACGATCCGCACCCCAGAGCTCCGCCGCATCAAACGGTCGAATCTGCGCGACCGCATCGTCGGATTGATCGAGCAAGAAGCGAGTGAGCCGGTCCTTGAGCTCCTGCGACACCACCGCCGGAATCGAGTCCATCCGAGCGCGGAGGAGGGCCGCGTTGGTGTCCGACCGAACTCCGGACGTGACCGGGCTATAGCTCTGGCCCAGAAGCCGGCGGGCTTGCTCGATCGCGGGGATCTCTTCGGCCTGGGGGACTTCGTTGCGGAGCGCATCTTCGATCGCCCCGAAGAACCGGCGGAGACCCGCTCGAAAGCGACGCTTCATCAGCTGGGCCGACGCGAGCGCGACCGGACCGTCTCCCTCGACGTAGGCGATGGCCTCTGCGTGGGTTCCCGTCGGCGCGTCCTTGAGTCGAACGATGAATCCTCCGGTGGAAAGCGGTCCCTCCAAAAACTGTCGCTCGCCGTGCAGGAACCGACCTTCGATCCATCGGTACGGACGCTCGACCCAGACCACGGGAAGCGCGAGAAGCTCGACCGCCGAGCCCACCCGCTGCCGCCGACCGTCGATGTGACGCCACTCGTACTTGCCCGGTTGGAGTCCCGCGGCCCGGTCCCACCGGTTGGTGTCCGCAACAAGCGCCCAAACGAGAGGTCGCGGAGCCCGGAACACCCGTGTCGCCTTTGCTTCGTAGCGGGCCACGCGCGGAGAGTAGCGGAAAGTCTTCGGGTCGGCGGCTCTCAGGCGGACTCTTCTTCGCCGTCGCCCGCCACCGCCGCCATCATCGTGGCGATCGCCCGGCGGCGCGTCCCGGACTGGGAGCGCAGCGGGGGAAGAGACGAAAGGCTCGCGAGCCGCTGAATCCGTATTTCATCGGTCTCGGCGACGCCAAAGAAAAACCCTTGGAGGTGGGTGGCGCCCAGCGCATGGGCCATATCGGCTTCGTCCGCGCTCTCGATTCCCTCGGCGACCACCTCCATATCCGACGCGGCCGCAAAGCGGCAGATCACATCGAGCAGTCGCTGCTTTCGTGGATCGGTGTCGACATCTCGCACCAGCGACATGTCGATCTTGACGACGTTCGGGTCGATGTGAGCGAGCGCGGACAATGAACTCGACCCTGCCCCGAGATCATCCACGGCGATTCCAAAGCCCGCGTTCCGGAGCGCGCCGATCGCTTCGCTGAAGTCGGTGCTCTCAGGCGTCGTCCCGCGCTCGGTGATCTCGAGAACGACCCGGTGGGTCACCGCTCGAAGTGACGAAAGGCTCTCGAGGAGGCCTTCGGGGTCCGCGAGCTCGTTCGGATGCACATTCAAGAATAGCCGCTGATCTTCGGGCAGCATGGCGAGCCACGCTTCGGCTCTTCGCGCGACCTGGTCCGTGACCGCCGCCTCGAGATGACTAGCTTCCGCGGCGCCGATGAGATCCACCGGCGTAGGAAGGAGTTTGCTCGTGGTGCGAAGCAGCCCCTCGAAGGCGACGGGCTTCCGCGTCCGCGCGTCAACGATCGGCTGAAGCCCCAAGGTCAGGCCGGCATGAAGAAGGCGGCGGAGTTCCTCCGATTCGAGCTCGCCCTGGGCGCTGTGCGACGCCATCCACGACTGGCTCGATGCGGTTCGTCGATAGATACCCTTTCGAAGCGTCGCGAGCACCGTCGCCGAATCGAAGGGCTTGTGCAGCACGCCAGAAACATCCCCGCGGTTCACGGCGTCCATCACCACATCCATATCGAGGGCGCCCGACACCAGCACTCGAACCGCTCCCGGATGAAGCGCCCGCAGCCGGCTCAACAGGGTGAGACCATCCATGCCGGGCATCTGATAGTCGACGAGCACCGCGTGAAGCGCGCGAGTCGACGCGAGACGCATCGCTTCGGCACCGTCGGCCGCGGTCACCACGTCGTAGCCGGCCCGGGTGAGAATCCGTTGAAGGGCGCGCCGTACGCCCGCGGTGTCGTCCACGATGAGAACCGTGTGAACCTGCACCGACGAAGTATATCCGCTTCTCAGCGAAAAACGGAGCGCTGCCGACCGAGTGTACGCCGTGTTGAAGATGGCGATTCTCGCCACGTCAGAAAGCTGCGGTTGTTTGCGAAAGATTGCCCGAAGATCGACGACGGTTGGGTTCACTCGATACGTCGGGTTCGCCGCTCAACCGCCCAGGCGCGCCACCGCCGACCGGGCCACATCGGACCGAGGATCCCGTTCGAGGGCCTCACGCCACGCGGCAAGGGCGCCGTCCCGATCGCCGTCCTGCTCTCGAAGGAGTCCAAGGTTGAGAAGCGGGTTCGGATCGAGTCGGTCGAGCGCCGCGGCGTGGGACAGCACATCTTCGGCGGCATCCCGATCGCCGAGATGCATCAGCGCTGCTCCCATCCCGTTGTGGGCGGGGGCAAGGTTCGGCGCGCGCCGAATCGCCTCCTCGAACGCTCGGACCGCAAGCTCGGGTTGGCGCTGCGCCACCAGCGCGTTGCCGAGTTTGAGCCAGCTCGCCGCATCCGCGGCTTCGCGCTCGAGGGCTTGGCGGTAGGCCGCGATCGCGGCCACGAGATCGCCCTGCTCGCGAAACAGATCCCCCAGGGCGAGCACCGGTTCGGCGTCGTTCGGGGCAAGTTCGGCGGAGCGTCGAAAATCGGTTTCCGCCTGTTCGAAGAGCCCGAGCTCCAATGCGGAAAGGCCCCGGCCCAGGACCGCGTCGGGGTCGGAGTGCTGCACCCCGACGGCCGCATCGAAGGCATCGTAGGACGCCTGAGCATCGCCGGCGAAGCGTTCGATCCGGCCGAGGTTGATCCAGGCATCGAGATATCTTGGTGATAGATCGAGGGCCCGCTCGAGACTCGTTCGCGCAGCCCCGAAGTCGAGGCGAAGCTCCTGAGCCAGGGCGCGCCGGTTGTGCACCACCGACGCGTCCGGCACGAGCTCCGCCAGCCGGTCGAGCGCCTCCTCCGCCGCATCCCCGTTGCGGACGTCGAGGGCGAGGTCCGCGCGAATGAGGAGCGCCCGCGGATGGTCGGACACAAACTCGAGCGCGGCATCGATATGTTCGCGAGCGCCTCGAAGGTCGGTCTTTCGTCGCGCGACTTCGGCGGCCACGACGTGAAGGTCCGCGTCCCATCCGTAGGACTGCGCGGCGGATTCGATCGTGGACGCGGCGAACACGAGGTCTCCCCGCTGGAGATCGACGATCGCTTCGGCGCGGACTCGAAGGGCGGTCGCCCGACGGCTCCCAAGCTTCTCGGCCCGGCGAAGAAGGCTCTCGGCCTCGGAGGCGTGAAGCCGATCGAGCTCGGGCGCCGCCACGAGATCCGCGGAAAGCAGTTCCTCCGCCTCCAGCACCAGCTCCTCGGCCTGATGGCCCCGATACGCAGAATATCCAAAGAGCACGGCAGCGAACGCGGCTCCGATCACGAGGGCAAGCTGTAGGCGACGACGCATGAATCCGATCAGGAACCGGGAGCGCCCTCGGGTCAACTTTTTGGCGGGCTCGCGGTCGGCGCTTCGGCCGTCGCGGTTCGGTTTTGAAGGACAACCGAGGGACCGGTCTGCTAAGGCGGTGATGAATGCGCGCACTGCGGCACGGTATGGTCTTCTGGGCAGCGATCGCCGGCCTCCTCGGCTCGTCGCTGACGCTTGCCGCCCTCGCTCGAAAGAACGGCTCCGCGGGCGCCGGGGCCCAGTGTGGCCCCGCACCGGAACGGCTCGTGAGCTCGATTCTCTCGACCGACGAGATCCTTCTCTCGTTGGTTCCGCCAGAACGAATGGTGGCGGTCGGACGCTTTGCCGACGATCCGCACGCCTCCTACGTGGCCGAGGCGGCGGGCGAGGTCGAAGAGCGGGTCGTCGGGGATCCGGAGCAGCTGGTCGCCCTGCGCCCCGACTGCGTGGTGCGCGACGCGTTTGGTCGCCCCGAGGTCACCGCGCTCCTGGTTCGGGTGGGAGTGCCGATGTCCGCGGTCAAAAGCGTAAACCGCATCGACGATATTCGCGCCAACGTCCGTACGCTTGGCGCCCTGGTGAGCGAAGAAGCTGACGCCGAAGAGATGATCGCGCGCATGGACCGGTCCCTCGCGAGGACTCGGCAACGGGTCACGGACCTCGAACCACCGTCGGTGCTGCTTTATACCCGAGGCTATACTGCCGGGAGCGGCACCCTCTTCGACGAAGTGTTGTCGGTCGCCGGCGCCCGGAACGCCGCCGCGGAGGCAGAACTCGTGGGCCACGCTCCGGTTCCCGTCGCGGAACTCGTGCGCATGGATCCAGACGTCATCCTTGTCAGCAACTATCTCGCCGATGGCCGAGCCCGAGACCTCACCGCCACGCCGAACGTTTTTCAACGGCGCACCTTTCGCGGGCTCACCGCGGTAACCACGGGGCGAGTGTACGAGCTACCCGCCCGCGAGCTCTTTACCACGTCTCATTTTGTAGCCGACGCCACCGCTTCGATCGCGCGGGTCCTTCACCCCGAGGAATTCGCGGACGACCCATGAAGGCTGCTGCCTTAACCCAATCCGTCGCCCTCGTCTTCGGAGTCCTCGCGCTCCTGGTGAGCATTGTCTGCGCGACGGCCCTTGGGGCGAGCGCCCTCCCGTTCGACCGAACCGCCGCGATTCTCTGGAGCCTCGTGAGCGGCTCGACATCGTTCGAAGCCTGGGAGCGGGTCATCGTGTTGGACGTTCGGCTTCCGCGGGTGCTCCTCGCCGCAGTCGGCGGAGCGGCCCTTGCGACCTCCGGGGCGGTGATGCAAGCGCTCTTTCGCAACCCGATGGCCGACCCGGGGATCATCGGCGTATCGAGCGGAGCCGCGCTGGGGGCGGTGTGCGCACTCTACCTTTCGACCGTCTCTCTGGCGTTCTATCTCGTTCCCCTCGCGGCGTTCGCGGGCGGCCTTCTCGCGGCATTCTCGGTGTACACGATCGCGACCCGGCGAGGGCGCACTCCGGTGACGACGCTACTGTTGACCGGTGTCGCAGTTTCGGGAATCGCGAGTGCAATGACGTCCCTCGTGCTCTCGCTCAGCCTCGCCGACTGGGAGGTGGGTCGGGAGATGCTGGGTTGGCTCCTTGGAGGCCTCGAGGGCCGAAGCTGGGAGCACCTTCTCCTGGCCGCGCCGGTGGCCCTCGGGGGAAGCGCGTGGCTTATGATCTACGGACGCGACCTCAATGTGCTTCTCACCGGCGAAGAGAGCGCCCTCGCCCTCGGCATCGATGTCGTTCGGCTCAAGCGACAAACCCTCATTCTCTCCTCGCTGGTCACCGCGGCGGCGGTGGCGGTCATGGGCGTAGTGGGCTTCGTCGGACTGATGATTCCGCACATCGTTCGGCTCGTGGTGGGTCCGGATCATCGGCGCCTGATTCCGGTGGCGTTCTTTTCGGGGGCGACGTGCCTGGTGTGGGCGGACCTTCTTTGCCGCTCCTTCCCCTCGACGGATCTTCGACTGGGAGTGGTGACGTCCCTGGCGGGCGGTCCGTTCTTTCTCTATCTGTTGCTTCGCCATCGACGTCGCGGCAGCGCGGGCGCCTTCGACCCGGACGCCGGATGACGCTCATCGCCGGTCGAAGTCTGTCGTTTGGTTATCGCGACGCTCCGGTGCTCACCGAGGTCGACATCGAGGTGCGGAGCGGCGAGCTCCTTGGGATCATCGGACCGAACGGCGCCGGCAAGTCGACGCTCCTTCGCCTCCTCGTGGGCATCGCTCCGCTTCAGTCGGGGAGCCTCGAGCTCGGAAGCCAGTCGCTCCGGTCGTTTTCGCGCCGCGAACTCGCCCGCAAGGTCGCGTTTGTCCCCCAGACGATCGGGACGGACTTCGCATTCCGGGTGCGCGACGTTGTCGCGATGGGCCGAACGCCCCATCTCGGTCGCCTGCAGCCCGAGACCCCGGCCGATCGGGACGCCATCGAACGCGCGCTTTCGGCCACCGATCTCGGAGAGCTTCGAGACCGGCCGTTTGGTGAACTGTCCGGCGGAGAACGGCAGCGGGTCGTGCTCGCCCGCGCGCTTGCCCAGGACACGAAGCTCCTGGTCCTCGATGAGCCGACCGCGCATCTCGATCTCTATCACTCGTTCGCCCTCCTTCAGCTCATCCGGTCCCACGTGGATCAGGGGGGTGGAACGATCGTCGCGCTGCACGACCCCACCCTTGCGCTCCGCTTCTGCGATCGACTCCTGCTCCTTCATCGAGGACGAGTGCACGCCGACGGGCCCGCCGCCGAGGTGCTCAGCGAGGAGAATCTCCGGTCGGTGTTCGGCGTCGACGCGGTCACCTTCGAAGCCGAAGGGCAGCGCTACGTGGGCGTCCGGCGCGCGCTCTCCACGCGAGGCTCGGGGGTTTAGGCGAACACGTTCGCGACGGTCCCCACCAGGAAGCCGGCGAGGTTTCCGTCGGCGGTCCGGCCAACCACCATCCGGATTTCGAAGTGGGTGCCGGTCTCCGCCCGAAGGGTCCGACGCTCCGTAAGGTGCTCGACGAAGAGATTGTGAACTCGAATCCAGGCGCGACCTTCGGTGCGAGTGGTCGGAATCTGGGCGTAGCTCGTAAGTTCCTCGAGAAGGTCCGCCTCCTCGGCAACGAGCCGGTAGGACGTCCAGTCTCCAGCACCCTCGGCTTCGTCCGCGAGGTACTGAAGAATCGCGTCGTGGAGGAGCCCGCCGATCGCCTGCTCGTCGAACGCGTCCTCCGGGTTTTCCACATCGGCCGAAACGAACACCGGTTCTCGGTCGAAATCACTGATGTAGACCGCGCCTTCGGCCGCGGCGGCAAAGGCAACCGCCAGATCGAACGCATGCGCGTCGCAGCCGTTCCCCTCGCACCCGATCGTGACGCCAAACTTGCCCTCGGGTTCGGGCGACAGTCCCGGGGTGGCTTTGACGAGAAGCCGGTACCATCCGGCGTCGATCTCCGCCGACAGCGCGGCGAGGTAGTCTTCGCCGCCGTTGTCGTCGGAAGCCACCCGCTCACCGCTAAACTCCGGATCCTCGCCTCGAGCGAGTCCCTCTTCGTCGGCCTTGATCAGCGTGATCACGGTGTCGATTCCCACACCATGGGGATCCGAGGTCTCGATCGTGACGTTCGAGACGTCGGTCAGCTCGAAATCGAAGGCGTAGATCGTGCCGCCCTCGCCAAACTCACCGACCTGCTGCTGGCCGAAGACTACCGCTTCGTCGGTCGACGAGAACGATGCCCCGCCGAGCTTGCCGGAGAGGAACGGTTCGTTCTCCGGGGTTCCGGTCGAGTAGGCACAGCTGGCCGCGGAGAGAAAGAGCGCGGGGAAAATAAGCGCGGGGAATCGAAAGGCGAAGGCAATCAAGAGCTTGGACACGGCGCGGCGCTGGAGCAAACGCTGTGCCTCCATCGAGTCGTTCAAGAAACCACGGGTTTTCATTGCAGCCGCAACCCAAAGAGCCACCTGGTGGCTACTCGCCTAAACCACTTGGTCAGGGCTGCTCGGTCTCCGCGTCGACCGGCTCCGCGGCTTCCTCTTCGGGCATGAAGCCCTCCTCGGAAGCCCCTGCGCTTTGGGCGCTGATGGGATCAGGGGAGATTGGCTCACTCGGCGCATCGAAGGTCTCACCTTCCGCCGGCTCTTCGAATGCGGGCTCTTCCTCGAGCGATTCCGCTTCGAGCGGTTCGTCTTCGATGGGCTCCTCGAACTGCGGCTCGGGCATGGGAGGCGGCGGACCGCCGAGGAGGTTGGTTCGGAGACCGATCGAAGCATTAAACGCGTCGATCTGAGCGGTGTTTTCGCCCCAGAGGGTTCGCCGATATCCGAAGTTCATCTCGACGGTGTCGGTCACCCGGACGATCAGCCCCACCGCGAGATCGACGGCCGAGCGCTCGAGGGGCACCGCCCGGAGGAACAGATCGCCCTGCTGGTACTGCGCGGCGGGAAGGTTGGGGTCCCGCGCCGCGACGCTGATCCCGAGGATCTCTCCATCGGTGACCGCGTACTGCACGTCAACGCCGGCGTAGGGAAGGATGCGCTGAAGGAAGAGCTGCCCCGCGCGAAACGAGCCGTAGACCTGGTCCCCCGCGCCTCCCAGGCGGAGCCGATACCCGGCGTCGAGGCGAAGAAACATGCCGAAGTCGAAGGAGTAGCCGAGGAGTACCCCCGCGTTGATGTCCGCCTGGCCATCTCCGAGGGTCACGTCATCGCCAATATTCTCCGGCGTAGAAAGTTCGTCGGAGCGGCTTTCGAACTCTTGAATGCTCGTAACGGTGCCGCCAAAGGTTCCCTCCGGCTGGTCGTAGCCGGAGGGCGCTTTGATGCCGAGCTCGAAGGCTGTCACGATCGGAGCGCGCAGCACTTGGTAACGGGCGGAGATCCGGAAATCGCCAAGGCCTACTTCGGTCTGCGTAAAGTCCAGGATGTTGGCCGTGAAGAACGCTCGATCCCCGCCCGCGGCGGGCTCGGCAAGAATCACCGGATCGGACTCGTAGGTGACGACGCGAAACGGGACCTGAATCGACAGTTCGAAGGCGTCGGTGATGCCGTAGCGAACATCCAGGTTGAAGTTCGACGCGGAGTATCGACCGTTGAGGGGGAACCGGCGAAGGCCAAAGTCGGAGCCGCGCTCGAACCACTCCCGCGTCGCGGTTTGGTACTCGAAACCTCCGACGAGCACGAGCTCTCCCTCCGGGAGCGTCCACGGCGAGGCGTTCGCCGAGTTCGGGAACGTGGCGAACACTCCCACTCCAAGCAGGAAACACAAAGGCACAACACGCATAGCGACGCCTCCCCGGCGAACGAGATACTGAACAAAATTAAGAAGATGCGGCGAGGGCAGAACGCCCGGAGTCAAAAGGTCACGACCGGCGGTCGGTCGGGCTCGGGCCGAGGAGCGGCGGGGCGAGGCGCCATCGGGGATCGGGGACGAGGGTGAGGCCTCGGTGCACCAAGGGCGCGGGACGGGGTCGACACCGTGCGCATCGTCGGCGCTGGCGGTGGGCTCATCGCCGGCGGCGGCGCGGCCGCGGTGGTTTGGGGCGGAGTGGCGGTGGTCTGCGCGGGCGTCTCCACCGGAGGCGGGCTCGGCTCGGCCGGCTCCTCGGCGGGAGACTCCTGCTCAACTGCGTACGGAACCGCCATCATGGGGACGCGTCGAACCGCTCGCCGGGGACGCGACGTGGGACGAGGGGGTCGCCGATCCACCACCGGCGCGGGGCTCGGCTCGGGCTCCACCGACACCATCACCGGTGCCATCGACTCGAATGTCGCGGGAGTGATCGGCGCCACCTCACCCACCGGCGTCGGCGCCTCGGGGGCGAGACGGGGCGGCTCTTCGGCCGACTCGGACGGCTGAGACCAGAGGAGCGCGACCGCCGATCCGAGCGCGATCGCGCCGGTCGCGGCAAGCCCGTAGGAGAGCCAGCGACCCCGCGCCGGGGCGTCCGAGGAAGCCGAGGTTTGCGATGCTCGAGGCAGCAAGACCGAGGGAGACGCTTCGACCGCAGGAACCGGAAGGTCCGGGGGCGGGTCCGAACGAGCCGAGGTCCGCGGAACCACACTCCAGGGTGTCCCTTCGGCTTCGTGCTGAAACGGTATCGGCGACGGCATCGAAAACCCAGGTTCGGAGGCCATCTCAAACGTTGCCGCGACACATACCTCGCCTACCAGCGCCTGACTCACGGCCGGATCGTCGAGGACCTCGACCAGTCGGCGCCGAAGCTCCTCGGCGGACGCGGGGCGGAGCGACGGTTCGCGCTCGAGACAGTTTTGAATGATCGCCTCGAGTCGAGGATCGAGCTCCGGACGAAAGGTCCGTGGGTCGGCAGGCTCTTCGGTCGCGATCTTGACGACGACGTTTCCTGCCGACTCGCCGTCGAATGGGAGCTGTCCGGTCACCGTTTCGTAGATCATCACGCCGACCGACCACAGGTCACTCGGAGGTCCCGCGCTCTTGGCGGAGCGCGCCTGCTCCGGGCTCATGTAATGCACGGTGCCCATTCCGATGCCGGTGCGGGTCATGCCCCGTCCTCCGAGCTGGCGAGCGATTCCAAAGTCGACGAGGCGCGCGATATGCCGACCGGCCCGCTTCTCGACGAGGATATTGTCGGGCTTCAGGTCGCGATGCACGATCCCCGTCCGATGCGCTTCCGCGAGGGGCTCGAGCACCTGAGCGAGCAGCTGAAGGGTCTCGAGCCGATGGAGCGCACCGGCGTACATGAGGTCGGCGAGGCTCTTCCCCTCCACGAGTTCCATCGTGATGTAGTGAAGCCCCGTCGCGAGGTCCTCGCCGCTGTCATGAACGGTGACGACGGCAGGGTGAGACACCCGCTGAGTGAGGGCCGCTTCCTCCGCGAAGCGACGGACCTGCAGGCGGTCCTTCGCGAGATGCGGATGGAGCACCTTGAGCGCGACGCGTTCCTTTCGCACCCGGTCGTACACCCGATAGACCTGGCTCATTCCGCCGGTCCCAATCGGCTGTTCCACGATGTACCGATCCGCGAACGGTGACGGCAATACGGGCTCGCGAGCCACTACACCTCCGAACTAAAGGTCCCGCGCGGCCGGGGAAGACTACCTACCCGCTGACCACTTCTTCGTACGCGAGAGTTTGGGAGGCGGTTACACGTCGCCGACCCGCGAACGCGATTTATTCACGTGGCGAGGCAGATAAGTCGGCGCGCAACGGACCTTGTTGTCGCTTCGCACGTCCGGCAAGCTCATGCGAATGACCCGTTGCGTTTTCGTCTACATTCTTGTCGCGGAGTTCGGGGGCTGCGGCGGAACTTCGATCGATGCGGGCGAAGGTGGCGTGGACGCCACGCCGGACGCCATGGCGGATGCCGCCATCGCTGACGTGGGCGTTCCGGACCGTGGTCCGATCGCTCCCCGGGATGCCGCGGGCATCGACCGAACGGTGGATGGGGAAGCCGCGCTTGGCGCACCGTATCCACTCGTTCTTGCCCACGGGTTCTTCGGCTTCGACGACTTCGCGGGAGCCGGCTTTCTGACGTACTTCTACCAAGTCGAAGAGGATCTCCGAGCCAACGGCGAGCAGGTCTTCATCACGACGGTGGACCCGTTCAACGACTCGACGGTGCGGGGGCTCGCCCTCCTCGAGCGCGTCGAGGAGATCCTCGCCGAGACGGGTCACGCGAAGGTCAATCTGATCGGGCACTCCCAAGGGGGCCTCGATGCTCGAGTGGTCGCAGCAGAGCGCCCCGACCTCGTCGAATCGGTGACCACCATCGCGACACCGCACGACGGAACCCTCCTCGCGGACATCGTTGTGGGACTCGTCGAAGACGACCGATTGGCCGGCCTCCTCGATGCCTTTGTGCGCCTCATCGGCGCGCCGCTTTACGACCAGGTGGGCATGGAGACCAGCGTGGTCGCGGCCCTTCGCCAGCTGTCGACCGACGGGGGGGCGGAGTTCAATCGTCGCTACCCCGACCCTCCGGGAGTCGCGATCTATTCGATCGGGGGGCGAAGCGATCGCCACCGGGGCCGACGAGCCTGCGTCTCTCCGAGCCCTCCGCCATTCATTGCTCGGTGGGAAGACGAGACGGACCCGATCGATCCGCTCCTCGGCCTGACCGAAGAGATTCTCGATGGAGGACTGACTGCGCCGTTTCCGAACGATGGGCTCGTTCGTGTCGACGACGCAAAGCGGGGTCGGTTTCTCGGCTGCGTTCCGGCGGACCACTTGGACCAGGTCGGCCAACTCCTCGGCGACAGTCCGGGTCTATTCAACGACTTCGATCACCAGGAGTTCTTTCGTGAACTCGCCGCGTGGCTCCGAAGCCAGGGCCATTGACGATCCGCGCGACGTTGGGACCACTCGACCGAGCGGGCTAGAGCTCTAACGAGAGCGCTGGAGCTCTTCGAGAACGGCCGCCACTTCGTCCACGTGCACGCCTGGGTCGACGTCCTCGAACACGCGGCGGACGACCCCATCCTCGTCGATGATAAAGGTGATGCGCCGCGCCATCCCGAGCATTTGCCCTACGCCGTAGGCCGCAAGGATCTCGCCCTCGGGGTCCGCGAGGAGCGGAAAGTCGAGGTCGTGTTCCTCGGCGAACTGCCGGTGCGAGGCCACGTTATCGGTGGATACGCCGACGACCTGTCCGTTCAGGGCCTCGATCCGGTCCCAGGAATCGCGGAACGCGCAGGCCTCGGTGGTGCACCCGGGGGTTCCGTCGCGCGGATAGAAGTAGAGAACCACGGCCTTGCCGCGAAACTCGGTGAGGGTCCGGGGCTGGCCCGCTTGGTCGAGGGCACGGAAGTCGGGTGCCTGCTGGTGGAGGTCCGGGCGGGTCTCCGCGCCTCCGCAACCGAGGGCGCACCATAGGAGGACGTACCCGACGTAAGTTCGCGTCATGGGTTAGCCATAGGCGCGAACCGGCCGCGGTTCAATGTTCGGCTCCGATGAGGCGCTGGTCCTGGGGAACCGACGATCGGCACGCATCCTGCTGTACCTCCGCGCAGGAGAGCCGATGGCGACCGCACTGAAGATTGGGCTGTGGATCGGAGTGGTGGTACTCCCCGGAGGAATGCTGCTTTTGCCAGTGCTTTATGGGCTTCACCGGTCGCAGAGGGCGAGCCACTCCCGAAACGCACGTCAGTCCCCGAGGGCCCACCAGGCCGAGCCCCGGCCCGCGGTAGCGTAACCGTTACGCTCGCGGGTTGCGGTCGATCGGCTCAGAGGATGTCGGCGAGGCTCGCTGCAGGCATCGCGATGGGAATGGTCGTCGCCTGGATCGGCACGTCGTTCGCCTCGAACTCTACCGTGTCGGTGAGCCGGGTGGTGTCGTAGCCGTCGACCTGCACGCAGGCTCCGATCGAATGGCCCCGAATCGTGCCGTCTTGGAGGTCGAGGGACCCTTCCGCTAACTGAACACCGCAGAAGCTCGCGGCCTCGATGACAAACCGATCCACCGTGGCCGTGCCGCCCTGCACCGCAAAACCAAGGGCGCCGGCCTCGTCGGGACAGGTCGTCGCCGCACAGTCGACGGGGGCGACGTCCACAAGCTCGAGCCCCGCCACCGTTGCCGTGGAGCGGAGCACGAGCACCCCGACTCCCTGGCTCCGCTCCACCCGGACGTCGGTTGCGGTGAGGATGGCTTCGTTCTGCGCCTGGATGCCCCGGCCCGGTCCTTGAGAGAACTCTTCGCTCCGAGTGTCCACGACGTGAACCGCCTCGAGGATCACCGTCGCGGCGCTCGCAAGGACGCCGAGCTCCCGGTTCGACGCCAACCGGGCCCGCCGCAGCGTTAGCTCGGCGCCATTGGCAACATTCACCGCACGCCCGAATCGGCCGTCGGAAACGCGGGGTCCGGTCCCTTCCACGTCCACGTCCTCGAGGACCACCATCGTGTCGGCGCCGTCCACGACGATGGAACCCTCGAGGTGATCGCGGATTACAATCCGCGCACCCGTGACCTGGGCCGCTCGGCCGACTTCCATGGCATGGCCGAGCGCGTCGTCGAACCGATCCGAAAGCGTGCCTTCAACCCGGAGATCCTCCAGCGTTCCGGTGGTGTCGGGGTCGGTGATCGCGACCGCGACCGCTCGGTTGCGAAGAAACTCCATCCGTCGAAGCGTCAACGTCGACCGTTCGCGCGCGAGGAGGCCAAACCCGGGGCTCGAGTTCGCGGGGCCGGGCAACGTGTCGCGGACGATCACATCTTCGAGCGTCGCGGTGGCGCCGGTCACGACCACCGCCGCCTCCTGATTCTCGGCAACTGTCGAGTTGCGAAGCACTCCCGTTGCGCCGTCCTGAACGAAGAACCCTTGGCCCCCCTTGCCATCGATCTCGCGGGCCGTCGTTGCGCGGATGAGGAGGTTTTCACCCGTCAAAAACGTCTGCGGACTCACCACGAAGAGCGCCATGTCCACATTGTCCCGAAAGACGCTCTCTCGGAGGGTGGCGTTGCCGCGAAGCTGCACCTGAATGCCTTTCCCCCCGTCGGGCGCGCCCACCGCCGGGAGGGTGCGGGCAACCACCGAACGCTCGACGGTAAGCACTCCGGCTTCGTTGACGAGGATCGCCGAATCTCGATTGTCGAGCAGCACCGAATTCTGCATCGTGACCTCCGCGTTTCGCTGGACGTAGAGGCCGACGCCGGATCGCGTGAGGAGCGACTGACTGTTCTGGATCAGGACCCCGTCAAGGGTTGCCGTCGCCTGGTCGTCGACGAACATTCCGAACTCGGTGGCCCCGTCGATCACCACCCCCTCGACGGTCAGACTGGTGTTTGCACGGCCAACGCCGATCCCCGGACGGCCGCTCGGTCCGATCGCAATGTCGCGAAGCGTCGCGCGCGGAAGAAGAGCGGTTACGACCGCGCGATCCTGGCTCGGACCTGCAAAGGAGATGGTGGTCTCCGCCGCGCAGGCTCCCTGCACGGTGACGCCGGTGGGAAGCTCGATCGCTTCGTCGTAGCTTCCCTTTCCAACGGCCACGATGGTCCCGTCTTCGGCGCCGATCAGCGCTTCGCCG
>JBCCZL010000147.1:0-17865 GCA_039187775.1 Myxococcota bacterium
GTACTTCCGGAGGCACCGCTCGAGCGACCGGGGGGAGGGAGGGCCTGGTGGGAAATCCGGCTCGGCGCTCGGCCCGCGGATCGAGGGGGAGACGCGCCTCCGGGCCTCGCCGCGGCGCGCCGAGACGTCATCGCGCTGATCGAGACCCTTCGCCGGCGTGGCGTGCTGGTTCCCGAAGCAACCTATCTCGCGGGCTTCAGCCAAGGCGCGATGCTCGCCGTAGATGTCGCCCTCGAATGGTCCGACGAAGTCGCCGGAGTGGCCGCGCTTTCGGGGGCGCCGGTGGAGGAGCGACGTTGGACCGAGCGGCTATCTCGACGAGCGCCAACGCGAGTGTTCATGAGCCACGGGCGACAAGACCCACTTCTCGCGTTTGCCGCCGCCGAACGCCTTCGGAATCGCTTTCAAGGAGCCGGGAGCACGGTCGAGTTTCTGCCGTTCGAAGGCGGCCACACGATTCCCCGATCGGTCGTCGCGGCGCTCGCCGCATGGCTCTTCCCCGAGGGCTCTCAAGACACGATCGAGGGCGAAATCGTGGGCCGAAGTCCGTTGGGCCATGGCGCGTGCGTTCAACAATCGTACGAGGTCGAGCCAGAGGACGGCCCTCGCGTCTGGCTCCACTTCGAACGTTGCGGCAACACGTCCGGTCCACCCCTCGAAACGCTGGAAGACGGCAAGACGTATCGCTTCACCGTGGAGCGGGGTGGCAGCTCGAACTTTGCCGACGGCCCGATGATCGTCGCGGCGGAGGAGCTTCCGTGAACCTCGTGCTCGGCGACGCGGGTCAAGCCTGCCGAGCGACCGGCGCGCCTTGAACGGCGAGGACCTCACGCCACCAAGGCGTGGGCCCGTCAAACTGCGCGGGTTCGGTGGGCGCACCAAGCTTCGGCATGAGAAGCGGAATGTCCCGTCCGAGCTCCAGGAGCCGCTCGGCCGGCTGATCCCAATCGTGCATCGCGAGGTCGAAGGTCCCCCAGTGCACCGGCAAGAGCGGACCCCCACCGAGCAGTCGATGGGCCTCGAGCGCACCGTCGGGACCGAGGTGCACCGTTCCCCAAGATTCGTGGTACGCCCCGATTTCGAGCATCACGAGATCGAACGGCCCAAATCGCTCCCCGATCGACACGTACTCTTGAGTCAGGCCGGTGTCTCCGCTGAAGAACACGGTGTGCCGTTCGGTTCGAATCACCATCGACGACCAGAGCGTCCGGTTCCGATCGTTGAGCGAACGACCCGAAAAGTGCTGCGACGGCGTGGCGGTCACCTCGAAGCCGACACCACTCGTCGACTCCCACCAATCGAGCTCCACGAACTGATCGGCGGGGATTCCCCAGGCCTCGAGTCGGGCGCCTACCCCAAGCGATGTGATGATCGGAATCTGCTTTTTGGCGAGCGCGATCATCGACTCGCGACAGAGGTGATCGTAGTGGTCGTGGGACAAGATGACCGCATCGAGCTCCGGGAGCTGCTCGATCGTCACGGGCACCCGCTGAAACCGTTTGGGTCCAGCAAACCGCATCGGAGAGGATCGCTCCGCCCAGATCGGATCGGTCAGAAGGCGCACGCCGTCGATCTCGAGGAGCACGGTGGAGTGCCCGAGCCATGTCGCCCGAAGTCCCGAATGTGGCGTCGTCCAGACGGGAAGAGGGTTGACCAAGGGAAGCGGCGCGGGCGGTGTTCGGCGGCTCCGATCCCCCATAAAATACTCGCGCATCGTGGGGATCGCCTGCCCGGGCTGAAGCCCTGCGCTGACCCCGTCGGTGTTGTGAAAGCGCCCGTCACGGAACTGCGCCGACGCCTTCGCGCGTTCTCGACGCAAACCATCCAACCGGGGACCGAACACCGCCTTAGTGTGTAGGTCCCCGGCGGGACCGTCGCAAGGGACGTTGGACCTTGCGACTTGTGCACTCACCGACCCACAGGTCAGCCCATGTTGTAGTAGAACTCTTCCTTGGCGACCTTGCCGTCCTTCAGCGTGAACACTCCGACTTCGTGCATCTTTCGTCGGGAGCCGTCGCCCTTGAAGGTCACATCGTGATTGAAGATCACCGCAAAGCGGTCGTCGCCATGGGGAAAGGGCCCCTCGACGCTTGCGCTGTGCACTTCGTGGTTCTCGAGCCACCACTGGTTCTTCCCGCGGATCGCATCGATGCCCTTGGCCACCCGCTCCCTGCCGGGGGGAGTCGCCGCCTCCACACTCTCGATGTCCTCCGCGTAAAGCGTATTGATGGCTTCCAGATTCTTGCCCTCTTTGCAGAGCGCCACGAGCTTTTCGCCGACTTCCTTTGCTGACATATCCACCTCCTTGCACTCTCGGTCGCGCGCGACCGGTGAACGCCGACTCTGGCGATCGCACCACGTCGGATCAAGGGACAGATCGGCGCCCCCTGCCAATGGATGTCAGGAGGGGTCCTCAACGCGCCGTGCCAAGGACATCGCTGCAGATTTGACTTTCGGCTGCGAGACCAACTCAATTGGTCGGTGCCGGTATCACGAAGGCAGGTCATCTTTGGCGGAAGCGCAGCGGCGATTGCAACGGGCGCGGGTCTGTCGCTGTCGCAGGTGTTCGAGCCGTCCAGCACCAATCAAGGAGGCATCTACGGGCCCCTCATCGAGGACCCTCAAGGGGTGCTCGATCTCCCCGAGGGCTTCGCCTACCGGATCATCGACCGGGCCGGCGACCGGATGAGCGACGGCTACCGAGTGCCCGCGCGACCGGACGGGATGGGGAGCTTTGTGGGTCCGAGTGGCGAAGTGATCCTCCTTCGCAATCACGAAAATGGTCCCGGCGAGTTCTACGCGGGGCCGTACAACGATGGCGACATCCCTCCGCCGGAGGCGTTTACCCCGGACGGGATGGGCGGAGTGTCCCGCCTCGTCCTCGACGGTTCGACCCTGGAGCTTACCTCGAGCAATCTGGTGCTCATCGGTACGAGTCGGAACTGTGCCGGAGGCATCAGTCCTTGGGGTTGGCTCTCCTGCGAAGAAGACCCTCGACCCGGCCACGGCTACGTCTTTCTCTGCCCCCGCGACGCCGAGCGGGTCGCGCCGGCGCGGCGCATCGTGCCCTACGGCCGATTTAAGCATGAAGCGGCCGCAGTGCAGCCCACGAGCGCAATCGCCTACCTCACCGAAGATCAAACCGACGGAAGCTTCTATCGCTTCGTCCCCGAGCAGCCGGATAAACCCTTCGAGGGAACGCTCCAGGCGCTTCGGATCAAAGGGGAAGCTCGCTTCGAACTCGGAGACGGGCTTCGGGTGGGTGACCAGCTCGATGCGGAATGGGTGGACCTCGACGAGCCCGATCCCGCCGATGACTCGCTTCGCTACACCGCCCAGGAGCACGGGGCTGCGGTCCTCCGGCGGGGCGAAGGGATCTGGAGCTTCGACGATCGCATCTATATTTGCTCGACGAGCGGTGGCCCGATCGATCGCGGACAGATCTTCTGTTACCGCGAAGGCTCGACCGGTGCGCAGCTCGAGCTGGTCGCGCAATCGGAGCACGCGGGAACACTCTCCAACCCCGACAACATCACAGTGGCTCCCTGGGGCGACGTCTTCATGTGCGAGGACGGGCGAGGCGATAACTACCTTCGCGTTCTCACACCCACCGGAGAGGTGTCGGACTTTGCTCGAAACGCCAAGAGCGGAAGCGAACTCGCCGGGGCCTGCTTCTCCCCCGACGCCGGCACGCTGTTCGTCAACATGCAGCACGACGGGTTAACGATCGCGATCTCCGGTCCCTTCGCGCCCGACACGGTCGCCTAAACCGACGGGCCGCGAAGGCTATCGTCGACTCTCGGGGGGCGCGGCGGCTTCGAGAGACGGGCATTGGGGCGCCGACACCACGGTCCCTTCCAGCATCGCGGAGCGGACCTCCGGCTCGCAGCCCGCGCAAAGGATGCTGCCTCCGTTTCCGACGACATGGGTCTCGCCGCAGAACGTGCTCATGTTGACGAGCGAGCTACCAAACCGGAGCTCCTCGGGCCCTCCGGCGAATACCGACGAAATGAACGCACTCCCGTCGGTGACCACTCCGCCGCGGACCGTCGAATCCACGACCGAACCGCCGACGAACTCCGTTGGAGTATCGCATGCACGAAGATGGGAGAGCTCCATCGACGCCTCCACCAGTCGAAGGGCACCGCAGCGATGAACCGTCGAGTCGAGGAGTGCCCCGGACACGATGGTGCCCGCGCCCAGCCAGAGCTGCGCTTGCTCGAATCCTGCCACCGCGAGGAGCGCGTGGTCGGCTTTGAGGTCAACGTCGAAGAAGGTGGACTCATCGGCGATAAGTTCACCGACATCGATGGCCCCTTCGGCGGCGCTCGTTCGCTCGAAGCGGACGGTGCCGCGAAGACCGGTTCGAACCGCGAGGCCACGGATCGACGATTCCGAGAACAGAACCGCTCGACCCTCGACCCTTTCATCGACGAGCACCTGAAGGTCATCGAAGGTGTTGCTTTCGAGGACTTCGATCCATGCTTGACCGAAAGAGCGGAGCCGCACCCGGTCCCCCTGCGAGCCGACCAGGCGGAGCACTGACCCCGGACCCCCGCGAAGCTCGATCTCGGTGTCACGGATCACCGAGTCGCGAAGCTCCACCACCGCGCCCGCTTCCAGCTCGAGCGTGATCCGAGCGCAGGAAAGCTCCATGCCGAAAAAGGTCGAGGGCCCGAGCGAAATCGTGTCGTCGCAGCCGGTGACGATCCCGACCGCCGAATCGGTGAACAGCCGATCGCACGCCCCGGGGGTCGGCATCTGGACCTCGCAGCGAAGCGGCGTGAGTTCGAATTCTCTCGGATCGATCGGCTCTTCGGGAGCGGTCTCGTTGAGGAGCGAACAGGGCGTGGGATCCATGCATGTGATCTCACCGCCGCTTCCCGTCACCCCGACGAGTTCGCGGCCCACGCAGCCCCCAAGGCCCATGAGGACGAGGACCCCCGTCACCGCCCATCGGAGCTGCAGGCTCACGGCTGAATCTCCTCGGTATCGGATGTTCCTTCGTCCGCTGTGGGTTCCGGTTCGCTGTCATGCGAGGCTGCTTCGTCGCCGACCTCGCAGCGAAATGACGAAGAGAGCCCGGGGAACGACGCCTCTCCCTCGGAGAGCACCCGGGTCACCCGGAACGTGGCTCGTCGATTGAGCTGCCGGTGCACGTCGGTTTCTTCCTGTTCGAGGAGCTCCGATTCTCCATACGCTTCGACCCGAAGCCGTTCGGAGGGCACCCCATGGGCAACGAGCCAGTCCCGGACTCGCGTCGCTCGACGCAGGGAGAGCTCATCGTTGTAGCCGTCTTCGCCCGTCCCATCGGCGTGACCGGCGATGACCACGACATCTTCGCTCTCAAGTATCACCTCGCGGGCCGCGTGGAGCGCGACTTCTCCGCAGGGCAGCATCTGCACCGAATCGAAGACGAAGAGCACCGGAGGAATGAGCGTTTGCTGCTCTCGACGCGTGATGGGCAGCGCATCGTCCAAAAGATGGTCGATGTCCTCGGGCATCGCCGCTTCTGGTGGCGGGGTGCGTTCGCGGAGGAAATTGTCGATGGGAACTTCGCGTACGACCACTCGCTCCCGGGTCACCACCTCCGCGGGCGGCTCCTCGGGCACCGGAGGATGACGCCACGCAAACTGAAGGCCGCCCATGAAGAACCGCGCGTCCGACGAGTGGTTCTCTCCGTCTTCGAAGAAGAGCTGATGGTAGCTGAGCTCGATCCCCACGCTCACCGCATCGGTGACGACGACGCCCACACGAAGACCGACGTCGATGGTGGGCCGGACGTACTCCCCGGTCCATCCCATGTTGACGTGGAAGAACGGACCCCAGCGAAGCCACGCCGGCGCTTCGAGGTCGAGCGAAGCGCCAATGCCCGCCTCCGCCAGGCCTCCCGCTCCTTCCTCGGATAGGAAGTACGCACCGGCGAGCCGAACGTCCAACGTCAGCGGCTCCATGACCGCATAGCCCACATCGACATGGCCGCCAAATCCCAAACCGTCGTAACGAAGCCAGCCCCGCTGGTCCGGACTCACCAGACTGCCAACGGTCAACCCGCCCCGAAGCCGCAGATCGTCGAGCTGGGCTTCCGCCACGCTCGGAGCCGCCAGTCCCACCACGAGGAGCCCAAGCCAGAGCCTCATGGTCCTGGGTCGGCGTCGCTCCTTTTGATTTCCAACCCGCGAACATTCCGACGTGCGATGTTGCGTTTCATCGGAAGGAGGGCGGTGGCTAAAGGGTGTCAGGCTGTGCCGTGCCATCGTCGAGAACGCAGAGCTGCGATGGTCGTGCCAAGGCCCAAAAGCCAAGGCGCAGGGAGCGTTCTTTGCTCCAGAAGTCCCCTGGTTTTGGACCATTAATGCGCCGGAACACCGCCTGCATCCTGGGCTCCGGGAGCGGGCGCGCCACCAACGACGCGCCGCGGGAAAGGACGCGCTGGGTGGTGAGCATCAAACATTCTTCTGGCGGCGGTTCGGAAGAACCTCAGAAACTGCTGTCGTGGTTCACGCCTCTCGCTGCGCTGGCGTTGAGCGCCCTCGTGATCGGATGCACCGGCGTACTCGATGACACCACGGCCAACGACGGACCGGGGCTTCAGAATCCGCCTCGCCCCGAGGACGGGTGCATCACCACCAATCCACCCGCGCGGGTGTGGCTCCTATCGGACCGGCAGTTCCAGAATGCCGTGACCGACCTGCTTCCCGCAGCGACCGACGTGCCCGAGGTTCGGACGCCGGGCGTCACGTCGGACCTGTTCGTCTACGAGTCCGAGCTGTTCAAGGTCGAAGCGTCGCTCGCCACTCAGTATCAGCTCGCCGCGGAAACTGCCGCGACACAGGCCGCCACCGAGGGCAGCGTCGTTCCGTGCGCTACCGAGGACGCGGCATGTGCCGAAGAGTTCATTGATGCGTTTGCGCCGCGGGCGTTTCGCCGCCCCATCGACGCGGACGAGCGGGCCGGCCTCATGGATCTTTTCGAGCTTGGGGCCGAGGACGGCTTCGACCGCGGAATCGCCCTCGTGATCGAGGCGACGCTCCAGTCCGCTCCGTTTCTCTACCGAAGCGAAGTCGGCGACGAGGTCGGCGCCCTCAACTCCTTCGAACTCGCCGAAGCGCTTTCGTTTCTCTTTCTCGACTCGATTCCCGACGCTCCGCTCTGGGCCGCTGCCCTCGATGGCTCGCTCACCGACCCGGCGTTCCTCGAAGGAGAGGTCGATCGACTCCTTGGCTTGCCCCGCGTCCAAGACAACCTCACCCGCATCGTGACCGACTGGGTTGGCGCGGAGCGCGTGCTTGCGGCCCGAAAGGACGTGGAGCTCTTTCCCGACTACGACGGCCCGCTCCAGGAGAGCATGCTCGAGGAGACGCGGCTGTTTGTGCATGACGTTCTCTGGCGACGGGGTGGAGACCTTCGGGAGCTGCTCCTTTCGCGGGAGACGTTCGTCGACGCCCGGCTCGCAGCGGTCTACGGCATCGAGGGAGACTTTGGCGACACGCACGTGCCGGCAACGCTCCCGGCCGAGCGCTCGGGGATCCTCACCCAGGCCGCGATCCTCGCCGGCGTGAGCGACCCGAAGACGACATCGATCGTCCACCGAGGCATCTTCATTGGAAAGCTCTTCCTCTGCCTCCCCGAACCGGTACCCCCGCCCCCCGGACTTTTGGAGAGCGTCGAAGAGGATACGCAGGGCCTCTCCGAGATCGAGCTCGCCGACTACCGCGCGGCCGACGACCAATGCAAAGGATGCCACACCGTGATCGACCCGGCGGGCATCGCGCTTGAGGCGTTCGACCCCGTGGGCGTGTTCCGCGATCGCGTCGACGGCGAAGCGGTCCGCACCGCCACTACCGTGGTGATCCGCGGCGAAGCGCATGAGGTGAACGACGCTCGCGACCTTGCCACGCTCCTCGCGAACAGCCCGGAGGTTCAGAACTGTGTGGCCGACCAGATGGTGCGTTACGCGTTCGGTCGAAGCCTCGGTGAGGAGCTCGCCTGCACCCAGGACGCAGTCCACACCCAGTTCGATAGGTCCGGCTACAACCTGGTAGAGGTCTTTCGGACGATCGCCCTCGACCGCGCGTTTCGAGAGCGAAATCCCGCCGGAACGGAGGCCCAACAATGACCCGTCTGAAACGACGCGCGTTTCTCGGAGGCCTCGGCGTGGCCGGGGGTGCCCTTGCCGCACGCCCATTTGTGGGGCGCCACCTCACGAGCGCTCAGCCGATGCGGGCGCCGACCCGACTTCTCATCATTCACAAGCCCTGCGGTACGGTGCCCGCCGACTACGACCCCTCGGGCGGCGAACGCGACTTCACCCTGAGCCCGATTCTCGCGCCCTTCGAAGATGTTCGTCAGCACATGGTCATTCTCGAGGGGATGGACATTCGAAAGAAGCCGCGCACTCCCGGTCAGGATCACGGCAACTGCATGGTCACCTTCATGACCGGTGGCGTGACGGTGAGCGACCCGGCCTTCGACGCGGTGATCGCCGAGAAGATCTCGATCGATCAGATCCTCGCAAACGACGAGACGATTCGCGGCGACACGCCGATCCCGTCGCTTCAGCTCTCCGCGGATCTCCGGTCGGACCGGAACGAAGTGTTCACCCGAGTGCTTTCGTACTCCGGCCGGGCGTCTCCACTCGGCCCAGAGCAGCGCCCCGCGGCGGCCTTCGCGCGAGCGTTCGGCAACTTGATGGACGGGGGCGGTGGCCCGGACGCGGTGGCTCGACTGGAGCGCGCTCGAGCGCAGAAGCGAAGCGTGCTCGACTTTGCGCGCGGAAGCATTCAGCGACTTCAGCAGAACATCCCGGGCGATCAGCAGGACAAGCTCGAGTCCCACCTCGATGCGGTGCGGGAGCTCGAGACCTCGCTGGATGATCCCCGCCGGCTCGGCGCGATGTGCAGCGAGCCCACCGAGCTTCGCGCGATCGCGGAGGCCGTCGACCCCGATGTAGTCAACGACCAGCACGGTCCCATCGGTCGGGCGCATCTCGACATCATTCGCACGGCGTTCCAGTGCGACCTAACGCGCATCGCGACCTTTGGCTGGGCCGCGGGCAACAGCCACATCAACTTCAGTCGACTGATCGATGTGGAAAACCGCGGCCATCACAACATCACCCACAGCGGCAACAACCGAGCCCACGACGAGAGCGCGATCCATCTCTGGTACTGCGAGCAGATGGCCGAGATGGTGCGGAGCTTCCGCGACACGCCGGACATCGACGGCCGGAGCCTTCTCGACAACACCCTGATCGTGGTGTTCAGCGAGATTCGGCTCGGACGGCACTCCTTCGACAACGTTCCGATTCAGCTGTTTGGTGGCGCGGGCGGCCGGCTCGAAGGCAACCGCAAGCTCAGCTACGACAGCCGCTCGACCAACGATCTGTGGGTGGCTATCTCGAATATGATGGGCCACCCAATGGAGCGATTCGGCGACGATGAGCGAAACGACGCGCCGCTCGAGGGTCTATTCAGTCCAGCGTAGGTCGACCTGCGAAGCCACCGCAGTCGGTGGAACCTTCTTCTCGTGCTTCTTGGCGCGCCGCCTCCAAAAAAGGAAGCTGCGCAAACTGCCTCTCCACGAAAGCTAGCCCGCATCGGTCACCCGTCGGCGCGCTAGCGGCGGTAGGGCGGAGTGCAGTCGCCGGAGATGAGGTGGGAGGGCGAGTCCGGGTGCGCGTCGTCTTGAAACTGGTACGTCCCCGCCGGGAGCATGCTGCCAGTGGGGGTGCCGGTCATGTCGTCGAGCTCCGGTTGGCCACCGAGGGCTGCATTGAGCCCATCCAGGACATTCGTGCGAACCGGTGCGCCGCCAGCATCCGCAGTGACCAGCTCCAGCCTTGAAATGGCGAGGCGCATGGAGCGCGGGGGATCCATGGTGGCGAAGGTGAGTGGTGCCACCGCCTCGTCATCGATCGTCCCTTCGACATTGGTGAACGTCTCGGTGCGGGTCGAGCCTCCAAAGGCAACCAGGTCGGCGCTCGCATCGGCTTCGACGGTGAGGTCACGTAGCCCGGGCGCGTCGAAGAAGACACGAAAGTCCAGCCGAGTGCCCTGAATCATTTGGAGGCAGGCGCCGGTGATCGGGGCATTGGCGGGGTCGACGGGGCCTTGGAACGCAGACCAGCTCACGACGGTGACCACGTCGCCCGCGAACGAAAAGACGAGGGTCTCGCCGTTGACCGATTCCACGGTGATGTCGGTGTTCTCAGGAAGGTTGTCGAGGCGGTGGTTTGCTCCCTCCGGACGGGTGAGATCCCCGTGACTCGCGGTACGGATCGAGAGAATGCCGAAGCTCGCGCGGTAGGTGCCGTCTCGCTCGAAGTTCGCGATGATCGGCCCCATGCCTCCGTTGCCCGGGAAGAGGAGGGGGCACATGGCGCCCCCGATAAGATTGCTTCGGCGAAGGGTCGCCTCCACTGGGTTGCCGGTCATAGTGACCGGTTGGAACTCGCACCCCGTCGACGCATCGCCCATCGCGTCCCCCGTCGCATCTCCGATCGGTCCATCGCCGACCGGCCCATCGGCGACGGTCCCGTCCATGGACATGTTCGCATCGTCACGCGCGGTTGCATCGGCGACGTCGTCGTTGTCATCGGAACAAGCACCAGCCCCCAAGACGGCGACGATCAACACGAAACGAAAGCAAGGCATCGGTTTCCCCACGGTTCGCGGGCCAGCTACAGCGCTGATCGCCGCGTGATACCACGGTATCGACCCAGGTCCGCGGAACCATCCCCCGTATTGGGGATGCGCGATCTCCGGCTCCAAGTGAGCGATGCGAAAACCCGTAGCTGAGACTCTCTGCGTTCAGTCGATGAGCTCGTACAGCTCGCCGCGATGTCGGATGCCCAAGCGCCCGTAGATCGTCCGCACATGCTGACGAACGGTTTCGGCGGCGATGCCGAGCTGGTTGGCGATCTCGGTGGACGTCCAGCCTCGTGTCACCATCCGGGCGATCGCGCGCTGTCTTGGCGACAGCAGCTCCTCGGCGGGAGTCCGAGGGTCGGCGGACCCAAGGGCAGGCAGGGTGGTCGCAAATAGAAGAAGGCGAATGCGCCGGGTCTCGCCCGGATTCGGTGGGACATGGGCGACTTCTGCGCTGAGTCCAGCGATGATCGGGATGCGTCGCATGGTGGGCGAGCTCCGCGAGACAGCTTTTAGCAGTGCTCGCTCGACCCGACCCCAGCCCCGACCAGAGATCGCGCCGAGCCGGCTCTCGAACGCTTGGCGGGCTCGGCGGGTCCACACCAGCCTCCGGTTCGGGAAGGTGATATCGATGGTTCCAAGCTGTGGGCAAGTGTTGCGGTCGACCACGCCGAGCGCGTGGAGCGCGGCCTGCGTTCGAAGCGCCCCTGCCCAAAGAGGGACGAGCCGGCTCAGCATCGCATGATCCTCCTCGTCGAACGCCCGCGCGGGCCGATCGCGGTAGAAGGCGCAAGGGAGAAGCTCTCCGTGCGGGCCGCTGAACCGGGTGATCGCCACATCGGCAAACTCTTCGCGAACAAACGCGCGCTGCGTATCGGTGCGAATGACTTGCCGCGCGGCGAAGTACCAGTTGCCCTCTGGAGAGCTTTCGAGAAAAGACACGCACGGATCATCGTGGCCAACGTCGGGGTACAGCTGCATCCATCGGCTCAGATCACCCGCGACGAGCGGCTCTCCCTCCCAGTCGAACTGACGAGAGAAGCCCGCAGCCACCAATCCCATCGCCCTTCGCGTCAGGTCCACCATCTCTTCTGCGTCCCCTTCGTCGGCGAGGCCGCGAATCAGGAGAGCGCCCAGCGTCTCGTAAGCTCCCACGCCACAAGACTAACGTATTGCTTCGTAAGATGGCGTGCTTGTTGCCGCGGCCGCCATCTTATGCACGCGTGATGCCTTGCTGAGTTTCCGTTCGTTCGCGTCTCTGGGCAGGCACACCGCGTGGCGAGATGGAACATCCCCAACTTTGGGGATGCTTTCCCTTTCGGCGAGTCTTTACCGTCCGACTCACGCCGGGAACGCAGACCGGGACGAACGCCCAGAGGCACAGAAGGGGTGGCCATGCAACGACGTAATCTCCTTATCGCTCGAATCGCAGCGCTGGCGTTCGCGTCGTCCTTGATGCTTGCGTGCGGCGACGACGACAGTTCTGACGGGCGGGCAGACGCGGCGACCGTCGACTCAGGCAGCTCCGATGCGACGTCCCGCCCAGACTCCAGTTTAGACTCGAGCGTGGATGCGACCTCAACGGAACCATGCGACTTTCAGAACCCGACCCGAGTTGTCGTTGGGGAAACCATCACCACGGCATCGCCAAGCTGTCCCGATGGGCTCCACTTCTACGAATTCGTTCCCGACGAAACGGGCGTCTACGAAATCACCAAGACGGGAGAAGGAAACCTCATTTTCTGCGAGACGCAGGAAGGCGGATGCATTTGTGGACCTCGGAACTGTTGTCCCGACTGCACGCTCACCTTCGCCTTGCTCGACGGCTCGCCCCTCCCCGCAGGTTCGATGAACGAGATCTCCGTCGGCGGGAGCGGGGGAACCTATTCATTCACCATCACAGGACCGCAGTAGTGCGCCGGGTGGTGTTGCTCAGCCTCTTGCTCGTCAGCTGCGAGGAGACCGGGACGGGTGCAGAAGAGCCATCGGACGGCTCCCTCCGCACGCTCCCCGCCTCGGTGGTTGCGCTTAACAACGGTCAGCCGTTCGAGTTGCGTTCGCGCGCGATATGGAAGGGAGTGGGTCTCGAAGGCGTCGTGATCGAACCACTGGTCTCCCGCCCGCCCGCGGCGGACCTGACCGGGGTCATTCCAATCCCAGGAGGGTCGGGAGAGTCGACGGAAGTGCATCGCTTCGAGTGCATCGCAGTGGACAAGGAAGATGAAGTGTTCCGCCTAAGGGCAGCGACATCTTCGCCGTCCGACGTCACAGGATCCATGTTGGCGTCGTCCAGCGTTCGGATTACCTGCCTGATGCCCACGCCGGACGCTCGCGGCGATCAGTCATATTCCAACTCCGCATCGCAGCCAGGTTTGGTTCCGGGCTACACCGATATCGTCGAAACCGGGGCGGTGCGGACCGAGCTCACACAAGATCAGGTCGACGCTATCAATGACACCCGTGACCCACTCCTAATTCCGAACGTTCTCCACGTGACTCATCCCGACTCCGCCGGCTTGCCTGCGGGCGCGGTCGTGGCGGTAGCGACTCGCGTGGCGGAGCCGATTCCAATCGTGGAGGATCAGATTTACCTGTTCTACTCGGTGGTGTTCGAAACGGACGGTCGCACCGAGAACAACTGGATGACCCAAGGCGACTTCGACTGGGACCAATTTCAGGGCGCGGATGTGTTCTTTCAGGCGCTGTTCGACGCCGCCGGAGGCTTCTGGACTCTTCAACGCATTCTGGTGGGCGACGACCAAAGCCAAACCATGATGGCGACGGACGCTCTCTTCACCATCCGCGGCGACATGGCCACCTGGATCATTCCCGAAGGCGAGCTGTCCGAGCTCGAGCTCCGCTACCGCGCGGCAACGTTTGCCTCACGGGGAGGCACATTTGCTCCTGAAGACAGCGGAGGCGATGTCAATGGGGCCGATCCGACCGAGGATCTCCAAGTGGTCCTGACGTTCTGAGGGGCCCGGACGGTGATTTCCATCAGCGTCGCGCGCCTCACCGTGTCCTAGCGCGGCTCCGCCCGGACGGGAACGCTAGACGCCGGGGATGAAGCGGCGGACGAAGCCACGAAGCTTCGCGATGCCGCCGCTGGTGCTCGCGACCGCAAATCCTGCGGCGGCGGTGGCTGCGAAGAAAATGAAGTCGATCACCGTCGTGTGATAGGCGATGTGCTGACTCATTGTGAATCCGGGGTGGACAAGCACCTCGAAGAGTACCTTTCCGAAGAGCAGGCTCGCGAGCGACGCGCCGGCAGCCACCACTCCCATCGCTTTGGACGGGACGCCGGCGCCCTTCGAGACGAGCACTCCCGTCAGACGGCCGATGAGGATAGCTCCGTACTTGAACTCCCAGCCGCCGGTGAGAAAGCCGACGCACCCCCAGATGCTCGCACCGGTGAGGATTCCGATGCCCGCACCGCCGATGGCTCGAAGCATCCGCGGCTTCACGGCGGGTTTCGCGGTGGGCGGCGCTTCGAAGGTGGGGGTCGCAGAGGATGGCGGTGCCGCCGCGTCGACAACCGACGCGCCGAGCGGGGCCTCTTGCGGCGGATGGAAGTTGACCGTCTGAAACTCGGGAGAATCGGCGGGAGCAGGGTGCGCGACCGCGGCGGCCATTGCTGGGTCTCCGGCATGCGGATGGGCCGGGGCTTCATGTGGGATGGCCGTGTGCGGATGGGGCATGACCGGCTGCGAAGGCATGGCTGGCTGCGAAGGCATGACCGAGTGCGAAGGCATGACCGAGTGCGGCATCACCGGCTGCGAAGGCGTGACCGGCCGCGGCATCACCGGCTGCGCAGGCATGACCGACGGCGAGGAAGGCATCGCCGCCACCGGCATGTAGGTCCCGTGACTGGGGGTGATCTGAGTCGGTGGGAGTGGCAGAGGAGCGACACTTGGGGCGGCATGTTGCTCTGCGAGTCGTCGTGCTTCGGCGGCGTATCCCTGCGCCATCCCCGCGTAGTGTGCTGCATGTTCGGCGCAGAGGGTGGCGCGCTCGAGGCAGTCCGCGAGGTCCTGGGAAAGGCGATCGGAGCTGATGTGGGTGGCCGGCATCAGCACGGTTTGGGCAACGGGGCGATTCGGATTCTGATAGTCGTGGTCCATGGAGAGTGGGCTCATTGGGTTGCTTCCTTGGTGTGCTCGACAAGAGCGAGGCGTGTGGGAGGAGGAACTACAAGCCGCATGCCATGGGTCGAGGAGCCGATACGACTGATATCAAACGGCTTTTCTGGATTCCAGGTTTGGCGAGGAGTTGCTCGATCGAGCAAACGTTGCGTGTCGGCCGGGTGGTCTTGCGGGCAGCCTTGACGGCGGAAGGGTCCGTTTTACACACACGCGAGCGCCTCATGGCTGGAGGCTGCCCGAGGAGGCGTACATTGGCGGAGGTTCGCGGATGGGGGCATTGAGGGGTTCCCCGGTCTCGTGGCTCCCGACAAGAAGGCGCCGCTCGAGATTCGTCCGGACAACGCTCTTGCTTATCGCGATCGGAGCTGTAGCTCCGGCTTCCGGCTCCGCGCAGCGGGTGTTTCGCGGGTATCAGGACGCGACCGATGGGGTCGAGCCTGAGACGGCGATCAACATCCCGTGGGCGCTCATCCAGCTGGTCCCGTCCTTTCAGCTCGCCTACGGCGACGATGGTGTTCACTGGGGCCTTCGCTGGCAGGCAAGTCCACTCCTGATTTCCTGGGGCATCCACTCTGCGCTCAATCCCGTTCGTCTCTTCGTAGCGGAGCCGCTCGTCCGCTATTCCGGCTCGGCCGAGTTGTTCGTCACCGGCGAGTATTTTCATCTCGACGGCAACGCGCGAGAGCGCCTGATGTTTCGCGGAGGCGCCCGCATCCATCTGCCGATCCATCACCAAGGAGAGAACGTCGCCTGGTCCTTCGGGGTGGCCTATGCGCGTCTTGGCGCAGATCAAGGACCGAGCTTCGAAACCGGCATTCACGTGTTCTCCGGCGTGTTCGGCCTCACCGTGGTCGTCAACCCATTGCACACCGAGACTCGGGGTTCGCTCGTGCTTAGCCTGCGGTTTTTCTGATGCGAATCGACCCACCCAGCATCAGGTTCGTAGCGCTTGTCGCGATTGCTCTTCTCTTCCCCGGCTGCTTCTTTGCCCGGGCGATCGGTGGCAATGTCGGTCAACTGCTCGGTGCCACGGAAGCCGCGCCGGAACGTCCCCAGCGAGTTCGCCTTGCCGATGCCGATCTTGCGGTCACATGGATCGGCCACGCTACGACCCTGGTGCAGATCGGCGACAAGCTGATCCTTACCGACCCTGCGCTCACCACCGCGGTGGGGCAGCTCTCCCCACGACTCGTCGAACCCGGACTCCACGCCGAACGAATCCCGCGGGTCGACGCGGTGGTCGTGTCGCACCTCCATTTTGATCATCTATCGATCGGCTCCCTCGAGCTGATCGAAGATCGGGTGCGCATGCTCTTGGTTCCCGCTCAGGGGCTGGCATATGTGCCCAATCTCGACTTTCCAGTGCAGGACCTTCGCACCTGGGATCGGTGGGAGGCAGAGGGCCTTCGGATCACCGCGGTGCCGGTGGACCATGTGGGCGGCCGGCTTGGCCTTGACGCCGCGTTCTCGCCACTCGGGTTCACCGGATACATGATCGAGTATCGGGGTCTCACCGTGTTCTTCGGGGGCGACAGCGCTTATGACGAACGCATGAACCTTGCGATCGCGGCGCGGTTCCCAGAGATCGACTTGGCGATCATTCCTATCGCGCCGATCGAGCCGCGCGACTTTATGGAGCGGACCCATATGTCTCCAGACGAGGCGCTCCAGGCCTTCGAGGACCTCGGAGCGGCGCGGATGATCCCGATTCACTACAAGACTTTCATCAACTCCGCGGATGAGCCCGGCGACGCAGAACGGGCGCTCGCCGAGGCCCAGCGTGAACGGGGAATCCCCGCCGACCGGATCCTCGTGCTGCAGATTGGTGAGCAGCGTCGGATCTTGTGAGGACTCGCAAACTTCTGGGGTCTTGCGGCTCCGGTGGCCGGCTCCTCGCGCGATCTGTCCGCCCAGAGCCGGGGCAACGAAGTGAGGGGCCTCCAGGTTTCGGAACGGACTCTCAATGGTTCGATTAAGCCGCTAGTTCGTTGAAAACACGAGAGCATTCCGACCGAAGCAGCGACGCCCCGCGGAAATGCGGCCGCTTCGCGAACGTTCCGAAGATGAGCGCAGCGTCGAGCGATCCTGACGGCATTCAAACTGCATAGCGCGGAGCATGGCTCATCTTCGGATCGTCTCTCTCCTCTCCCTCCTTGCCATGCTCGGCGCCGCCTGCGGTGACGACGGTGGCCGGCCCGCTCGAAGCGGCAGTCGTGACGCGACCGTCAACGACGCGACGCTCCGGCCCGACGCGGGGGTGGACGCTTCGATTCCGGATGCGTCTGGGTTTCCGGACGCGAGCATCCCGCCGATGGACGGCTCGATTCCCGACGTTGCGACAGGTGATGGAGGTTTCTTCCCCGACGTGGGCGCGGGGGACGGCGGCTTCCTTCCCGACATTGGCGCCGGCGACGGTAGCTTCTTTCCGGATATTGGAACCGGCGAAGGCGGGCTCGGCGGCTGCATGACCGACATGGACTGCAACTCGGGCGAGAAGTGCTGCAGCGTGATCGCGATCAGCATCTGTCTTGCGGTCCCGACCTGTCCGCTCTGATTCCGGCTCAGTCGGGAACGTTGTAGAACCACCACCGTCGACCGCGCGCGGTGTCCAGGAGAAGGACGCCGCCCGCGGTGCGGCGGAGGAACACGGCACCGTCTGCCGAGCCTGCGCCGGAAGAGACCGGACGAAGCTCGTAGCTCCTGCGATCGGCAGGCGCTCCGGGCTCGCGCTCGATGAGCGTCACCGAGATGGTGTCTCCCTGCACTCGAATGCGGACGTTGCTCGCCGAGCCTCCGTTCTCGGACTCGTACGACCCGGCGAGGCTATCGATGGCGAGCGGCGCGGCGGTCAGCTCCGCGATGTTGAGCGAAGCGATCTGCGCCGGCAGCAGCGAGTCGGTGCCGTACAACACCGGAAGGTCTGCCGGCCACGGTTCCGCGGGGGTCGACGCCCCTTCGGTAGGTTCGCCGTCCGACGACTCGACCGTGGCCTCGGGAGGCTCCGTCGTTTCGTGGGGCTCCGTCGGAGCGGTAGCTGAAGGGCCAGCCTGAGTGGAAGGGCCAGCCTGAGTGGA
>JBCCZL010000148.1:0-17838 GCA_039187775.1 Myxococcota bacterium
CTTCCTCCCGAAGCAACCCTTCGGCCGCCAGGCTGCACTCGGTCTCGCGGAACGAGATGAACTGGCTGGTCTGATCGTAGATCGTGACCCCGGGGCGCTGCGACAGCTCTGTGACGATGGGTCCCATGCTCAAGTTGCCGCCCTTGATGGTTACCGACTGTCCCATGCGGTCAGCATATCAGGCTCGCTGAGCGGTGGCCGCTCGCGCGGATAAGCCTCGTTCTCTCAAGTATTGTGCGGCGATCGCGCAACTTCCCGGCCCGCCCTCGCATCGGTTGAACTGTCGGTGGGTTCTCCTTACCGTCGCCCGAGTGATCCTCTGGCGGACGAGCTAGACGGTCGAACTGGAGGGGTTGTGGGAACCTTGGCGCCGCAGTGGACCGATGAGCTTCGAGCGATGGTGCATCCTCGTCAAAAGTCGGCGGTCCCCAAACCCAACCTCGATCCTCAGGAGACGTGGTCGAAGCTACGAAACACTGCGAAGGCGCGTCGTCGGGCCTTCGCCCGGCTGTCGAACGGCCTCCGCGAACGAATCGACAAGGAGCTCGATTCAAGCTCCCCGCCCTCGACGCTCCACGCGCCGGCGCAGAGAGCCCTGATGGGCGCTGACGATAGACTTCTCGACCTGGCGACCCCGGCCCAGCTCGCCATCGAGGGGCCCGAGTTCGCGGTCGGCCTCGGCCTCAAAGCCGGCCTCGGAAAGAACGGAGCGGTGATCCTCCGGGAGACCTTGCTCCACGAACCGTCGAAGCTCCGCAATCGATGCGCGGCCCTCGTCGAAGAGGGTCTTTCACGAGCACCGCTCCGCACGCAGGTGGCCCTCGCCTTCGTGTTCCCCAGCCAACCCTGGGCCGACACGATCGCCAAGCAGTACATGGCGAAGAAACCGCGATGGAACCCGCATCGCGGGTGGGAGGCGTTTCAGCTGTTCGCTTCGATGGACGACTTGGAAACCGCTCGCAAGCTTGCGCTCGAGCCAAGTTTGGCCGGCACTTCGCTCGGGCTCCTCGAGCTATCGGAACACTTCGGCGATCGAGCCATCCCCATCTTTTTCGAGGTGCTCAAAGGGCCTCGGCATCACAAAGACGCAGCGCGGGCCCTCAGCGTGTTTCAGCGACTCGACGTGGCCGAGGAGTTCGTGGAGATGCTCCGCCAAAAGCCCCTTCGACCTCGGGCCACGGAGTATTTGCTTCGATTCCCCCGGCTGGCCGAAGAGGTACTCCCTCCGGCGGCGGACGGGAAAACCAAACACGCAAAGCTGTGTGCCGAGCTCCTCGCGCGGGTCCGGCGCGGGGCGGGGTCTGCGGCGGACAGCTCTCCACCCAAACCGTCGAAGAAGCCTCGAAAAGGACAAAAGAACGCCACGAAGAGTCCACCCACCGTGGGCTCGGCTCCACCGTTCCTCGTTGACCGTCCGTGGAATCGCGTGGTCGAACCTCCGGTCATCGGCGACGTGCCGATTCCCGACCCGCGGCCCCGGGTGGAATGGAACCGCGGCGAGCGAGCGGCCATCCTCGAGCCCTGGAAGTCGCGGCCTGAGATCGACAGCGACGCCTTGAACGCGCTCCTTCGGCAAGCGGACACTCCGACACGTCACCAGCGCTTCCCTCTTCATCGGCACGAGGGCGAGCGGCTCCCCAAAGGCTGGACCCTTCGGATCCTCCGCGGTCCCCTGCGACACATTTCATGGAGCGAACCGGACCTCGACCTTCTCCTCGCCCGATTTGGAGCCGAAGTCGCACCCGATATCGCTCGGCTGGTCAACGCGAGTCTTCCGACTCACACCTGGCGCAAGCGGCATCCGCTCCATCGCCTGAAGAGCGCCCATCTCGCCCTCGCGATGGCCGACACGGCACTTCGAAACGAGTTCTCCGGCCACGCGGGGGAGTGGCTAACGGAGGCTCCCGAACGAAGCGCCGCGGGACTCTGGCCCTTCGCGTTCGGAGGCGCGCGCAAGCTCCGGCCGATCGCCTGGGCCGCGCTTCGGTTTCTTCGCCACCGTGGCCTCGACGCCGACCTGCGCTTGGGCGCGGACCCGCGCGTCCGTCCCGCCGTCGACGCATGGCTCGGCGCGGACCCGGCAAGCGATCGACCCCGAGCTCCCCAGGTTCCCGATTGGCTCGAGCCGACACGGCTCCCGCCGCCCCAGCGCGGCACTGGGACGTGGTCGGAGGACGCGGTCGTCGGCCTCCTCGAACTTCTATCGATGTCGGACCCGTTTCCGCCCCATCCGGGAATCGAAGCGGTCCGTCGTGCCGCCGACCCCGAGTCCTTGAGCGATTTCGCGTGGGCCCTCGCCACCCGTTGGTCCGAGGGAAAAGCCAAGAAACGAAACCTTTGGATGGTGCAGTCGCTCGTGCACTTCGCCGATGACAAGACGGTTCGACGCGCCGCGGAACGCTTTCCAGACCCGGCGGTGGCGACGGTCCTCGGAACCATCGGGACTTCGGCCGCGATGATGGAACTCGCCGAACTGGCTCGGCGCTCAAAGCGCGTCGGAGCGGCGGCGGAACGGGCGCTTTCGGACATTGCCGCGCGGAACGGCTGGTCTCGGGACGACCTCGAAGACCGCGTGGTTCCGACCCTGTCGCTCGAACACGGGGGCTTTCGCACACTCTCGTTCGGCCCGCGCGAGTTTCGGGTGCAGGTCGACAGCGGGCTTCAACCCTGGGTCATCCAAGACCGTGACCGCTTGCCTCGGCTGCCGCCTAAACGCCAAGGGGACGACCCATCGCTCGTGGCGGAAGCGCGCGCCGCATTCTCGGAGTTCAAGCGGGACATCAAACTGGTGGCGGAGCGCCGAGTTCCATCGCTCCGGCGAAGCATGCGTTCGGGCCGGAGGATGGACTTCGAAACATTTCGGACCCTGTACCTCGAGCATCCGCTGTCGCGACAACTTGCCCTCGGTCTGGTTTGGCAGAGCCATGACGGTCGGAAAACGGAGCACTTTCGAGTCGCAGAAGATCAGACCTTTGCCAATGCGGACGACGAGACCATCTCGGTGGGATCCGAGGTATCTCTGGCGCATCCGGCGCTCATGCGTTCCCGCGACCTTCACAAGTGGAATCAACGCTTCGAGGAATACGCCCTCATTCAACCGATGCCTCAGCTTGAGCATCCGGTCGAGCCCTTGGCCAAGGCGATGTCAAAGGTTCGGGAACGAAGTTTTCCTCGGCCGGATCTGTTTGGGCCCCGAACCGCCGACCTTCGGGACATCTATTTGACCCTGTACGACATCGGTCTTCACGGCTCGAAGCACAGTCACCCTTCGTCACCGCCAGCACGGGGGTCTGTCGTGCTCGACGACGAGCGTACCGCCGTGGTGGAAGTACTCGACGACCATCTCACGGTTCGCCTGGTCGTCGAGAGTCGCGCCCTTACCGCGACCTGGAGCGATGTGCTCATCGCGCTTCCCGAATCGCTCGGCGTTCACGCCGCCCTCCGCGGATCGATCAGAAAGTCGCGATAAGAACGACGAGCGCGCCCAGGACCGCACACATCGCGCCGAGGGCTACGCAGTCGATACGGCGCACGGTGGGGGGCTCCGTTCGAATCAGCCGGTACGCATCTCGGATTCGCTCGCCAAGCCCCGTGTGCGGTCGCGGTGATGGCGGGTTTGGAAATCGTCGTTCCGTGACCGAGTCGCAATACTCGACGAAGCCGGAGACCTCACTGGCCGCGGGAAGCCTCCACTCCTGGGTGTGCTGCGCGTCAGAGGGAACCGGAGGCGGACAGTCGAGGCGAGGGAGGTGATATTGCGGCATCCTTCACCGTACGAGCGGCAGCCACGATCGGACCGATTCTACCAGGTTGCTGCACAAGGCCCGTGCGTGGATCGAGCTTCGCGACGGTGCCAGGCGCGGCCGCGAGCCGACGAGGAATCACCAAGTGATTGAGGAGGCGGGCCAGAGGCCGGTCGCGGGTGCGAGCGGTGCCCGCGCTGGAAGCGCGTGCGGAGTGTTGCAGCAACCTGCTAATAGCGGAGGATGAGCTCCCCTCCCCGTTCGAGCTCCTGAAACATCTTTACCGTACCGTCGGGCCACCGCACTTCGACCCGATCGACACTGGCCTGACCGAGACCCACATGGATTCTCGGGTCGAAGTTCCCCGCAAACCCCTCTCCCGCACTCTGGTCGCGAAGGAGGAGCCCTTCGCTGGTATGGACGATCACCCGTGCTCCGACCGCCCGCGAATTCCCGGGAGGGCCCTCCAAGATGATTCGAAGATAGCCATCCATATCGCTCGTGGCGTTGCGGAGCACCAGGGGACTGCCGAGGTTGGGTCCAAAGATCAGATCCATTCCCCCATCGTCATCGAGGTCGACTCGCGCGATGCCGCGCCAAGAGCCGAGCTTCGCGGCCGGGTTGCGACCGCTTGCATCGTATTCGAAGAGTGCTCCGCCGCCGTTCAGCATGATGTTGGGAGTCTGGTCACGCTCTCGTGGAATTTGGCGCGATGAGAGCTCTTCATCGTCGTAGATGTGCCCGGTCGCTTCCACGAGATCCACCCAACCGTCGTTGTTCAGGTCTGTGAGCGCAGCGCCCCAGCGAAACGACGGTGCAAGGGCATCGGTGCCAACCCTTCGGGCCTGATCCTGGCAGAACTCCTCTTCGCAGAGGAACACTGCCGTCGCGTCACCCGCAAACCCGGTCGCAACATGGTCCATCCGGCCGTCGCGGTTGATGTCTCCGTGGGAGAAGCCCATCGTATCGATGCCGTAACCGACGCGGTTGTAGGCCATGCCGACGCGGTCCGAAACGTCGAGATAGGCGTCGCCGTTCCATGCCAAGACCCGGTCGCGGTACGTCGTTCCCACGTCGTTTCCGACGTACACATCCACGCCGGGTTCCTGATCGAGGTCCGAGACGGTCACGACGAGCGTCGGTTCCGCGAGTTCCATCTCCGGCATGAACCCGGATGGCGCTGGATGGAAGTGGCCCTGTTCATCTTGAAGGAGCACCGGATTGGCAATCGGATCCTGAAGCTGGACTTCTGCCGAACAGTTCACGCTGAAGCAGTCATCGCCGGTTCGGTCAGGATCCCAGCGCACCAGTCCCGCGACCACGAGATCCAGGTCGCCATCTGCGTCGAGATCCGCGGCGGCCGCCGACGTGAACAAGTCTCGCTCGTCCACCGGCAGGTGGAGTTCATGCGTCGCGTCATCGAACCCTCCTCCGGCGTTGCGGAAGAAGCGAAGCGGCCCCTGACCGACCACCAGAAGATCATCGTCTCCATCGCCCTCCGCATCGAAGGCGAGGCAACCCAATGCATCTCCGACGTCCGAAAGGCCTCGCGCCGCGGTTTCATCCGCATAGCGGAGCGCGTCCTCCCCTACGAAGAGGCGGGACCCTCCAGACGCGCTGGGTCGAAGGGCAAAAAAGACGTCGAGCGGAGATCGCCCGTCCACATCGATCACGCACACTCCACCGGCCAGTCGGTCCGGAAGCGAACCCCAACCCTCGGGAGGCGTGACCTCGAAGTGAAGGCCCGAAGACGCCGACACATCTTCAAAGGTCATGTCCATTGTCCCCACATTTGGGGTGGGCGGCGGTGGAGGCTGGACTGGATCGGAGGCATCGGGCAGAGGCGCTTGCCCTGCATCGGGTACCGACGGCATCGGGTTTGTCGACGGGAGGACCGCGGATGGGGCGGCAGGGGCGCTAGGATTGCTGCATCCGCCGAGAACCAAAGAAATCAAAAGCAACCGAATCAACACTGACTGTATTTTTACATTAATACAGCAACCGTGCCATGCGAGGTCGAATGATTTCAGACAGTTGTGGAACGCCTTACAGTATTCCTCCATAGAGGATTACATACGACAGGAATTCACCATCACTGAATACGTCCGCTTCAAACGTGAAACAATGGACGAAATTGACCGGGTCGACCGACGGGCGGCATGGCCAGTGGATTTGGCGCCAGTGGGTTGGGCGCAGCGAGAGCTAGATCAGCATGGAGGCGGGCGCCTCGAGAAGGCGCTTCAGCGTGGCAAGGAACTCCGCACCCACCGCACCGTCGATCACGCGGTGGTCGCAGCTCATCGTCATGCGCATGCGTTTGCCCGGCACGAGGGCGCCGCCCTTGATCACCGGTTCATCGCGAATCGTGCCAACCGCGAGGATTGCACCTTCCGGTGGATTGATCACCGCGGTGAAATACTCGATGCCAAACATCCCCAGATTGGAAATCGAGAAGGTGCCATCGGTGAACTCCTCTGGCTGAAGCCGCTTCTCACGCGCCCGGCCGGCGAGCTCGCGTACCTCGGTCGAAATTTCGGCGAGGCCTTTGAGATCGGCGTTGCGCACGACCGGCGTGATCAACCCGTCAGGAATCGCGACCGCCACCGAGATGTCGACGCGGCCATGGTAATGAATGGTGTCGCCCCGGAATGACGCATTGACGTTGGGATGCCGTCGCAGCGCCGTCGCGCAACCCTTGATAAGAAGATCGTTGACCGACACTTTCTGGCCGGACTTCTCGAGCTCGGCGTTGATCGCCTTTCGAGCCGCCATCAGCGGTTCCATGTCGACATCGATCGTCAGATAGTAGTGCGGCACGTCCCGCTTGGACTCGGTCAGCCGGCGGGCGATGGTCTTTCGCATCTGACTGACCTTCTCGATCCGGGTCTCCCGGGGAGCGATCAGGGCCGTCGTCGGTCCCGGGCTGGATGTCGGCTGATATCCATCGAGGTCTCGCTTGATGATTCGACCATGCGGACCAGTGCCAGTCACCATCGCGAGATCGATGCCTTGCTCCCGGGATAGTTTGCGCACGAGTGGTGAGGCAAGGATGCGACCGCCCGGCTCTACCCGACTCACGGTCGCTGCGGTGGGGGTGGCAGCAGGGGCCTCCACGGGAGCGGCGGGTGCCGGCTCGGACGCGGCGGGCTCGGGCGCCGGAGCGCCGTTTGCGCCGCCACTGGCGCCCATCGTCTTGGCCTCCTCGATCAGGGCGGTGATGTCTTCGCCCGGATCTCCGAGAATCGCCACCGGCATGTCGGGCTCGAGAGTCGCACCCTCGTCAACAAGGATCTTGAGGAGGGTGCCCTTGTCGAACGACCGGAACTCCATCGTCGCCTTGTCGGTTTCGACCTCCGCGAGAAGGTCGTCCACATCGATAGCGTCTCCTTCTTTCTTTTCCCAGGAGACGAGCGTCCCCTCTTCCATCGTTGGGCTTAGCTTCGGCAATCCGAGAATCTTGGCCATGGTCGTCCGCCTTATCGGTAGGTCACTTCCCGCACCGCCTGTTCGATGCGGTCGACGGTCGGAAGCACAAGGTCTTCGAGGTTCGAAGCATAGGGCATGGGCACATCGAGGTTGGCGACCCGAAGAACCGGCGCGTCCAGGTAGTCGAACGCTTCCCGCTGAATCCGATCCACGAGTTCGGCCCCCGGCCCTCCGTGGGGCCAATGCTCGTGAACGAGCACACAGCGGTTCGTCTTCTTCACGCTCGCTACGATCGTCTCGGTGTCGAGGGGACGCACGGTTCGCGGGTCGATCACCTCACACTCGATGCCATCGGCCCGAAGCTTCTCCGCGGTCTCCATCGCGGTGTAGTAGGGCCGGCCCCAGGCCACGATGGTGACGGTCGAGCCCTCTCGACCGATCCGGGCCTTGCCGAACGGAATCAGCTCCTCCTCGCCTTCGTCGAGGACCTCACCCTTCACGCCGTAAAGGGTCTCGCCTTCCAGAAACACCACCGGGCTTTGGCTTCGAATCGCCGTCTTCAAGAGGCCCTTGGCGTCGCGGGGAGTGGCAGGCACACACACGTAGAGACCGGGCACATTCGTGTAGAACGGCTCGACCGCGTGGCTGTGCTGAGACGCGACCTGCTTGGCCGCGCCGTTCGGCCCGCGAAACACGATGGGCACGCTGATTTGGCCAGCACTCATCTGGTGAATCTTGGCGGCGTTCTGAACGATCTGGTCAAACGCAACGAACGAAAAGTTCCAGGTCATGAACTCCACGATCGGTCGAAGCCCGACCATCGCTGCGCCGATGCCAATGCCCGCAAAGCCCGCTTCCGCGATCGGAGTATCGACGACTCGGCGTTCGCCAAACTTGTCGAGCAGTCCCTGGGTCACCTTGTAGGCGCCCTGGTAGTGGCCGACTTCTTCACCCATGAGGACGATCGTCTTGTCTCGCTCCATCTCTTCGAAGATGGCTTCTCGAATCGCTTCCCGATAGCGAATCGTCCGCATCACTCCACCTCCGGCGCATAGACGCTCGCGTGCATGACCTCGGCGCGGGCTGGCTCTGCCTCTTCCGCAAACTTCACCGCGGCCGCGATCTCCGCATCGACCGCCTCATCGATCGCGTCGACCTCATCTTCACTCAGCGATCCGCCGAGGAGCGCGGCTCGCGCCAGGCCAACCGGATCCTGTTGCTTGCGACGCTTAACCTCTTCTTCGGTCCGATATTTCGCGGGGTCGCTCATCGAGTGGCCGCGAAAACGGTAGGTGAGAATCTCGATCAAGGTGGGGCCTCCGCCCGTCCGGGCACGCTCGGCGGCGGCAGCGATCCGCTTTTTGACCTCGAGAACCTCGTGACCGTCGAAACGATCAGCAGCCATTCCATAACCTGCGGCCTTCGAAGTGATGTCCTCGACAGGCGAGGTGCGTGAAAACGGCGTACCCATGGCGTAGGTGTTGTTTTCGACCACCACGATCAGCGGAAGCTTCCAAAGTCCCGCCAAACTACACGCTTCGTGAAACCCACCGATATTGGTCGCGCCTTCGCCGAGAAAGCAGATCGCGACACGATCCTCGGACTGATACTTGGCCTTGAACGCGGCTCCCGCGGCAAGCGCGACATGGCCACCGACGATTCCGTAGCCGCCGTAGAAGTGGTTTTCGACGTCGAAGAAATGCATCGAGCCACCGAGCCCCCGCGAGCAACCGCTGTCCTTGCCAAACAGCTCGGACATACAGGCTTTGGGGCTGGTGCCGCGAGCGAGCGCGGTGCCGTGATCCCGATAGGTCTGGAACATGTAGTCATCGGCACGAAGCGCGGCGTTGGCTCCTACTGCGATCGCCTCCTGACCGATGTAGAGATGAAGGAAGCCACCGATGCGGCCTTTGGCGTACGCGCGGGCCGCTTCTTCTTCGAAGCGACGGATCGTGTACATCGTGCGATAGAGGGATTCGAGCTCGTCGGGGTCTGGCACCCGGTCCTCCTTCGGTCTGGGAGGCCGAGGGTATAGGCAGGAACGACGCGGTCCAAGGCGCATCGCGTCCGTTCAAACAAAGCGTAAGAGCGCAACCGTTAACCACGTCTGGCGGTCGTTTGACGAAAGGAGGAGAGCGTTAAACGACATCGGCCCGAGCATGTTGCCCGGGCCGGTCGAGGGTGAGCCGCGTGGCTCGCGATGGGGCGAAGTGCCCTTACAGGAAGTAGGCGCTGATGCCGAAGAGCTCGCCGTAGTTGGCGATGTTGTCGACCGCCGATTCTTCCGAGACGATCTCGCGCTCGAGGTCTCGAATCTGCTCCAGCTGAGCCGGCGTCGGGTTCGGGAGCTGTCGAAGCGCCTGGAGCTCGTTTTGAAGCTCGATGAGGCGGACGAGCAGCTGATAGCCGATCTGCTCTTCGTCGAGGTTGTAGGTCAGACGCGCTCGCACCTTCACCGCCACCCACTCTTGGTTGAGCCGGTCAGAGCTGTACACCGCGTAGTCGGGGTCATCGCAGCCGGTGATATGGGCCGGCGAAAGAAGCCGGTCGCTGTAACCGCAGGTCGGCTCGCCGTCGTCCGGCTGGATGTCGGGAAGCTGGAAGCCCGAACCCGTACCGACCTTGAAGGGAAGGAGTCGCTGCTCCGGCGACGTGTTGTAGAAGACCGGGAACTCCGCGAGATAGAGGAGCGTCGCCCAGTCACGAATGAGAGAGTTTGACGTGTCATCGACCACATCGCCCTGGTAGACCTCGACCTGCGAGCCGCGGCACGGTTGGGTCACCCCGTCTCGGGTGCAGTTGCCTCGGTACCAGGTGAGGGGGGTGAGCACCGGGTTTTCGCCCGATGTGTCGATCCGTGGGGCAAACCAGCGGGAATCATTGATGACGAGACCCCCGAACAGTTCGGTCATCTCTTCATCAAAGAGGTCGTGGAAGTTGATGAAGAAGCGCTCGTCGAGCTGGAAGCCCAGGTTCCACTCACGGCGAGCGAGACCCCAAAGAGCGAAGATCTTATCCATGAAAACGCCGGAGCGCTCCTCTCGATAGAACCCGTTGTAGCCATCCTGGTACTGCGTCCACATCGGGTACCCCATGCCGATCGGAACGTTGAGGTCCCCACCGTCCATGTCCATCGCCTCGCCCATCCAGCGGTAGGACTGACTGGCCGCATCGTATTCGTACGACCCTGACTGGGGCAGGGTGATGATCTCGGCGAGCCAGTTCATCGTGTCGACCGACGCAAAGAACTGATTTTCGAATCCGAGCGGCCCTTCGTCGGACTGAAAGCCCGGCTCATTGAACGCGCGGAAGAAGAGGTGCTGGAACACCTTCACCGAGTTGAAGATGCCGGTCCAGGCACCGGCCGAGGTCGGACCGTTGGCCCGGAAGCGGCGGTAGTAGGAAAGCGGATAGCTCTGCTCCCAGCCCCGTCGCCAATGGTCGATCGACTCCTGGAACGACTCGCCGGCATCGCCGGTGGTGCACCAGCTGATGTCGTTGGTGCGGAAGCCGGTGCAGAAGAGATAGTCAACCGGGGCAAAGTCGGCGAGCGCGTCGCCGTCATTGTCCCAATCGGGAAGGCCGTTGCCGTCGCGGTCTTCGGTGTAGGCTGCACCCTCGGTGAAGTCGAGAATGTCCTCGCTGAATGGCGAGCACACGCAGAAGTCATCACCACGGCAAGGCTGCGGAAGCCGCGAACCGAGCTGCTGCCGGGGATTCTTGATGCAGCGCTGAGTCACCGCCTGGTTGGGGAGTCGGGACCGCGAGTACGGGCACTGACTGTCCTCCGCGTCGCGGAACGAGATGTCGTCGCCTCCAAAGTCGGCGGCGTCGAGCCCACCACAGGATTCACCACCACGATAGCTGGTCCACCACGCGCGGTTCGTGTCGTGGGAACGCATGAGCCCGTTGAGGCTGTCGTCGGAGCGGTTCTCGGGGTCGCCGATGTACGCCTCGGTCAGGCCGAAGTGGCTCCATAGCGTCGCCGCCACATCGTACTTGCCGATACCACCGAGAATCCCGTTGTCGCCGTGGTACTCCATCACCGAGCTGGTGGTGTGGTGTCCAACGCCCTGCAGGTTCCGCTGGTTGCGGACATTGCGGAGGTCAAGGAGGTACTGGTTGGCCTCTTCGCCGGACACGAAGCCATCGGCGTCGCCTCCGAGACCCGGGGTGTCGTAGTCGTCGAGCGACGGAATCGCGAGGTTCTCGCCGCCGTTCTCACCCAACACCGCGTGGTAGTAGGGATCGTGGTAGTTGTCGCGGTCGAAGTTCCCCGCGAAGTTGTGATGGAGGCCGACGCCGTGACCCAACTCGTGGTGCATCACGCCGGTCAGGTATTCCTGCTCCATCTTGATTCGAGCGTAGGGTGCGGGCTTACCCGCGAAGCCATTGGCCCAGTACTGGTAGCGGGCGCTCTCGATGTCCGGTGCGAAGGCCGGATCCATGAACACGCCGTTCGGGAGGTTCGGATAGCGCTCCGAGATCGGATCGCGAGGAATGAGCTCGTCGTTCCGGAAGGGAGACACCTGGTTCATGATCTCGTCGTTGAGACCCGCGTCAGCATCGAGGGCGATCGGGTCGATCCGCCGCCGAATGAGGTCGGCACCATTCTGGCCGAAGCCGCTGAGAAGTCGGTTCTCCAACGTGGTGCCAGCCACCGAATGGAGCCGGTCGCTGAGGATCTGCGCGCGCCCTTCGGTGCCATGAAGGCGATGGATCTGACGCTCGCGAACCGCGTTGTCAAAGATGTCGCGCGCATAGGACGCGAGGTCGGCGGGAAGCTCGTCGGGGCGGCCGCCGGGGTTGCTGATCCCGTCCGCCGCCGAGTTGGCGACCACGCTGATCGGACTCCGCACGTTGCCGGTGGCGGCGAAGTAGCTCCGGAGGTTCTCGCCCTGAGCGTACTCGTCATTCGCCGTGCCTTCCTCGCGGAGGACCGGGAAGAAGTCGAGAACGGTGGTGCCGATGCCCTCGATGGACTCCGCGGCCATATTGACGCCCGAGCTAATGTACTCACCTGTGGTCGGATCGAGCAGCGGAACCGCAACCCCGCCGAAGTACACATTGCCGTGCGTAATGTAGTTGTAGAACTGGTACCGAATGTCACCGATCTCTTCACAGGTGGCTCCCGGATCCCGGTCACAGCTGTTGGCGTTAAGAACAAACGTGCACTCGTCGCCGACGAATTCGTACTGGTACACCTCGCTGGTGTACTCCTCGTAGCTCGTGGGCATCGTCGGCTCGGTCCAACCCGCCGCGTTCTGGACGTGACAGCGGTAGGGGTCGGTGACGCCCTGGGCCGCCTGTTCTTCGGGCGAAAGGAACGGGTCGTACTTGAACGCGCAGCTCCCATTCACGTCCTCCGCCGAGCCACAGAAGCAGTAGTCGGTGGGGGTGTTGTTCTGACACTGCACCGGGGTCGCGGTCCCGTAGTCGGGAAGCGCCTCGCCGCGGGACGCGCGGAAGCCCTGCATGAAGACTTCGTTCCAGTCGCCCACCGAAAGAAAGGCTGCACGGACGAGGTGCGGCGGGAACTGCTTGCTCAGGGTGTAGGCCACCGTGCGGCGCTCACGCTCCGCCATCGGGATGGTGCAAACCCCGGCTGCGGAGTCGCACACCGAACCCACGGCGCCGGGGGTGTCGGGGTACCGACCGTCGCACTGCCAATCGACGGTGCACGAGATATCGGTCAGGCTGCTGCGGTAGAAGTTGTGGTTCGGCCGATAGAACGTGTAGAAATCGGTCTCGCCCCGGTCCTCGGTCAGACCGCCGCTGCAGATGTTGCTGTTGCACCATCCGCCGACGCCGCAGTCGAGGTCGCTCGAGCAGCGCTGCGCCCGAGTCTCCCGAGGCGCGCCACCGCGAACGTACGTGCGCTGGGTGGTGCGGATGAGACCAAATTGGTCGAACTCCGCATGGTTCACGGTCTGCGCCGCGTAGCTATGGTTCGGTGGAATTCGCAGGAACGAGTTTCGTTGCGTCATCACCGCGCTCGTGCACGGCGATGGTGAGCCACCGATGAAGAGACGGCAGTTCGTCCCCGGCGCGACGAGCTCCTGGGTCACGAAGCTCATGTAGTGAATCGTCTGCTGGTCCTCCCCCTCCCACTCGTCGAAGAAGCGGTAGTCGGGGTCGTCGCCGATTTCGATGAACTGGGGTCGGTAGTGGTCGGGGAACTGGTCGTAGCCCGCATCTTGGAAGTCGAAGGTGGTGGAGTGCGGGGTGTGACCGGTGTTGATGAGGAACGAGGTCGCCACGTTCATCGACCAGTCGACGCGCATGAAGTCTCGCTCATACCACCGCCGGTCGGAGGTGTTCTCGATCCGGACGTTGGTCAGCTGGCCCGTCACGGGGTCGTAGTCCTGCTGGACGTCGACGTGGGAATCGATGGCGAACACCGCGAGGGGCTGCCCTCGGAAGTCCGCCTCGGTGCCGAGGTTTCCACCGTCGACGAGCTCGTAGCCGCGGTAGGCGAAGAGGTGATCTTGGTCGATGACCCAGCGGATCCGGGCGATCGGTGCCGAGCCCTGCCACGGGTTGGCCGCCGCACCCTGATAGTCCACGCCGAAGTCCACCGCCTGGTAGCCTTCGAAGGTTCCGGTGATGCCGGCCTCGTCCCCGTCGACGTCGATCGACGTACGAGTGAACCACCATTCGCCTTCGAAGATGGACTTATCGACGAGGTTCGTCTGGACATTGTCGATCTCCCGGCCGGCTTCGTTACAGCCACCGACCAGCGCGAGAAGGACGCCGAGGGAGAGGGTTGTTTTCATAAAGCTCATGTTGCTGGCCATCTGAAATCCGAAGTGCTTGCTGTTCGACATCGTCATCGCTTTCCCCCTCATCGAAAGATGCCGAACTGGCGCTGGAGCTGAATCAGCTGGTTGAAGAAAGATTCGAGGTCGAGGATCCGTCCGAAGATGCGCTCCTCTTCCGTGGTGACGGTGTTGGCGTCGGTCGGAAGCTCGTACTGGAGAGCCGCGAGCTGGGCCCGCTCCTCCGGGGTGAGGTTCGCGAGGACGTAGGGCGCGCCGCCCAGGTCGCCTCGGAACTTCTGAAGCATCCGGAGAATGAACGAGAGGTCCCGCGCCTCGCGAACCAAGTCGAAGCCAATCGACGTCTGGTTCGTGGTGATCGAGGTCGGTTCCACCTGGTAGGAAATGAAGCTCTGCGCGTAACGCTCCGAGGTGTATCGAACGAAGTCGACTCCCTCCTCCGCTTCCGGTCCGGGAACCGTGCAGTCACCGGCGCCCTCCCGGCAGACGTAGAGCTGATTCTGGAAGGTGCTGTCGTAGAACGTCGGGAACTGAGCAAGCCCGAAGATGGTGGCGTAGATCTGAAGAATGATGCTGCTTCCACCGTTGAGGACCGGAAGGTCGCGGTAGGTGACCTCGACCGGGTCGGGGCGACAGGTCGTCGACCCCGGCTCGCAGTTGCCTCGGTAGATGTCCATGTACTGGACCTGCGGGTTGTCGCAGTTCGGGAAGTCCCGCGCTCCGGCGCTCTGGTCGCAGATCATACGAGGCATGTACTGCCGGGGCTCGTCGCGGACCATCCCGCCGAAGAGCTGCTGCATCTCCTCCGGGAAGAGGTCGTACAGGTTGATGTAGAGCGGGGTGTCCCGGAGGTACGTCGACTGCGACCCTCGGTCCGTCATCAACTGCAGCACGAACTGCTTGTCGTAGAACGTACCGGTTCGCTCGACGCGGTAGATGCCGGTGAGACCACTCTGATAGATCGAGCTGAAGTAGCGACCGAGGCCCATGGGCACCGAGAGCTGGAGGCCCGGACGGTTGGGATCGATGTCCGATCGCTCGTAGCGCTCCCACTGCTCGTTCCAGCGATAACCGCCGACGTTCGGCTGCGCGAGGATCCGCGAGTAGAAGTTGACGATATCGGCGCTCGCGAAGAACTGGTCGTAGAAGCCGAAGGCGCCTTCTTCGTTCCGGAACTCCGGCTCTGTGGTGTAACGGAAGGCCAGGTTGTTCCAGATGTTCTGGAGAATGATGAGCCGACGCGCGATCAGCTGGTTGAAGATGTAGCCGCCGATGTCGTAGCTGCTCCGGTACCGCCGGAAGTTGGTCCAGAGGTACATTCGGTCGTAGCGATCGGCGATGTTCTGTACGATCTCGCGGTAGCTCGCGCCCTCATCGAACCGGTTGCAGTTCCCGATCGAGCCAATGTTGCTGGTGAGGCCGGTCGCCCGCTCGTCGGTGCAGAACTTGTACTCTACGGGAGTGTGCGTCGGCGTCACCGCGACCCCAGGCTCACCGAGCAGAGCCGCAGAGTCATCGGTAAAGTTCGAGCAGATGCTCGCGCTCAGGTCGTCCGCCCGGGGCCCACACGACTGGATGAGGCCTGAGGCACGGTTGCCGTCGATGAGGTCCGCCGCTCGCGAACCGCTCTCGCTGTAGGGGCACTCCGCATCGGTCTGACACGGCTCGCCGCCCTGATAGTAGCGAGCGAAGATCCGCGGCGTGTTGGTCGGATTGATGTCCTCCACCGCGATACCCGACTGGTTGTCGTAGACCTCGACAATATCCCCGTAACCGAGGCCGATGGCGTGGTAGTCGTAGCGGCCCTGGCGGCTCCGCTCGTACCACTCGGGCATGTATTCCATCGTCGACGAGTTCATCCATCGGTCGATGCCCGCAAGCTCGCGCTGCGAGCGCGCTTCGCCGTAGGCCTCCTCGAACGCCGACTGCTCGGTCGAGCTCAGCCCCGGGGTGCCATCGAGGTCGAAGTCGCGAGCGTCCGGAATCGGAATCTGCTCGTTGATGTAGTAGTAGTCGTCTCCGTACTGGTTGCTGTCCGAGCTGCCGTGGAACTGGTGCCGGAGGCCCATGCAGTGACCCATCTCGTGGAGCTGGGTCTCCCAGTAGAGCATTCGGTTGAGCTCGAACTCGAGCCGGGCGCGCTGCCAGCCCTGGCGCTCGGTGACGAAGTGGGTCACCGAATCGTCCACGTACTCGTTGGGCATCAACACATTGGCGCTCGCGACATCTCGCTCGAGCTCGTCGAAGCGATTGAGGCGCTCGGTCGCGCTGATCCGGAAGGGCGACACCTGGTCGAGGATGGTTTCCGTCACGTCGGCGCCCGTGGTGTTCCGGGGAAGGCGGGAGTAACCCGCGAGTGCGTAGGTCTCCATGTTCTCCATGAGCCGCCGCTCGATCTCGGTACCCGCGAGCATCTGTAGACGGTCGCTGTACACCGCGTTTCGACCCTCGGGACCCTGAAGCCGCTCTACCCGCTCCATGATTCGGTCCATGTGCTGGTCGATCTGCGTCAGCTCGTCCGGCGCCGCGTTTCCGGCGACGTTGAGGGTCGAAAAATCGACGCGCGGGGGCGCCGGAAGCTGCACCGAGTTGGTGGTCTCGAGATAGCTGCGGACGTCCTCACCGGTGAGGATCTCCTCGTCGGTGAGGTTGCCGTTCAGCACGTCGTACTGCTGAAGCGCCGAGGTGCGGTAGCTGTCGAGGGCCGGGCCGCCAATGTTGGCGTCGCCGACAATGATCTCGCCGGTGACGGGGTCGCCGCGAAGGGTCGCAATGCCGAGGAACCCGGTGCCGGGCTGACTCACGTAGCTCATGAACTTGAAGCGGGCGTCGCCTCGTTCCTGGCAGTTGAGCATGAGCTCCCGCAGGGTCACTCCCTCGTCGTCGACGGCCTCGGCCTCGGCGATCGACTTCATGTTGCAGGTGTTCGAGCGGAGGATGTTCACGCACTCGCTTCCGACGAACTCGGCGTCGAACCAGTCGTTGTAGGTCTCGTCGCTGAGGCTCCGCGCGACCAGATCGTCGTTGTAGTTCGGCTCGGCGCCCGAGGGAATCTGCACGTGGCAGTCGTAGGGCTCGCCGCTCACCAGTCGGTTGCGCGCATCGTCGGGGGTCTCGAACACGTCGTAGCGGCCCGCGCAGTCCCCAATGCCGTCGCCATTCGTGTCCGGGAGGACGGAGTTGCCCGCCGCATCAAGCTGGCAGTAGCAATACGCATCCGGGTCCGCGACCTGGCAGGCCTGGCGCGCGTATCGCGGCACCGGCTCGTTCCGCGCGTTTCGCACCGTCTGCATCAGGACCTCGTTCCAGGTCCCCGCGATCTCGAAGTTCGGCTTCATCAAGTGAGCCGGCATGTCGGTGGTCGAGTACCAAACGATCTGCCGAACCCGGCGGTCGGCGTACGGGGTGGGTCGGTCTTCGACCGGGCCGTCGCCGTCCTCGTACCAGTCCCGCCAGATGTTGTGGCGGTTCAGGTTGTAGTTGAGGAAGTCGGTGCCGAAGTAGGCGGGGTCGTTGACGTCGAGGGACCGATCCCAAGTCTGCCGCTCGTTCCGGAAGTAGCCGGCGCGGTCAAAGCGCTCGTCCACCCAGTTGGTCGGAACGTATTCACGGGTGTCGGACACCTTGAGGAAGCTCGTGCGGACAAACGCCGCGTGCGAGGTGCAGTTCGGAGCATCGCCGAAGATCGAGGTGCACCACTGGGTCATCCGACCAGAGAACGGATCCATCACCTCCCCGGGCGACAGGAGCTCCTGCGTCACGAACGAAAAGTGGTAGAGCTCGCCCGACTCATAGTCCTCGGCGAAATCGCGCGTCGCTACGTCGCAATCTTCGTTGTCGTCGGTGAGGCTGTCGCAGGTCATGTAGTCGAAGCGCGGCCGCCAGCTCTC
>JBCCZL010000149.1:0-17827 GCA_039187775.1 Myxococcota bacterium
CCAGCAGGGACAGGGTCAGGGTCAGGGTCAGGGTCAGGGCCAAGGCCAAGGTCAGGGACAGGGACAAGGTCAGGGTCAGGGACAGGGTCAGGGCCAAGGCCAGGGACAAGGTCAGGGCCAAGGCCAAGGCCAAGGTCAGGGACAGGGACAGGGACAAGGTCAGGGACAAGGTCAGGGTCAGGGTCAGGGACAAGGTCAGGGTCAGGGACAAGGTCAGGGTCAGGGTCAGGGCCAAGGCCAGGGACAAGGTCAGGGACAGGGCGGGAACTCTAATAGCCCCGGCAACGGACGCCCGACCAACAGTTGGGGCAGCGGAAGCGGCGGAGCGACAGGAACCGGTGCGTTTAATGCCGGCACCCCCGAAGCTCCGCCCAACGTGGACCCCGGAACCCAGCCGGATCAGTCGGCGGAGCTGGAGAACGGGGCTCCCCACCGCGGCTTTATCCCCGGCATGGGCCAAGGTCAGGGAAGCGGTCGCATGAGGGTCGGCGGCATCGAAGATCTGAGCGCACCGGCCGCCAATGGCCAGCTCGTCGAAAATGTCGAAGCGGGGGGCGGAGCGCTCGGCCAAAACGACGAGATCCCAGCATCCCTCCGGGCATATGTGCGGCGCTATATGCGTCTACTTCGAGGCGAGGGCGCGACAACTTCTCGAGCGACGACAGAGGACGGAGAGTAGGATGGATTCGAATCAGGTACGGGTGCTCAATCCCTTCGACAGTGTGCGTTCGCTTTGCCGCGACATCACCGAACAGGTGGGTCGTCGGGTCGTCGGACAGGGCGACACCATCGCGTGCCTCACTGCGGGCCTACTCCTTGGCGGGAACTGTTTGATGGAAGGCGTCCCCGGCGTCGGCAAGACCCTCCTCGCCCGCAGTCTCGCGGACGCGGTGAGCCTCCGCTTCAGTCGCATTCAGTTCACACCCGACCTCATGCCGGCAGACATCCTCGGGACCCACATCGTGACGATGGACAATCAGGGCCGTCCCACGATGTCGCTCCAAAAGGGCCCGCTCTTCTCCAACGTGATCCTAGCCGACGAGATCAACCGGGCGTCGCCAAAAACGCAGTCCGCGCTCCTCGAGGCGATGCAGGAGCGACAGGTAAGCCTCGGCAACGACACCTACACCCTCGACCCCCCGTTCTTCGTCGTCGCTACGCAAAACCCGATCGATAACGAAGGCACCTACCCGCTTCCTGAAGCTCAGCTCGACCGCTTTCTCATGAAGCTCCTCGTCCGCTTTCCTTCGGAGGCCGACGTCTTCGACATCGTCAGTCGAACCACCGGGAACGAAGAAGCGGACCTTCAACCGGTCGCCGACGGCGATGCCCTCGTGTCGGCCGGGCGCACGATTCGTCAAATGCCGGTCGCCGACTTCGTCACGCAGTACGCAGTACGCCTGGTGTTCGCCACTCACGCCAGTTACGAAGCGGCGCCCGCTGCGGTCAAGCGTTACGTCCACTGCGGCGCAAGTCCCCGCGCGGCCCAGGCGCTCACGCTTGTCGGCAAGTTCTTCGCGCTCCTCGACGGCCGAATGAACGTTGCGGTCGAGGACATTCAGCGCGCGGCGTACCCCTGCCTTCGGCACCGCATCATTCTCAACTTCGATGGCATCGCGGACGAGGCGACTCCAGACACCCTGATCGGCCAGATCCTGCAAGAGCTCAAGGTCCCGAAAGGATGAAACTTCTCGACCGGGCGACGCAACGCCTTCTCGACCGGCTTCGGCTGGTCGTGCGCGCCCGTTCGACCGCCTCGCGCCAGGGCAGCCACCGCTCCCCAGTGCTCGCGAGCGGCCTCGAGTTTGCGGACCATCGCCACTACGTTCCGGGCGACGACGTTCGGCACATCGACTGGAAGGCCTTCGCGCGGCATCGGCAACTCTCGATCCGACAGTTCGAGGAAGAGCGCGACGCCCGCATCTATCTGCTCTGCGATGTCTCCGCATCGATGACCCGCGGCGAGCCTCCGAAAACCGATGTCGCCAAGCGACTGACGGCGGCGTTCGCATACCTGGGCATGAAGCAGTTCGATGCGGTCCAGGTCCTGTCCTTTTCATCGACGCTGCAGTCGAGCGGTCGTTCCTTTCGGTCGACCAACCGCGTCGTCGAACTCGAGCGCTATCTCATCGACCGGGAAACCAAGGGCGAGACGAGCTTCGAAGACGCGGTTCGCGCCTTCGCGACCCAACATCGAGGCCGCGGCAGCGTGATCGTGATCAGTGATCTTATGGCGACCGAAGGATGGGAGGAGGGCTTCCGCGTCCTCGCGGGCCTCGGCCATCAGCTCACGGTCCTCCGCGTAACCTGCGCCGAAGACGACACCCCCGACTTCAAGGGGGAGCTCGAACTCTTCGACGCGGAGCGTGACCAGCGGGTTCGCATTCGCGTTGGCCGAGAGCTTCTCGAGGCGTATCAGCAGATCGTGCAGGAGCATACGGATGAGCTCCGAAGCCTCGTCCAGCGGCTCGGCGGTCGCCTGACCGAAGCCCCGGTTGAGCTCAGCACCGACGACTTGGTTCGCAAAGTCATCGGTCGGCCCGAACTTGACGCCCGGCTCGGCACCGGAGCGACGCCGTGAGCCTCGCGTTTCTCTCATGGACCGTCGTCGCAATCGGGGCGGGGGTACTACTCGTCACGGTGTTCTTGCTTTATCTCCTCCGGCGGACGCCGCGCTCGCAGCTCGTCTCCAACGTCGACTTTTGGCTTCGCGCGATGGAGCGGTCAAAACCGCGGACCCTCCAGGCGACGCGGATCCCCTTTTGGTCCCTCCTGTTTAGCCTGCTCATCGCCCTCTTGCTGCTCCTCGTCGCCGCCGGACCGCGCTTCGGCGACGGGGTTCGGGGGACCACCGTGATTGTCGTCAGTGCGGACCAAACGATGGGTGCCGAGGAGGACGGCCTTCGCCGCGCGGACCGAGCGATCGAACAGGCGAAGGCGTGGGTCGGTCGGGCCACCAGCTCGGGACAGGTGGCGGTCATTCGCGCCGGCATCCGACCGTCGGTCCTCCTACCGCTCACCGGCGATGACGCGGACGCGGAGCCTGCGCTCCGGGACTTTTCCACCGACGATGGGCCGGCGGACCTCGATGCGGCCACCGCGCTCGCCGAGCAAGTGATCGCGCACAGCGGTGGCACCGGCCAGATCCTCATCTTTGCCGATCGGGCTCCCGGCCTTCGAACCGAGGTGCCTTCGGTGTTGATTCCCGTCGGCGCGACCGCCGACACGGTGGCGGTGACGGCGCTCGCCACCCGCCGAACGCCCACCGCGGTGGGGGAGTACACGGTGCACGTCGAGGTCACGTCTTACGCTGGCTCGAGCGCGACCGCGCGCCTTCTGGTTCGTGACCGCGAGGTCGTCATTTTTGACCAGCCGCTGAACCTCGAGCCCGGGCAGCGCCTTCGGTTTGCCGCCCAGGGGTTTTCGAGCGCGCAGGGCGAAGTCACCGCCGAGCTTCAGGACATCGAGATCGCGGGGAGCACCGATGCCCTCACGAGCGACGACCGGCATTTTGCCGTCGCTCCGGCCCTCGGACGCACTCGAGTGCTCCTGGTGAGTCCCGGCAACCAATACCTCGAGCAGGTCCTGGCCGCTCACTCGGCGCTCGATGTCGATCTCGTCGATGCGGGCGGGCTTCGCTCGCTCAGCACCGACGCGCTCCTCGAGCATGATGTGCTCATCCTCGACCGCGTGGTTCCCGACGAACCGCTTCCTCACCCGGGAGTCTTTGTGATCGCGGCTCCCGGCGCCCAGGGAATCGGCGCCGGTGAGGCGCTAAACGGTCCAGAAGTGAGTGCGACGCTTGCAAGCCATCCCGCGCTCGGAGGCGTGCGCCTCGACACGGTGCAGGTGCTCCGGGCTCGGGCGGTCGAGACCGCGGCCACCGACCGAGTGCTCTGCCGAAGTGGGCGGCACTCCCTCATCACCGCGCGGGAAGAGCGCGGCCGGCGCACCGTGGTCAGCGGCTTTGCGTTTCAGGAGAGCGATCTTCCGGGCCGAATCGCGTTTCCGCTGATGATGCACCACAGCATCCAATGGCTCCGCGGAACCGATAGCGCCCTTCCCTTTGCCGCCCATCCGGGAAGCCCGCTCCGGGCAGCCAATGACCAAACCGTGCTCGACCCCGAGGAAGAAGCCCTCGTTCCGCGAGGCGGCGCGATCGACGACACCCGAGAAGCAGGCATCTATCACGTGGGCGAGCGGGCCTTCGCGTTCGCGCCACCGCGGGGCCCGATCCCGGCCCCCGCACCGAGCATCGCGCCGCGGGGAACCGATGCGCTGCCGCCGCTGTTCGTTCTGCTCGCGGCCGGTCTCCTGTTTCTCATGGCCGCCGAGTGGTTCCTCCTTCACCGCGGGAAGCTCGCCTGATGCCGTCGATCAGCATCGGGACGCCCTGGGCGCTCGTTGGACTCCTGGTGGCGGTCGTCATCGCGGTCTCGATATTTCGCAGCCACTATCCGCAGTCCCGAGGGCGCCGGCTGATCACCTTATTCACCCGTGCCCTCGCGGTGGCATTGGTGGTCCTCGCCATCGCGGACCTCCGGCTTGTGTGGCCCACTGACAATCTCGCCGTCGGTCTCGTGGTCGACAGCTCGGAAAGCATCGCGCCCGAAGAACGCGCCACACTGAGGGGACAGCTTCCAGCCCTCCAACAGGACGCGGTGATTGCCGAAGCCCAGCCCTTCGGCAGCGATGCGAGAAGCCCCGATCTCGCGGGTCAGATTCAAACCGCCGTCGCGACCTTGCCGCGGGACCGGGTGCATCGCGTCCTCCTTGCGACCGACGCTCGAGACCCAGGGCAAGACGTCCGCGCCTCCATCGATGCAGCCCGTCAGCGGGGTGTCGAAGTGTCGATCCTGCCGATCGGAAGCGACCCTCCCGTCGACCAAATCGCGGTGGGCGACGTGGAAGTCCCTCGCCTGGTCCGCGCCGGCGAAACGCTCGATGTGGGGGTCACCCTCTTCAGCGCCCGCGAAGTCGACGCGAAGCTTCGCATCGCGGTGGGTCCGGGGGAACCGACGGAGGCCGAGGTCCGAGCGACTCCGGGCCACAGCGCGCACCGGGTGGAGCTTACCTTTCCCGAACAGGAAGGCGTCTACGCGCTCACGGTGGCCGGCGAAGCCGCGGGTGACCGCATCGACGAAAACAACCGCCACCGTACGATGGTCCGCGTGCTCACCCGCCCGCGGGTGCTCCTCATCAACGAAGTCAACGCGTCGACCCCGGTGCTTTCCACGGTCCTCGAGGATGCGCACTTTCGCGTCGACCGCGCCACCGTAGCGGATGCGCCAACGTCGCTCGGGGCCCTCGATCCGTATGGCCTGGTGATCATCGACGAGGTGAAGCTCACGAATCTCAGCGAGGAGCGCCAGCAGACGATTCGAAACTATGTCGAGCAGCTCGGCGGCGGCCTAGTGATCGTCTCGGGCCAAAACGCGATCCGCCGAAACCCGGTGATCCTTCGAGAGATCGAGCCGGTGCGTCGCCCGCCGGCGATTCCCGAGCCTCGGCCGCTCGAGCTCGTGCTCGCCATCGACCGCTCCTCGAGCATGGACGGCCGCCCGATTTCGCAAGCCCGGGCCGCGGGCATCGCCGCGGTCAACGCACTTCGAAGCGACGCACGGGTCGGAACGGTGGCGTTTTCCGGAGGAGCCGACCACGTGATGGCGCCCACCGGCGTCGACGAAGCGGGGGACGCGGCCGAAGACTTCATTGGGCGGATCACCGCGGGCGGGGGCACCAACATCGCCGCCGCGCTGAGCTCTGCCGGTGGGATCATGAGCGACGATCCTCGCTACATTCATCATGTGATTCTATTGAGCGACGGTCACTCGGACGAAGGCCCGGCGCTCGCCGCGGCCTCCGCCGTGGCGTCGCGCGGAATCAGCATCAGCACCATCACCTTGGGCGACTACTCGCCGCTCATGGCGCAAATTGCGTCGATCGGCCGGGGCCGATACCACGTGACGCGAAACCCGGGTTCTCTCCCCGCCATCTTTGTCCGCGAAGCCCAATATCGGCAGCCCCCAGCCCATCGGCAGGTGAGTTTTCGACCGAGCGTCGTAACCACCCACCGGATGGTTCGCGACCTCGACTTCGCCGCGGGGCCTCCACTCCTCGGCCACGCGCTCGCCAGCATCAAGCCCGGCGCAGACACCATCCTTTCATCGTCGGACCGCGGCCCGCTCCTCGCCCACTGGCATCAGGGCCTCGGCCAGGTTGCGACGTTTACCTCCGCGAGCACCGGCGGCTGGGCCAACGAATGGCGAGGCTGGGAAGGCTTTCGAACCCTGTGGTCTCAAGTCGCGTGGTCGATGCTTCGAACCCGGACCGTCGATCCGATCGAGCTTCGAACCGATCCGGTGTTTCGCAACCCGGGGATGCAGCGGGTCACCGTGCTCGCGCCGTCGCTCGATGCCGAAGTCGGTCCGGAAGTACTGCTTTATCGGGCGCCCACCGATCCCGGCGAAGCCCTTGAGCTCGAACCGGTGGGCCCGGGCGTCTTTCAAGCGCTGGTCCATGTGGACGAAGGTTTTCTCGTCACCGGCCGGCAGCTCTCCGATCCCGAGCCCACGGCGGCGGTCGCGGCGGACGCCTCTTATCCAGCGGAACTTCGAACGTTCGGGGTCGATGAAGTGATGGCCCAGGCGTGGGCCGATGTCGGCGGTGGCTCGGTACTCGAGACGCCGGCAGAGATTCTTGCAAATGTGGAGTCGGAGCGCGTCGGCCGTTCGATGCGGCTCTGGCTCCTTCTCGCCGCGCTCGGCCTTTACCTGCTTGGAATCTTGCTCCTTCGACTTCCCGAACGCGCGGCCGCGATCGCACGGCCGGAAAACCGACGCGGGCAGTTCGAGCGCTCCTCAAAGAACCGTGGCTCCCGAGCCGGAAGTCATCGAAAGGACCCAGGAGAGAACCCCGGAAAGGAGACCGCCGCATGAGGCCCTTGCCCTTATTCCTCGTCCTTCTTTCCGGGTTGTTCGGCTGCGGTGAGGAAGCCGCTCGGTACAGCCAGCTCACCCTCTCCTCGGAGACTCCCGAGGCCACCCTGACCGGCCAGACCCACCCCACCACCGCAGCGCTTGAATACGCGCCGGGGTGCGCAGGATTCGTCGATCCGGCATCTGCGGATCACCTGGTTGAGGTTCGCGAAGTCGGCAAGTACGGGATCAGCGTCCGGTCGGAGGACGGTCCGCTGACCCTGGTGGTCGAGAGGGAGGACGAAGTGTTCTGCGACGCCGATGAAAACACCGGTCTCGTGCCTCACGTCCAGATCAGCAAGCCCGGGCGCTACGCGGTGCGGGTCGGTTCTCTCGCGTCCACCGAAGCGCTCGCCTACACCCTGGTGCTCGCCCCGGACAGCAAGGAAACCCATGGCGCCGGTGCAGGGACCCAGCAGCCGGTCGCGGTCACCCTCACCTCCAACCCGAGCGGGGCGACCGTGCGCACCACGGATGGTCAGGTGCTCGGGACCACCCCAGCGATGTTCATGTTGCCCGACGTGTTCGTCGGCGACCCCGAAGCTCAAACCTTCGAGGTCGAGCTCGCCGGCTATCAAGTGGCCCGAGTGATCGGCCTTCCCGCCGCGCCCGACATGGTGCTCCACGCCGATCTCCTCGCCGCCGGCCCCCGCACGATCACTGTGAGTTCAAACGACCCGCAGCCGATTCGGGACTACACAACGGTCTCCCAGAGCGCGACGGTTCAGGAGGACTGCGTGGTGGACGACCTCGAACTCGACCTCCAGATTCGCCACAGCTACGTCGGAGACCTCATTGTCCGCCTCGAAGCCCCGAGCGGACAGGTCGGCACCGTTCACCGCTACAACGGCGGCGCTCGCAACAACCTCAATCGCACCTACCAGCTCGGCCGAACCCGCGGCCTTCGCAACATGGAGTCGGTCAACGGCCGGGGGGAGTGGAAGGTCACGGTTCGAGACACGGCTGAAATCGATATCGGGACCTTCGAGTCTTTCGAGCTCCGCCTCACCTGCGCGCCCGGCAACGGCCGCTCCGCCCAGCGGGCTCAACACCCCCGAGGGGCATCGGCGCGGGCCCGAAACTACGCCCGGGGCTACGGCCAGGGCACACGCGCCCGAAACCGACCGAACGACCTCCTCAATCCCTGGAACTGACCCTCCCCCCGGCGGCTCACGCCTTCGACCGATCCCTCGAGCCGCGAGGCCCCCTCGAGAGATCAAGGCTTTTCGGGCAGATGGATTGACCCTTGCTTCCCAGCGCGGAACTCGCCATAGAGCGCCAGGCGGATGACCAACTTTCGAACGCCCAACCGGACCACATCCCTCGTGCTTTCGCTCGCGGCGTACGTGGTTGCCACTGCCGTCGCGGTGGGGGTGGTCTACGCGGAGCCTTTCGGGTCGATGCTCTACGACTTCGCGGTCGCGGATGTGGCGGCGACCCTCCTGGTCTTCTTTGTCGGGGCCGCTCTTAGAAACGCAAGCATCTACGATCCGTACTGGAGCCTCGCTCCAATCGTCATCGCCGCCGGACTCTGGCTCCTCACGGTCCCGGAGGTTCCCGGCCGAGCCATCGTCGTCAGCGCGCTCGTGGGAGCCTGGGGAGTTCGGCTGACGTACAACTTCTACTCCGGATGGAGCGGTCTCGACCACGAGGACTGGCGCTATGACGCCCTCCGAAAGAAACACGGAAAACTGTTTTTTTTCGTGAATCTCACGGGCATTCATCTCATGCCCACGGTGCTTGTGTTTCTCGGATGCCTCCCTCTCTTCGCGATCTTCGGCCCGGGCCCAGCGCAGGATCTTGGCATCCTCGACCTTGTCGGACTCACGATCATGGGGAGCGGCATCGCGCTCGAGGGCTTCGCCGACAGCCAGCTTCGGCAGTTCATTCGGCAGCAAAAGACGCGAGAGCCCGGCGACAAACCCGCCCTCCTCGCCCATGGACTCTGGGGCCGGTGCCGCCATCCGAACTACCTTGGCGAGATCACATTTTGGTGGGGCCTCTACATCTTCAGCCTCGCCCACGATCTTTCGTACTGGTGGACCGGCGCCGGGGCGCTACTCATTCATCTTCTGTTTGTGACGATCAGCATTCCCATGATCGAAAAGCGGATGCGGGCCCGACGTCCGCAGTACGACGAGTACGCAAGCCGCATCCGAAGCCTCTGGCCGTTCCCGCGCTCGATCTCCGAATAGCCCTCTCAGGCGTCGCAGCCCAAACCGCCGGGGCACTGGAGGTCGACTCGTCCACCGCCGGCGGGATTGGAGTCGTCCTTTGCCGATGGCGAACCCGCCGAAGAGACCTCGACAGCAGGCTCCCCACGACGCCTGTCGCACCAGGCTGGCCCGCATCGTCACCAATCGGCGTGGTTCGCGCCCGAAAGCACCGGCTTCCCACGGCCTTCTCCCTCCAGCCGTCCTCGCGGTACGTCGAGTAGCGCTGCGGCGTCTTCCAGTCCGAGGTCCGCGGGAATCCAGCACTTTCGAACACGATCCCTCACCTCTGGTGACCGATGCGGGCTAGGAGGCGAGCTGTCGGAGCACGTACTGGAGAATCCCGCCGTGCTGGTAGTACTCGACTTCCTGTGGGGTATCGAGTCGGACCACGACCTCGAACTTCTTGTCGTTGGCCTCCACCTGAAGGCGCTTCCGAGGGGACAGGCCCTCGGCGATTCCACGGATGTGAAAGGTCTCCTCGCCGTTCAGGCCGAGGCTCTCGTGCGAATCGCCGGGGGCGAACTCCAGCGGGAGCACGCCCATGCCGATCAGATTCGACCGATGAATTCGCTCGTAGCTCTCGGTGATCACCGCCTTGACGCCGAGCAGGAGCGTGCCCTTGGCCGCCCAGTCCCGAGATGAACCGGTCCCGTACTCCTTGCCGCCAAGCACGACGAGCGGAACGTTCTCCTCGCGGTAGCGGACCGAGGCGTCGTAGATCGTCATCCCATCGCCGCTCGGGATGTGTCGCGTAAAGCCGCCCTCGGTTCCCGGTGCCAGCTGATTTCGGAGGCGAATATTGGCAAAGGTCCCTCGCATCATCACTTCGTGGTTGCCTCGGCGACTTCCGTAGCTGTTGAAGTCGCGGGGACCCACGCCGTTGTCCCGAAGGTACGACGCAGCCGGGCTGTCCTTGGCGATCGAGCCGGCCGGCGAAATGTGGTCGGTGGTCACGCTGTCCCCCAGCTTCGCGAGGCACCGCGCGCCCTCGATGTCCGCGAGGGGCGGCGCATCGCCGGGCTCGACCGCATCGAAGAACGGCGGATTGCGGATGTACGTGCTCTTCTCCTCCCATGCGAAGGTATCGCCCTCCGGGACCTCTACCGCGCGCCACTGCTCGGGGCCGACGAACACTTCGCCGTAGCGCTCCTCGAACTGCTTCGTGGTGACCGCGCTTCGGAGGGTTTCGGTGATCGAGTCTTGGCTCGGCCAAATGTCCCGCAGGAACACATCTGTCCCACTGGAATCCTGACCGATCGGGTCCGTCTCGAAGTCGATGTTGGTGGTGCCCGCAATCGCGTAGGCCGCGACCAGCGGGGGCGAGGCCAGGTAGTTCGCTTTGGTCAAAGGATGAACTCGCCCCTCGAAGTTTCGATTGCCGCTGAGCACCGAGGTCACGGTAAGGTCGTGTTGCACGACGGCTTCGTGGATCGCGGGATGGAGCGGCCCGCTGTTGCCGATGCACGTGGTACAGCCATAGCCGACAAGAAAGAAACCGAGTGCTTCGAGGTCATCCATGAGGCCTGCGGCTTTGAGGTATTCGGTGACCACCTGCGAGCCAGGCGCGAGGCTAGTCTTGACCCAAGGCTGAACCTTGAGGCCCCGCTCTCGAGCGTTGCGAGCCAGCAGGCCCGCGCCGAGCATCACCTGCGGATTCGACGTATTGGTGCAGCTCGTGATCGCGGCGATGACCACCGCGCCATCGCGGATCGTAAACTTCTCTCCGTCTCGCTCTACCTCCGCGGTCTGGTCACGCTGGGCGTCGCCGGTGAGCGCCTCGAGGGTTCGCCCCCAGGACCGCTTCATGTCGGTCAGCGCGATCCGATCTTGAGGACGCTTCGGTCCGGCCAGACTCGGAACCACTTCCCCCATATCGAGCTCCAGGGTGTCGGTGAACCGAGGGTCCGGCGACTCCGTCGTCCGGAAAAGGCCCTGCTCCGAGAGATAGCCCTCGACGAGCTCGCAAAGCGCAGCGTCGCGACCGGTAAAGCGAAGATAGTTGACCGTCTCGGAGTCGACGGGAAAGAAGCCGATCGTGGCGCCATACTCCGGTCCCATGTTGGAGATCGTCGCGCGGTCCGCGAGCGACAGGGTGTCGAGTCCGTCCCCGAAGAACTCCACGAACTTTCCGACCACGCCGCGCTCCCGAAGCATTTGGACCACCGTAAGCACAAGGTCGGTGGCGGTGGCGCCGTCGCGGAGCTTGCCGTGGAGCTTGAACCCGACGACCTGCGGCAGAAGCATGCTGATCGGCTGGCCGAGCATCGCCGCTTCCGCCTCGATGCCGCCTACTCCCCAGCCGAGCACGCCAAGGCCGTTGATCATCGTGGTGTGCGAGTCCGTTCCCACGAGGGAGTCGGGATACGCCACGCTCCGGCCGTCGACCTCGCGGTCAAAGACCACCGGTGCGAGATACTCGAGGTTGACCTGGTGCACGATGCCGGTCCCGGGCGGTACCACCCGCATGTTGGAGAACGCGCTCTGCCCCCACTTGAGGAACTGGTACCGCTCTCCGTTGCGCTCGAACTCGCGCTTCACGTTGTCTTCGAAGGAGCGAAGCAGCCCGTAGCTATCGACCTGCACCGAGTGGTCGATCACCAAGTCGGCGGGCTGGAGCGGGTTGATCCGCGACGGGTCCCCGCCCATGCGGGCAAAGGCCTCGCGCATCGCGGCGAGGTCGACGACGGCGGGCACTCCGGTGAAGTCCTGAAGGAGCACTCGACTCGGCCGAAAGGCGATTTCCGTCGACGGAACCGCCGCCGGATCCCAGTTCGCCGTCGCCTCGATGTCCGACTTCTGAACGGTCTTGCCGTCCTCGTAGCGAAGCTGGTTTTCAAGAAGCACCCGAATCGAATACGGAAGGGTATCGATCCCAGAAAAACCGGCGCTCTTGAGGGCGTCCAGACGAAAGAGGTCGATCTCGCGACCTTGGACTTTAATGGTACTGCGGGACTTATAACTGTCGAGGCTCATGCGGGGGTCCTACCAGACCCCCATCTTCGCGCCAAGGACTAGCCGGAGCCGGGCCGAGAGCGCACCACGAAGCCTGAAAAACCCGCGTATTCGTATTCCCGGAACCCCATGGGCCGCCAGCCCATTCGATGCGGTGGTTCGCCCCGCTCCTCGCGAGTTTGCCCCGAGGAAGGCCCGCTCACCTAAGGGCCATCCGAAACGCGATTCAGATCTTGCGCAGCTTGAACTGGACGTCGCTCGACCAGTGGCTCGCGAAGGCGCGCACACAGGTATCGAGGTAACGGTCGTAGTCCTCGTACACGTTGTCGCCCCACTTGTTCCGGATCGTCTTTTCGTTGGCCTTCAGCCGGGTATGCCACTCGTGGGTGGTTCGTCCGTAGGACTCGCGCTGGGTTCGAAGCTCGAGGATCTCCCAGTACGGGTTGACGGCGGCCACGAGTTCTTCAAGACGGGGATTAAGGCCACCTGGGAAGATAATGTCCGCCGTGAACGCGAGGTCTTCGAGGTCCTTTCGCGTTCGCGGAACTCGGTTCCGAAGGATCGCCTGGAATCCGAAGTGTGCCCCGGGCTTGCAGAACGAGGCACAACGTTTGAAGTAGTCGCGATAGAGGTCGATCGCTTTGCCCTCCCGCGACTGCTCCGGCGAGCAAACGTGGTCCACCATTTCGATTGAAATGAGCGCATCGTAAAGCTCTTTGGGCTCGTACTTGTAGAAGTCGCACAACCAGGCTTCGACGTTGGGAAGATTGCGTTCCTTGATCCAATCGATCTGCGCCGATGAGAGCGTAATCCCGTGGGACCGCTTGACTCCCTGTGATGACAGGAACTCGAGGTTCGAACCCCAGCCGCATCCGATGTCGAGCACCAGCTTGTCGGGGTTCATATCGGCGAACTCGTAGAGAATGCGGCACTTGTTGGTCTGAGCCTGCTCGAGCGTCTCGTCGCCGGTAAGGTAGCTCGCCGAGGTGTAGTGCATCCCCTCGTCGAGCCAGAGCTGGAAAAACTCGTTGGAAACGCTGTAGGACTCGTCGATTTCTGACTGCGTCGATGTCATCGCGCGGCAGCATGACATCAAAGGCACGGGGGAGCCAGCCCAGCAAAACGCGTCGATCTCCGGCTATCTGGCCGACTTTTTTGGGGCACTCCGGGACAGGAAAAACCACCGGCGGCGGCCCTTCTCTCGATGAAAATCGCTCACACAATCCACAAAGACCCGCCGTGACGTGTGCTATAGCTGTCGGCTTGGGCCGCGACTCAATGCGGCAAACTCCTCCGGACACTTCACCAGAACGCTCACTCAGGTCCGCGCCACCAATGGCTCAAAAGAAATCGACTTCTTCCGCCAAGACTCGCCGGGGCAGTCCCGAAGCGATCGCCAAGCGACGTGCCGCCCGCCAACTCAACACCATTCTGTCCGACGGGTCCGGCGACCGAGGCCTCGACGGCCGCACCGAAAAGCGCCGACGGCGGCTCGTCAAGGAACTCCAGGATGGGCGACGCGGAAAAGCCCTGAAGCCGATCGATTTCATCACCCATGTCAACGAGCTCCTCGAGCTTGGCGAAACGCTCGCCTCCCTGAAGAAAGAAGGAGTCAAGCCGAGGAAGACCGAGCTGAGTCCAGACGTCGAGACCGCGATTCGACAGACCCAAGAGGCGTACGCGTTTCATCCGGAAGCATGGCGCATGCTCGGAGTTCGCATCGAAGAGATCGTGGGCGGCGGCAAGTCGCGGCGAGGCAAAGCGCGCAAATGAACGCGCGCGCGAATCGCGGCTCACGCCCTTCGCTCGTTCCTTCCGCCGGTCCGCGGGCACCAATCGTCACGGCAGTCGAGGTGCGGGTTGAACGCGCCACCCACCAAAGACTCGGGCGCAGCGAGTCGAATCGGGTCGACTCGCGATGCGTGAGCGACCTGAGGTACGGCGGCGCCTCGAAACGCAGGCCCTCCATGCATGGGACCTCCATGCATGGGACCTCGATACGCGGGAGTTCGATACCCGGGGGCTCGACACATCGGGGAGCCATCGCGTGCGTGACGCGACGCATCCCTCAGGGACGAAACAGAGGCGCCGGCCGGATTCGAACCGGCGAATGGAGGTTTTGCAAACCTCTGCCTTACCACTTGGCCACGGCGCCCAAAAGCGACGAGTCGTGTAGCGCGCTCGTGCGCGCCTGTCCAGCCTCCGGCATTTCCCAGCGATTCGGGAAGGGTTTCGACGCACAGTGAAATGGGCGAATGCGTGGTACGCAGCCTTGGCGATCGGGGCGGCGGCGGGGATGTGTACGGCTCTCGCTGACTTCGGTGCCACCTGGCTGTGGGTGCCGGTGCCCGGAGACCGAGCGTGGCTCCTCGCGCGACTGCTCGCCACCCAAGTCCCCCTCGGCGCGTGCATCGTGGTCCTCGCCCTCGCCCTCCAGCGGGGGTGGAACCGCGCGCTTAGAAAGAGCAGCGTACCGGCATCCCGGGCGCTGCAGCTAAAGCCTCTCGCCGGGGCCCTCGTCGCAAGTCCGCTCTGGTTCTGGGTCGGGCGCGCGCTGTTCTCGGGAGGGTTCGCTTCCACCCTACCCGGCGCACCGGCGCTCGGGTTGCTCGTTGGAGGGCTTCTCACCGCAATGAGCTACGCGGCGATTGCAGGGGTTGGACGTCTCTACATCTACGCCCAGGGAGCCCAGGTGGTCGTGGTTCGCGTAATCGCCGCGGCGTTCTTCTTGATCTTCTTCGCCGCCACCAAAGCCGATCAGCACCTTTATCCGAACCTCTACGCGTACCTCCATGGCGTTCTCGCGATCGCCGCGTTTGTTGCCGCGGCACTTGGGATCACATTCGCGAGTATCGGCGGGCGGGCCGAACATTTTTTGCGGACCCGGAGCTCACGCTTTCGCGCCGTCTCCGTGGTCACCCTCATCGGTGCCGCAGCGCTCCACTTTGCCACGGTCGGCAGCAACCAGAACGTGCGAGTGCGGCTGTTCGATGTGCGGGCTGCGACGTCGAGATCCATCATGCTTGCGCTCTCCCCCGCCCTGGACCAGGACGCAGCTGGGCCCACGGAAGAGGCCATCGCCCGAGCCCGACAACTCCGGCAAGCCCGTCGCGCGGGTGGCGCCGCGGGTCTTCCGACCTGGCCCGGGGCTCACGTGCTGCTGGTGACCATCGACGCCCTTCGCCCCGACCACCTGGGTCTTCACGGGTACCCGCGGCCGACCTCTCCGACCCTTGACCGGCTCGCCGAACACGCGGTGGTATTCGAACGTGCGTACGCCCAAGCGCCCCACTCGAGCTACTCGCTGACTTCGCTCATGACGAGCGAGTACACCCATGAAGTGGTGGAGCTGGGAAACGAGCTCCCGATGGACACGCTTCCCCGAAGCCTCGAAGCCGCGGGCTACCAGACGTCAGCGTTCTACACGCGGGGCATCTTCCACACGGAAGGAGAGCGGCTCGCCGCATATCGCGACGAGGCGTTCGGGTTTCAGCGGCACGAACATCGGGACAACGACGCCGAGGCCAAGACCGACGAAGTCCTCTCGGAAGCGGAGCGGCTGGTGGGGGAAGGCGAGCCGCCCACGTTCTTTTGGGTTCACTACTTTGACGCCCACGAGCCATATCGCCGCACCGATTTCGGCACGGCGGACATCGATCGCTACGACAGCGAGATCCGCCACGTCGACGAAGAGCTGGGGCGGCTGATCGCCGGCATGGAAGCGAGACTGCGGCGAGAGCTCGTCGTGTTGGTGACCTCGGATCACGGCGAAGAGTTCCGAGATCACGGCGGTGTCTATCACGGGTCCACGCTTTACGATGAGCAGATCCGGGTACCGCTTCTAATCTCGGCACCGGATCTCGAGCCAGTGCGCGTGGAGACCCCGGTCGAGGTCGTGGACCTCGCCCCTACGATCCTCGGGATGGCCGAGCTTCCGGTGCCTCCGTCGATGCGCGGCGACGACCTTCGGCCGCTGTTCGAGGAGGCGGACCGGGAAAGCGTCGGCCCGGCGTTCAGCGCTGTCGCGTACAAACGAGCGGTCGTCGACTGGCCGTACAAGCTCATCGCCGATCTTCGGTTTAATCTCTTTCAGCTCTACGACCTTCGATCCGATCCAAAGGAACGGGACAACCTCGCCAACCAGGAAGCGGAGACCCTCGAGCGGCTCAAGGGCGAGATCTACGCGTGGCTCGACGCGCTTCGGAGCCCACCCCACGCGCCCCAGATCGCCGACCCCGAGCTTCGGGCACTCGATCAGGGCCGGCTCGGCGACCTCCGCGCCCTCGAACCGCTCGAGGCCCTGCTCCTTCGAGCCTCCGCGCCGGAAGAACGGCGCCTCGAGGCCGCGAGAATCCTCGGCCGGTTGGGATCACGGAACGCGCGCGCGACCCTGTTTGCCGCGATGACCGAGTCGGAAGACCTCGTGTCCGCCGAGGCGGCGATCGCCCTCGGACGGCTGTACGACGAGCGCGCGGCCGAGCCGCTCCGTTCGCTGATGTACGCCGAAGACCCGGACCTTCGCGCCCGCGCGGCGGTGTCCCTCGGTCGGCTCCGAGATCCGGCGGCGGTGCCCGGGCTCATCGACGCCCTCTGGGTGGCTCCCACCAAGTTCGAGCGCGAAGAGGCGGTGCGCTGGCTCGGACGAATCCGTGATCCGCGGGCGGTCGAATCGCTCTTATCGCTCCTCCCGGAGTTTCGAATCCGACTCCTCGCCGCGCTCGCCCTCGGCAATATCGGTGACCCGCGGGCCTTTCCTCCGCTCTTCGCCATGCTGGAGTGGGAGACTCACGGCAACATTCGCAACAATGTGGTTCGAGCCCTCGGTCAGCTCGGCGACGACCGCGCGGCTCCCCGACTCGTCGCGCTGGCGGCGGAGGAACCGGAAATGTCGAACGCCGGCGAGTCGCTGGTCCGGCTTCGGGCGATCGAAAGCGGACTGATCGGTGGGGTCGACTTCTCCCATGCATCGGATGCGTCAGGGCTTGGCGAATGCGAGATCGGTCCGGTCCATCACGATTGGAACTATCGGCAACGCACGTGGTGCGAATCGACAGCGGCAGACGTACGAATTCCTCTTCGAGTCTCGGAGCGCGTCCGCGCGGCCCAAGGCACGGTGGTCCTCCTCCGACTCAAGCGCGTGGACTCGGGACGGCCGACCTCCTTCGACCTATCCATCGGCGAACACCCGGCCCAACGCCATCCGGTCGACGGCGAGTGGACGGAGCTTCGCTTCGACGTGGCGCCGGACGCGCTCCGTAATCCGGCATCCGAAGCCACGCTTCGCCTTCCCGAAGGCGTGCGGGTTCGGCTCGACCATCTGCTTCTCGTCCCGCGGGGCAGCGTCGCACAACCCGCTCCCCGTTCGGCCGCTCCAGCCGACGACCCAAGCCAGGGCTAACCATCCCCCCAAGGTCGGGAACGAGAGCCGTCGCGCGCTTTGCTCCGACGCTTGCTTCACCACAACGGGGGGCTGGCCCGCATCGGTCACCCGTCGGCGTGGCTCGCGCCCGAAAGCGCCGCCTTCCCACGGCCTTCTCCCTCCAGCCGTCCTCGCGGTACGTCGAGTACAGCTGCGACGTCTTCCGGTCCGCAGGAATCCAGCACTCTCGGACGCGATCCATCACCTCTGGTGACCGATGCGGGCTAGGCTCGCGGCTTCATGAAGATTCTCGTGACCGGCAG
>JBCCZL010000150.1:0-17738 GCA_039187775.1 Myxococcota bacterium
ATGGCCGCCACATCGGCCGGATCGGACATCGGCCGCACAACCCTGATCCGGCCGCGAACTCGGTGAACCCCAGGACCCACCTCGCCAATCGCTCGGAGTTCGACCGCCCGGGCACGCCTCATGGCCGAGCGACGCCGTCTCCACCACCGAAGAACTTCGATTCCTCCACCCAAGGCCGCGACCACGAAAAGACCTGCGACGACCCGCTGTCCGACCTCCGTCAAAAGCGCTCCCGCGAGTGCAGAGAGCGCAAGCAACACCACCGCGCCCACCAGCGCGACCCCGCTACACAACACCGTCTGACCTTGAACTCGCGACATCTCCTCGACGCTGACCACGACCGAAGTCAAGTCGTAACCGGAAAGGTCCTCGGGAACGGTGGGGGCGCCGCAGCTCGGACATCGATCCGCCACCACCGCGGTCTGGCCACAACCCACACACACATAGCCATCAGTGAACGGGCCCTCCGAGGCGGCCGTGGTCGCACGTTCGCCGCGGACCACCGTCGGGCGTCGCTGATGCTCGCCCATCTGCCGCATCTTGTTGTAGGTCTCGAAGTAGCTCACGGGCCCGACTCGCGCTTCCTCCAAGCTTATGGGCCCGCCGGCCTCGGCGCACGCGAGACGATTGGTGGAGCCTCGGGGAGCGTGTACGGTCTCGACCGAAGAGGTGGCGATGGCACGGACAATTCTGGTCACGGGCGCGGCGGGATTCATTGGGAGCCATACCGCGGAGGCACTCCAGGCCCGCGGCGACCACGTCGTCGGCATCGATAACTTCAATGACTACTACTCTCCTCAAAGGAAGCGCCGAAACGCGGAAGCCGTCCGAGACGCGGGCGCCGAACTCTTGGAAGGAGACCTCCGAGACGGTTCGCTGATCGCCGACCTGTTCTCGCGTCACAACTTCGATGCGGTGATTCACCTTGCGGCGATGGCGGGGGTTCGCGCGTCGGTCGCCGAGCCTCGGCTTTACCTCGATGTCAACTGCGGAGGGACGCTCGAGCTTCTCGAGGCCTGCCGCACGCACGACTGTCGCCGGTTCGTCTTTGCGTCGACGTCTTCCGTGTACGGGCGCTCGAAAGACATCCCCTTTCGCGAAGACCAATCCTGCGATCGGCCCCTCGCACCCTACCCCGCAAGCAAGCGAGCCGCGGAGCTCCTTGGCCACGCGTACTGTCATCTCCACCGCTTCGCATTCACCGCGCTTCGGTTCTTTACGGTGTATGGCCCCCGCGGTCGGCCCGACATGATGCCCTACAAAGTCCTCGACAACATCTTCACCGGGCGGGAGGTCCCCCTCTACAACGAAGGCAAGCTTCACCGGGACTGGACGTATGTCGGCGACATCGTGAACGGCATCGTCGCGGCAACCGAACTCGATGACGGTTACCAGATCATCAATCTCGGAAACGGTGACCCGGTGCTTCTCGCCGATTTCATCGCGCTCCTCGAAGCGCTTGCTGGCAAAAAGACCAACCTTCGACCCGAACCCCTCGCCCCCGCCGACGTGCCTTACACCTTCGCCGACATTGCCCGTGCCCGAGAGCGTCTGGGTTACGCCCCCACGGTAGGCGTCGAGGAGGGGACCGAGCGCTTCTTCCGCTGGTACACCCAGGAGGTCCTCGGAGCGCTGTGACCCAATAAGACACAAATTGGCTCACATTGACCCAAAGGACGAGCGAAATCCGCCAATCTCTCTAAGAATGTTAAGGGAACGGGTTGTGCTTCGAGTTTCCGCATGCTTCTTCGATTCCTGATGTTGGCGGGGTTTATTGGGGTTGGCGTCGCGTGCTCGAGCAGTCGGACGAACTCCGGACCGGGCCCCGCCGACGGCGCGGTCGATGCGGGAAACCGGGACGGGCGCATCGACTCGGGGACCGAGGACGCGGATGTCGATGCGGGTGATCCCGAGGATGCGGAAGTGCGAGGGCCCGTGGCGTGCGGCAACATGACGTGCGGCGCCGATGAATACTGCGAGGTCGAGTGCACGTGCTGCGGCACAGACGCCGGGCTCCCAGCCTCGTCGACCGTCGAGTGCCGGCCGATCCCCGACGCGTGCACCGGCGCCCTGTGCGACTGCCCCGAGGTATCGCAGCGTGGACTCTGCGACTCGTCGACTCGCACGCTCAACATCCCCTGCGCGTAGGCGAGCCACCAACCCGCCGATCCATCGCTAGCGGCGGACGATCGACACGCCATCGCGGACCGCATCGCTCGGATGCGCCGCTACCATGGCGCCTTCGTCGAGGCCTCCGACCACTTCGGTTTCGAGGCCATTGTCCCGTCCGATCTCGACGGGCTGGAGCGCCGCGATCCCTTCGGTCGCCAAGTACACAGCCCACACCGCGTTCGACGGAACCCGGAGCACATCCTCTGCGTGAAACACGACGATCTGCGCCTCCACCCGGTAGCCATCGCCGAGCGCTCGCCAGTGTTCGTGGGGATCGAGAATATCGATCACTACGTTGACGCGTTGCTCCTCCACCCCGAGGGCACTGAGCCGCGTGAACGCCGACGGCTCGATGACTCGTACCCGGCCATCGAGGGCCCGGTCCCCACCCCAGCGGTCAATCCTCACCCGCGACCCCGGAGCGACCTCCACCGCATCGCTGGTCAGCACGTCCACCACGATCTCCAGGGCCGCGGGATCGCCGATCTCCACCAGCGGCGCGCCGGCCGCCACCACTCCTTCACTTTCCTGGTACACCCGAAGAATCCTCCCGGAAACCGGGGAGACAACTTCGAGCTGTTCGTCCGAGCTCGAGTCCGATCCGGCACGCCGATCGAGCCGCAGGAGCGAAGCCTCCGCGACCTGAAGTTCGTAGTCGGCGACCTGGGCGGCGAAGCGTGCTGAAGTCAGGTCTTCACGAAGGGTCCTCTCCCGAAGTTCTGCCTCCTCGAGCGCGACCTGGCTGCTCGCCCCGCCCTGTTGCAGCCCTCGCTGACGGGCCAGCTGTTGGGACGCGTGTCGGAGCGAGGTCTGGGCCCGACTGATCGTCGAGCGCGCCTGTCGTTGCCCGGCGCGCGCTGCAGAAACCCTCGCTTCCGCCTGCGCGACGGAGCGAGAGTCCATCAGCGGCGGCTCGATGGGAACGACGCGCGCGAGCACCGCCCCCGCCTCCACGCTGTCACCCGGGGTAAGCTCGAGCCGGGCCACATTGCCGGCGAGCGGAGCGCTTACGACGTAGCGATCCTTCACTCGACTTCGACCGTCTTCGTCGACCGTGACCTGCAGGTCGCCGCGCGTCACCGACACCAGATCCACGGGTACGGGCTTCGGAAGAAACGCTCGGACCACCAGCGCCAATAGACCGACCAGCGCGAGAGCAAAGAGCCCTCGCCGAAACCAACGGCCGAGCTGTTTCTTGAGATCGTTCTTTCGTTCCTGCGCCATATTCACTCGCGGGTTTTGAGCACTCCGATGAGGTCCAGTCGGTCGAGCTTTCTCCGAACGAGAAACGCACTGATGGCCCCTGCCACCAATGTGACCACCGCAGCAAACGCGTAGGTCTGGTCGGAGATCGCAGTCGGGAGCCGGTACTGTTCCGGGTCCTGGCTGTTCATCATGGCCTCCGCCATCCAGGTGCCGATCGCCAAACCAAGCGGAATCGCCAGCGCGACCTGCACCGTGAGCTCGCCGATGAGCACCTGCGAGATCTCGGCCCGAGTAAACCCAAGAACCCGGAGGCTCGCGAGGTCTCGGCTCCGCATCGACAGCGCGACCCGGGCGTTGTTGTAGACCACACCGATGGCGATCGTTGCCGCAAAAAGCGTGGCGATGAGTGAGAAGATGAGCATCGTATCGCCGGACTGAGTTCGAAACTGATCGATCAGCGCCTGCTTGCGAGTCACTCCCGAGACTTCGGGGACATCGCGAAGGCGATCTTGGATCTGCGGGTAGCGCAGCGGATCGACGCGAAGGAGGGCCATCGAGATGAGCTGCTCCTGGCCCAGGAGCCGGTCGAGCGCGTCGATGTTCATGTGGCCCTGGAGCCCGAAGGACTCGTCCACCAGCGCACTCACCCGAAGAACGTGCCGACTCCGGTCTCCCTCCTGAAGGTGCACTTCAACGTCATCGCCGATCCCCACCTGGAGGATGTCCGCGAGCGTCTCGGTCAACATGACGCCCCGGGCAGGAATTCGCTGGGCCTCCTGGTCGCGGTTGAGCACCCGACGAAACTCCGAATCCAGGGGATAACCGATCAGCGAGCTGTCGCGCTCTCGGTGGCCCACCCGAAAGCGCACTGGCACCGCGCGAAGTCCTTCGAGATGGCGAACTCCGGGGAGGACGGCGATCGTTCGGGCATCTCGTTCGGGCACGGGGTTCCGGAACGTCAGCGTGACGTCTTCGCGCCATGACTCGTGGAACTGGGAATCGATGAGCATGTTGATCGCATCGGTCGAAAAACGGCCGACCACCACGACCGCCACTGCCATCGCGATTCCCAGCGACGACAGGATGAGCCGGAGCGGTCGACGCTCGATCTCTCGGATCACCATTCGGGACGAGGGGCCGATCCACCGGTAGAGGCCCATCCGCTCGAGCACGCTCCGCTCGTAGTTGAGCGGAGCTGGCGGTCGCATCGCCTCCGCCGGAGGGAGCCGCATGATGCTCCGCGCCGATGCGAGCGCTCCCACCAGCGCCGCAAGGAGCGACACCCCGACCGCGACCGTGGCGACATTGACGTCGAGTCGATAGTCGAGGAGCGGCAGCCGAAAGTACTGCGTGTAGAGCTCGGTCAGTTCGCGGCCAAGCCACGCGCCTACCGCAAGCCCGATCACCGCGCCGACGAGCACGATCGCCGACACGAGCTTTACGTAGTGAAGCGCGATGCTCGCGTCCCGGTAGCCGAGGGCCTTGAGCGCCGCGATCTGGCCCCGCTGAAGAAGCACCAGCCGGGCAAGCACTACATTGAGCAGGAACGCCGCCACGCCGAGAAAGATCAACGGGGTCGCGGTGGCCATCACTTGAAGCTGCTGGAGCTCCCCTTCGAGAATGTAGTTGGAGGGCTGCTTCGCCCGCGGAACCGCACCGATGCCTCCGTACGGGAGAAGGACGCGGTCGATCCCATCGATCACTTCGGTGATCGACGCACCCGGCTGAATGCGGAACGACACCGCGTTGAATGCGCCGTCCATCTCAAACGCCGACGCCACGACCGTTCGATCCATGAACAGCGCAGCGAACTTCGCCTCGTCGGCGAACATCCCGGCGACGGGGAGCGGAAACACATACTCTGGCGAGAGCGCGGTGCCCACGATCCGGAGCTCCTGACGCGTTCCATTAACGATCGCGGGAAGCGCATCGCCGGGGCCAAGGTCGTTCGCGGTGGCGAAGGACTCGAGCACCACCACCTCGTCCGCTCGCCCCTCGCGCACCATGCGCCCTCGCGTGACCTCGATCCGATTGAGAAGCGGCGGTTGGTCGGTGGGAATGGAGATCACGAGACCCGTTGCGGGTTCGGTCAGGCTCTCGAGGGGAATGAGCGCCCCCTCTGCGATCTGGGTCTCGACGACGCTTACGCCAGTCACCGCCTGGAGCCGCTCGCGAACCCCTTCCGGCGCTCGCTTGAGTGACGCAAATCCGTCCGCGAACCGGCTCCGCTCGTAATACGCCGCCTTCGAATACTCAAGCGATGCGTAGGTGCCGCGAAGGGAAACGTACGCGGCAATGCCCGCGGCGACGACGAGCCCGATCGTAATGAGCTGCCCGGTCATTCGACGCAGGTCACGAAGCAGTTTCCGATCGAGCGCACGGATCACCAGCGTATCTCCGCGGCCGCGACCTTCTTCGAGTTCTCCTGAATCGATTCGATCCGCCCGTCCGCCAAGGTGATCACCCGATCTGCCATCGCCGCGATCGGCGCATTGTGGGTGATCACCGCGGTGGTGGTGCCGAGCTCCCGGTTGATGCGCTCGATCACCTCCAACACGAGCACGCCGGTGCGAAAATCAAGCGCGCCGGTCGGCTCGTCGCACATCAGAACGTCGGGGTTCTTTGCGATGGCGCGAGCGATCGCGACACGCTGCTGTTCTCCTCCGGAGAGCTGGCTCGGAAAGTGGTCGATTCGTTCCTCGAGTCCCACGAGCGCCAGCGCATCTTTTGCGCGCATCGGCGAGCGCGCGATCTGGGTCACGAGCTCCACGTTTTCACGTGCCGTCAGCGAAGGAATGAGGTTGTAGAACTGGAATACGAAGCCCACGTGCTCGCGCCGGTAGCGGGTGAGCTCCGCATCCGACGCGTCGGTGAGCTCGGTGTCCCGGTAGAACACCCGACCGTGCGAGGGACTATCGAGACCCCCGAGAATGTTGAGAAGCGTGGATTTTCCGCTGCCGGAGGCGCCGAGGAGAATGAGAAACTCGTCCTCTTCGAGCGCGAGGTCGACGCCCTTCAATGCATGAACGTCCACCTCGCCCATTCGGTAGATCTTGCTAACACCCTGCGCGCGAAGGACTGACATCAAATCGTACCCTACCCGCCAGTGGACCCGGCGCGGCGCTCATCCTACCTCTCTCTCACGGCAACCCGCTGCAGGATCGAGGCCATCATCGAGCCAACACCTTGACCGACGATCTTCGTGCAGGGCTCCCCTGCCGCCCGTCCTCAGTCTTCGTCGCGAAGGTAGCGCTCGAGAAGAGTGGTCGATAGCCGGATCAGATCCCCCATGGTGATGATGCCGACGAGTCGCTCTCGCTCGACCACCGGCAGCGCCCCTACGCGGTGCCGCTGCATCATATGCATCGCCTCGAGCGTCGATGTTTCGGGCGTGGCGGTGAAGAGCTCGGTCTTCATGATATCGCGAACCGCGATCTCGGTTCCCGCCTCGTCGCGACGAAGCAGCGCGCGAAGAAGCGTGCGGTGGCTGAGGATCCCCTGAAGCCGGCCCTGATCGTCTTCGACCGGAATGTAGCGAAGCCTCTCCCAGTCCATCACGCTCGCCGCGAGGTCGAGCACATCGTCGGCCTGCACGGTAAAGAGGTCGGTGGACATTAGACGACCGACGGTCCGGTAGCTCTCGCGCCAGTCGTGCGCTCCCGAAGCCTCGCAGAGCGGCCATTCGTGCACGGGGTTTCCCACCTGCTGATGCTCGAGCATCTTCGCGGTAAGCGTTCGCTCGCGCATGTCCTGGCTCGCGCTCTCGTCCATCTCCGCGAGGCTCCGCACCAGCCAGAACGCGCCCGTCTTCTTTTCGCGCACCCGCGCGGCGATGACGTCGAGGTAGCGATCGGCGTCTGCCTCGTCGACCTTGGACGACAGCAGCCCTTCGCGGGCCAGCGGCAGGAGGTGGTTCGCGATCACTTCGGCCGCGGTCTTGGTTTCGCCGCCGATCCAGCTGAACTGGGCTTTCAGGCCTTGGCGCGCTGCCGCAAGGAAGTTGGCCTTGGCATCGTCAAAACCGATCTCGGTGGTGATGTCGGTGTGTTCACCGAGCATGCCGCTCATCAGACCGAAGAAGAACGACGCGTTGGCCACCTCGTCGAGCACCGTGGGCCCGGCGGGAAGGACCCGGTTTTCGATCCGAAGATGCGGCTTGCCGTCCGAAATGCCATAACACGCGCGGTTCCACCGATAGACCGTGCCGTTGTGATAGCGAAGCGCGGGCAAGGTCGGCACTCCGCCCGCCTCGAGAACCTCCATCGGATCTTCGACGTCGTCGGTGCGGAGCACCGCCCGAAACCGTGAGATCTGCTCTTGGAAAATCTCGAGCACCGACTCGCGCACCCACGCGTCGCCGAAGCTCACCCGCGGCCGGGCGCTCCGGGCCTGGAGCGCGGCGGAACGGGAATCGACGGCCCACAGAAAGAGCGCTACTCGAGTTTCGCCCCACAGGCGATGGCCGAGAAGAAGCGGCGAATTGACGGCCGCGGCAAGGACCGGGGCGGTCACTACCTGGGCGACGTTGTAGAGCCGGGCGAACTCGTCCGGAGCCACCTGAAAATGCACTTGAAAGCTCGTATTGCACGCCTCGAGCATGACGTTGCTGTGGGTGAGCTGGAGCTCGTCGGTTCCTTTGATGGTGACCTGAAAGTCATCGCCCCGCGCGGCCACGATGGCGTCGTTCAGCTCCCGATAGCGGGGAAGCGGCGTCATGTTGTCGAGGCTAAGATCCTGCTGGCGCAGGGTCGGGAGAATCCCCGCGAGGACCACCTCCGCGTCGCAGGAGCGGGCACCCTCGCGCACCACCGAGAGCAGCTCGTCGAGTTCGCAATGAAGCTCGCTGAGACAGGTGCCCCCGAGGACCCGAGGCGAGGCGTTGGCCTCGAGATTGAACTTTGCGAGTTCGGTGGTCAGCCGCGGGTCGTCGATCTGCTTCATCACCTCGAGGGCCACCGGCGCGGGCCGCATCGAGGGATCGACGAGAAACATCTCCTGTTCGGCCCCGATCCGCCGATTTCCCGTCTCAAAGAGGCCTGGGGTCGCAAGCATCCGCTCGAGCGCGTGCACATCCCGAATGAGGGCCCGCGTGAACTTCCCGCCCGGACCGTCATTCTTCACCGGTCGTGCGGTGTCGCCCATGCCCCCTCGCTTCGCTGGTCTGAACGCCAAACGTCCCGCATCGAGCCAGCGCCTCGACTCGCACCGCCTCGACTCGCACCGCCTCGACTCGCGCCGCCTCGACTCGCAAAGACTCGCGCGCCCCGAGAGGATCTCGCTCGCGCAAAACGCCCTCGCACGGAACGGCCCGAAACCACCAGAAATGAGAACGGGTAGGCGTGACCGCCAGCCTTCGCTACCTTCGGGGCCGTGGCCAACAAACTCATCCTCGTACCCATCGATCTCGCTTCCCCGTTTCGCAAACCATTCGAAACCGCGGTCGAACTCGCGAGCGACCTGGGGGCATCCATCGAACTACTCTACGTGGAGCCGACACCGATGAACAAGCTCCCGGAGCATCTCCGGGCCAGCCTGCAGGAGAAGCTCGAAGCTTTTGCCGGGGATCCGGGGGTTCCCGTGACGCCAAAGCTGCGCGTGGGCAACCCGGCGAACGAGATCGTCAGCTGGGCAAGGACCGCTGAAGCCACGATGATCGTCATGGGCACCCACAATCGAACGGGCCTCGCCCGCGCGATCATCGGCAGCATCGCCGAAGCGGTCCTCCGCGATTCTGCGATCCCCGTGGTCGTGGTTCCCGGCGAGAAATAGCCTCCGACAGCTCAGGGAACCCCCGCTCGACGCACCGACAGAAACACATCCTCCGGCTCCACCTCGAGCATTCGGACGCCGTCGGGCACGCCTCGAAGCTGCACCGCTGCCGCGACGGTGCCCTGGAGCGAAGGGTCGGAAGCGTCCACCCAGGGGATCAGGTTGGTTTCGTCGATCGCCGAGACCACCGCAGGGGGCCCCGCAAGGGTGACGTCCACCTGTTGAGGGCGAACGTCCCCGCCCGGCCCCACCACTTCGATGGCGAGGTTCTCGAACGTTCGCTCTTCGAGAAGCGGGACGATATTGAGCGTGACCTCCACTGAATCGTCTCCGGCGTAGGTCACGTGGGGCGGCGGGCGCTCGAGCCGAATGGACAGCGTGTGGCGATCGGCGCCGAGATTCGACACGTCGATCGGCTCGGTTTTGATGTCGCCGAGCGGGTCGATCTCGTTCTTGGCACCCCGAAGCACGACCCGGGTTGGTTCGATCTGAATCGGCTGTTCGATCTGGAGACCTTCCGCAGGCTCACCGGAGAGCTGCGGAGCCACCGGGAGGCGGCGCTCGATCCGATCGGCCCAGCGAAGGGGAATCGAGTTCGGGGTGATCTCGGTGATCGAGATTCCGAGTGGCACCTGAAAGTCGCTCGGGTCGAAGTAGTAGTACGGGCTTTCGCTATCGGTGAGGTCGATCTGGACCGACTCGAGATCTTCCCGCCGGAGCGAGCTCAACACAAACCGGCTTCCCTGCAGGGTCAGCCGAACGCGCGCCGGAACTTCACTCACCAGGATCTTCGGCGAGTTTCCCGGAGGAACCGATGCGAGCAGGTCGACAAAGACCGTCTGCTGCGCCTCGCCGGAGCCTTCCGCCTCATCACCGCCGCGAACCAGCGAAAACAAGACAAGCGCCGCCAGAATCGAAAAGAGCTTGAGGCCGATGTTCTCGGTGAACGTGTGCTTGATGAAGTCCTTCAACCACCCGTCGGTCCGTTCCTTCTCCGGCGCCTTCACGAGTCCTTCTCCGGCACGACCGCGGGACTAATCCCCGACGGAGGTCCTTCTCGTTTGTCGACTTCGGGCCCTGCGGTCGCGACTTTCTCGGACGCTTCGCGCTTCGACGGCTTGGGTTTGGGCTTCGGCCGACTGTGAAAGAGACCGACCAGCGCCTCGCGAAACGCGTTGGGCTCGAGGTCTTTGACGAAGTTGCCTGGTGGATAACACATGCTGATCTTGCCGCGCTCTTCGCTCACCACCACCGCCACCGCATCGGTCTCCTCGGTGATGCCGATCGCGGCGCGATGTCGGGTGCCGATGCTTCGATCGAGGCCCGACTTTGCGGTCAGCGGAAGGAATGCGCCCGCCTGCATGATCCGCCCTTCCCGGATGATCACCGCGCCATCGTGCATCGGATTCTCGTAGCTCGGGATAAACACGCTGAAGAGGAGCTCCTTGCTCACCGCCGCGTCCAGTTCGGTGCCGGGTTCGATGAACTCGTCGAGCGCCGCGTCGCGCTCGAAAACGATCAGCGCGCCCACCCGCTTCTGAGCGAGGTTGGTGCACGCTTTGACCACTTCTTCGAGCACGTGGGTCTCGCGGGCAGACCCGAAGCGAAACAGCGGACGACGGCCAACCCGCATCAAGGCGCGGCGGATGTCGTTCTGAAAGATGACGACGATGATGAGCACGAGATAGGTGGTCACCGCGTCAAGCATCGTCCAGAGCGTGATGAGCTTGAGGCTGTCCGCGAGCTGATGGGCAAGGAACACGAGCGCAAGCCCGATCGCCATCTGTACCGCCCGCGTGCCCTTCACCGCGAGGAGCACGCGGTACACGATCGCCGCCACGAGTGCGATGTCCGCGGTGTCGAGGATGACGAGGAGCGCGTCGCGGGCGAAGAACTCCTGAATGTACCGGAGCAGATCGCTCATCGCGCCTCGCGCGGAGCGGTTCTATCTCCTGTGGTGGTGAGCCCCTTCACCATCTCTAAAGCTTGCCGCATTTCGGCAACATCGTGTACGCGAAGTGCACGCGCACCCTTCCCCGCCGCCACGAGGTGGGCCACGAGGCTCCCCGCAAGACGCTCCGTGGGTGCGGGCGTCGTGCCGTCGGCATTGGGGGCGAGGGCTCCAATGAAGGACTTCCGCGAAGCTCCGACGAGAAGCGGATGGCCGAGCGCCGCGAGTTCGTCGGTTCGAGCGATGAGCTCCGCCGATTGCGCCGCGGTCTTCGCAAATCCGATCCCCGGGTCAAGCCAAATCCGGTCGGCCGGAATTCCCGCCGACAGCGCCCGGTCGCGTTCGGTGAGGAGCTCCTCCGACACCTCGCCCAGGAGATCCCGATACGCAATGTTCGCTCCGGAAATCTCTCCCCGTCCCCGGTTATGCATTCGCACCAGTGTTCCCCCCGCGGACGCGACCGCGTGAAGGAGTTCGGGATCGGCACGGGTGGACACGTCGTTAATGATACGGGCCCCCGCCGAAAGCGCGGCCTTTGCGACCGAAGGTTTCACCGTATCGACAGAAACCGTCACCGAGAAGCGCTCCCGAAGGCCCTCCACGAGGGGCAAGACCCGGGCGAGCTCCTCGGCCGGGGACACCAACGAAGCCCCTGCCCCGTAGCTCTTTCCCGCCGGTCGAGAGGACTCCCCTCCGACGTCGATGACCTCGGCCCCCGCGCCGATGAGCGATTCGGCGTGATGAAGGGCGCGATCCGGGTCCACGAAGCGGCCGCCGTCGCTAAACGAATCCGGGGTGACATTGAGCACCCCCCAAAGCTCCACGTGGCCAGAAACGCTCAGCATCCCGGGCAAGACCAGAGAACGTAGGGTAGATCACACGAAAGCAGGGGGCCCACCATTGGAGGCCCCCCGAAATCGAACGGTGGTTGAGCGCTCAGCTTCCCGACGGGACTTCTCGAGGCCGGGGCTGGAAGATCGACGCCTTCCGGTCCTTGCCTTCCTTCGCCTTCCGCTGCTTCTCGGCGTAGGTCGGAACCAGAATCTTCTCGCGCTCGGGAAGCGGCTCGCCCGCCATCAGCGCGGTGAGCTCCTCGGTGTCGAGGGTTTCCCGCTCGAGGAGCGCCTCGGCGATGCGGTCGAGGATGTCGGCATTCTCCTCGAGGAGCTTTCGCGCCCGGTCGTACTGCTCCTGAATGATGCGCCGCACCTCGCCATCGATCTCCTGGGCGGTGTGCTCCGAGTAGTCCTTGTGGCGCGCCGCCGGCCCAAACTGGAACAGCGCGGACTCCTGGGTATCCCCGTAGGCGATCGGACCAAGGGCCGAGCTCATGCCCCATTCGGTGACCATCGAACGAGCGGTCTTGGTCGCCTTGCGGATGTCGTCCATCGCGCCGGTGGTCAGCTGACCAAACTTGATCTCTTCGGCAATTCGGCCTCCGAGCGCCATCGCAATGAAATCGGTCGCCCGCTGCTTGGAGTCGTTGAGGCGGTCTTCCTTCGGCAGGGTCTGGGTCAGCCCGAGCGCCGGACCCCGTGGAATGATCGTCACCTTCCGCACCGGGTCGCAGTTTTCGAGCTTCATCGCGACCAGCGTGTGCCCTGCTTCGTGCCATGCGGTGGTGCGCTTCTCCCGGTCGCTGATGACCATCGAGCGTCGCTCCGAGCCCATCAGCACTTTGTCCTTCGCCATCTCGAAGTGGCCGAGCGACACGTAGTCTTTGTCGAGCCGCGCCGCGAGGAGCGCTGCCTCGTTGACGAGGTTCTCGAGGTCCGCGCCGGAAAAGCCAGGAGTGCCCCGGGCAATGATCTCCAGGTCGACGTCGGGGGCGAGCGGAGTCTTCTTGGTGTGCACCATGAGGATACCGAGGCGGCCCTTGAGGTCGGGTCGGGGCACCACGATGCGTCGGTCGAACCGTCCGGGACGCAGGATGGCGGGGTCGAGGACGTCGGGGCGGTTGGTGGCCGCGATGATGATCACCCCCTCGGTCGATTCGAAGCCGTCCATCTCCACGAGAAGCTGGTTGAGGGTCTGCTCGCGCTCGTCGTGACCGCCGCCGAGGCCCGAGCCACGATGGCGGCCCACCGCGTCGATCTCATCGATGAAGATGATGCACGGCGCCTGCTTCTTGCCTTGCTCGAACAGGTCGCGCACGCGAGACGCACCGACGCCGACGAACATCTCCACGAAGTCCGAGCCCGAGATACTGAAGAACGGGACCCCCGCTTCGCCCGCAATCGCGCGCGCCAGGAGCGTCTTCCCAGTGCCAGGCGCGCCGACGAGCAGGACGCCCTTCGGAATTCTCCCACCGAGGCGCTGAAACTTCTTTGGGTCTTTGAGGAACGCGATGATTTCTTCGCATTCGTCTTTCGCTTCGTCGATGCCCGCAACGTCTGCGAAGGTGACCTTGTTTTGCGACTCGTTCAGGAGCTTCGCCCGGGACTTTCCAAAGCTCATCGCCTTGCCGCCGGAGGACTGAAGCTGGCGCATGAAAAAGATGAACAGGCCGAGAAGCAACAACATCGGCAGCCACGTGATGAGAATGCTCGTCAGCAGTCCGTTCTCATCCTCGGGCAGGACCTGGACATTGACGCTGTGCTCGCCGAGTTCGTCGATGAGCTCCTCGGTCGCAAAGCCAGTCGTGATCTTCTTTTCCCGCGGCCCCGAGTCCGCCTGCGGTCGCACCCAGAACGTGATCTCTGCACTGTTGTTGTGCGGACGAATCTCGACCTTGTCGACGCGACCGTTTTGCACGTCCGCGGTGAAGTCGCTGAAGGCCACCGTCTTCGGCTGCTCGCCCTCCGCCACCAGGTTGTAGATGGCGACGAACATCAGGATGAGAAGGACCCACAGTAGGAGAGTCTTGTGACTCTGTTTCACTCGAACCTCGTGAAGGGGCAGGCAGGATGAAAACGCGACCGACTCGGAACGCGCGGGCCCGCGCCGCAGGCCGATTCGTTGAATTGCTGGTCTAGCATGGAGGTTATGCCTCTTCAATCATGTGGGGTCGCTGTACCTCATGTCGACCCCCGGGGGTGTCGCGAGGCGTACTTTCTCACAACGAGCGTCGAAGGGCACTTTTCAACCAGGAAGCCGGCCAGCCGGACGAAATAGGCGGTCCATGAGGTTCGGCCAACGCCAGCGGCGGAACCCCCGGTCGCAAACCCTTGATGAAATCGTTCACTTCTGTGCAATCAGCCTCGTTCCAGGTGGAGCTTTCCTTGGCGTTCTCCCAGGAGAAACCCCTCGGATAGCCGCACGGTTCCTCGTCGCTGCACCATAAGTCGCTCCGCCGCTTCGCGCTGCGGTCGATTGGGTTCATTCCCCGTGGCGAGATGCAGAAAGCGCCGGAGCGCCTCCCGACGAACCGGAGGCGGAGCGCTCATCGCCACATCGAGATCGAGCGTGCCGGTCGATGCCCCTGCCCGATCGAGCAGGTGCTGGGCTTCATCGACGAGAAAGGTCCGCGTCCCGCGCGCGTCGTCGGCAAGCGACGCGAGATGCGCGACCAGCTGAGGATCTTCGTCGAGGAGCGCAGGAAGGTGCTGGTGACGAACCCGAGCGCGCAGGAACCGGCGGTCACGGTTGCTCGGATCGTCCACGAACGGGAGGTCGAAGTGTCGGATGTGCGCTTCGACCTCGGCCCGTCGACAGTCGATAAGCGGTCGGATCACTCCGTCGGGGCGGTGGGGATCGATCCCGGAGAGCCCCGTCAACGACGCCCCGCGCAGCAGTCGGCAGAGCACCGTCTCCGCCTGATCGTCCTGCGTGTGGCCCACCGCCACCCGGTGCGCCTGGATCCTTGCGGCGAGTTCGAGCAATGCACCGTAGCGCGCATTCCGGGCTTCCGCCTGAAGGGACGGGCCGGGACCGAAGCGGACGCGGAGCGGATGGAAGGGAAGCCGGAGCCGTTCACAGAGTTCGCCCACCCGGGCGACTTCCTCGCCGGCTTCGGCTCGAAGCCCGTGGTCGACGGAGGCCACCACCAACGAAAAGCCGAGTTCGGCGGTCAGCGCCGAGAGCGCATGGGTCATTGCCACCGAATCGGGGCCGAGAGAGCAGGCGCTCACGATCCGATCCCCGGAAGACACCAGGGCGCGGTCGACGAGGGTCCGACGGATCCGGGCGATCAGCACGCCGAACCATACCCGATGGCCCGCAGGCTGCAGCCGGGACAGGTCCGTTGTATCGTTCTCCAGTGCGCACCTTGATGGGATGGGCGGTGGCGCTCGGCTTTCTTCTTGGCGCCGGACCGAACTTCGAGGGCTGCGGAGAGGACGGGCCACCAGATCCCGCTCCCCTCCCCGAAGGCCCCCGTCGCGAGTGCGTTCTCGATATCGACTGCAACGAGCTCGAAGAGTTCATGTGCGTCGAGACCCGCTGCTTCGCCGGCGAGTGCATGCAGGTGGCACCGACCCTGGACCGAGACGAAGACGGATTCCCCCCTGTGCCCTGTGGGAACGACTGCAACGACCTGGACGGCACGGTGTTCGTTGGCGCCTCCGAGACCTGCGATGAGATCGATGAGGACTGCGACGGGATGATCGATGAGGGAGCGGAGATCCGCGTGCTGCAAGATCGAGCGTCAAACACCAGTGACCAAAGCGAGCTCGTTCCGTGGAGGGACGGTTTTCTGGTGACGTCGCCGGCGAACGCAAGCGCAATTCCGTACGCGTCCGATTTCAGTCGCCGACCGGCGTTTCCCCTGTACGACGGGGCGGCTCAAGACCGCGTATGGGTCGCCGCGAATGCGAGCGGACAACTCATGGTGCTTACCGAGGAAGGCGGTTGGACGTTCCGCGTTCTTGCCCCGGGACCGGACGGGTCGCCGGTCGTGGTGCAGGAGAGCCAGCCCACCAGCTTCGTCGCCCTGGAACTCGAGGACGTCGCGTCCATGGGTTTCGGAACGAGTTTCGCGTTCGTGTACGATATCGGAGTCGGAACGAGCACCATGCGCGCGGTTCGACTCGACCCGCTCGGGCCGGAGGTGTTCTCCGAAGCTTGGGATCGAGTGACCCCACTCACCCTGGGCACCGACGGGACGCACCTCGTGGTGCCGGTCGACGAAGAGCTCGTGTTCCTTGACGCCGCGGGCACCGAAGTGGCGCGCTTCGAAATCGGAGGTCTCGCCGGTCCCCTCATCTCGAGCGAAGGAGCGGTCCTTGCGCTGGTCCAGCGTGACGGGATGGTCGTGATCGTCCCGGTGAGGGTGGACGGCCCGGCGCCCGACCAGGCCTTGCCGTCGGACCTCGACCAGCTCCGCGATCGTGTCGCGATCGCCGAGCGGGAAGGCGGCTTCTTTCTCATTGGCACGAACGGGCAATCGAATCGGTCGACGGCGTTCCTCCTCGACGAAAACCTCCGCACCGTTCGAGGCACTGCTCCGGCGGGCATGGCTTCCCGACGCGTGCAGGCGCTCGGCCTTGGCGCCGCAGGAGTCGGCGCAGCGTTTGGCAACGACGAGGCCGAGCTCCGTCTCTTGGAGGACTGTTTCTAGAGGACTGTTTCTGGCAGCCGGCTACTCCGCGACGAGGGTGTTGCCGTTCCACGCGTAGAACTCCTCTTTCCCGTCGGGGAAACGGACGCGAAGGGGCCAGTAGCCCGGAGCCCCGTCGGCCCCGCGGGTCACTTCCGTGGCCACCGACACCCGGCCCGTGCTCCGGGTTTGCGACGACCGGTAGCTTCGGTCGAAGACCGCTCGGGTGCGACCGTAGGGAAACACCCGCCACCGTTCTTCGCCCGGCGCGGGCGAGCGGGTCGCCACGACCACGAGGGTTTGCCCGCCGTTTTCTTCGGTGGTCGGCAGGAGCACATCTTCGGTCCACCCTCGCACCGGCAAGGCAAAGGTCTCGGTCAAGCGGCAACCGCCAGCATCGGTGTAGAAGCGGAGGTAGCTTTCGTCGGACCGCGGGTCCACCGCCATAAAGGCGTCGAAGGCATGCTCGGTGCGCACCACCACGTGGCTGATCATCGCCCGATCGCTCAGTTCGCGATGCTGCGCCCGGGCGGGAAGGCAGCCACCATAGGCCTCGAGGAACCGGGAGGCGGACCAGCCCTCGTCCACCGGACCCACGACCACCCAACCCCAGGTTCCACGTCCTCCGAGGGCTGAGGACTCGTCGTCGACGGTCCCCTGAAGCAGCACTCCGAGCGTCCCCCGAGGCATCGTGCGGCGCCAGGTGCCGCTGACATCGGGGGCATCCCGAACGTTCAGCGACGCGGTGGTCTGGACGAGGCGGGGTTCCAGAAGGTCGGAACGAAGCTCCGCCGCTTCCGCCTCGAAACCAAAGCGCTCCGCCGCCGCGATGGCGCGGTCTCCGCCGATCCGCGACGCCACCAGGCGAAACGCGCCATCGCGCGATTCCAACGCGACGAGGGGACGCAGCTCCTCGGAAAGACTGCTCCACCGAAGCGCGGTTTCGGTCCGGGTGGCCGGCGGCGACAGCACGAAGCTTCCGACCGCCACGCCAGGAGCCGGCGGTTCGACCGGAGGCGGGGCCTCCACGTCGGGTTCGGGCGGTGGCTCTGCAAACAGCAAGGCCCCTCCCGCCGCGCCGAGCCCCAACACCGCGGCCCCGGCAAGCAGCCATCCGATCCGAAGCGGTCCCTTTTTCTTTCCGGATCTTACGGTGGCGGATGG
>JBCCZL010000151.1:0-17735 GCA_039187775.1 Myxococcota bacterium
GTTCTCCTCTTCGTCGTCATCAAGCTCGTCGAGATCTTCAAAGATCCCTTCTTTTCGATCCACTGGACCGGCGTTCTCGAAGGCGGCTTCAACTTCTCGGTGCTCGTGTTTCTCTTAGGCGGCGCGTTCATCATGTACACGGCGGTCAAAGAGATCTCCCACATGATGATGATCGAGGACCCGGAGCACGCGCAGAAGAAGGAACCAAAGCCGGCAGCCACCGTGGTGGCATTGATCGTGTTGATGAATCTGATCTTCTCGTTCGATTCGATTCTCTCGGCCCTCGCGATCACCGAAGTGCTGTGGGTGCTTGCCACCGCGATCACGATCTCTGCGGTGATGATGCTGCTCCTCGCCAATCAGGTGTCGGCGTTCCTCAAAAAGAACCGCAAGTACGAGGTCCTTGGGCTCTTCATTCTTCTCATCGTAGGGGTGGTGCTCCTCGGGGAGGGCGGTCACGAGGCCCACCTCAAGCTCTTTGGCTATCCCGTGGAGCCGCTGTCGAAGACCACGTTCTACTTCTCGGTGGCGGTGCTGGTGATCGTGGATCTCGTCCAGTCGCGCTACCAGAAGAAGCTTCGCCTCACCCGGGAAGCGGAGGCCAAAGCAAAGGCGCTGAGCAAAGGCGCGTAAGCGCAGTCGGCGGGTAGGCACCGGAGCGCTCCGGGAATAGCGGTCGGGCTCCCGCTGTCGAAGGGGCGATGAATCGTCCGTTCAAAGGGAGCCCCCGGATTCTGATCGCGGCCATATTGTGGCTAGCGTTCTCCGGGTCGCTCGCGTTGGGTGCATTTGTCGATGGGTGGTGGCTTGGCGTGGCGGGCGTCTTTGGCGTTGCCTATCTTGCGATGTTCCGGGCGTCGCGTCGCGGCATCCTCGGCGTCGCGCTCGGGTTGGCGCTCAGTCCTTGGTGCTTTGCTTCGGTCGCGGCGCTGACCACCCACGCCGTGGGTCAGCCCGTGTGGATCCGCGCCGAGGGAGGTGCGCGGATCATCGACCCGGTAACCCGAACCGTGCAGGTGCAGCGGCTTGGGCCGCTCGCCACCGGGCAGCCGGTGGCGGTGTTTCACAACGAGCTTGCGCGGGAGCTCAGTCGCCGTTTCGGGATAGCGCCGCACGCGTTCGACGGTCCCTACCCGGAAGAAGAAGCCGCCCGCCGACTGTTGAACCAGGAGGGCACGATCGCTTCACTCGGCGACCTCCGGAGCACCCAGCGGATTTGGGTAGGCAGCCGGCATCGAGTTTTCGTGCTCCCGTGGAGCCTGGTGCGGCGGGTCATGGCGCAGTCGAGAGATACGATTCCCTACTCTTCGTTGCGATGGTCATGGTCCCCCGACGTCCGGGTGGCTCTGCTCGAGGAGCGCACGCTGGTCCTCGGCATTCCAGACCGAACGGACGGATCGTCCGGCTATCGAACGATCCTCCTGATCGACATCGAATCACGAGTTCCCTTTGCGATCTACGGGGCGGGACCTCCGTTGCCGGTGCCGATGAACCGCCCATCGACGCTCTTCTGACGATTCATCGACGGGTTGGCGAAACCCTGGCGGAATAGCGCCGGCATCGACTAGCGTTGTCCGGACCATGCGGAACCTCGTGCCCCCGACCCGAAGTTCGTCCCGGTTTGTTGCCGGCCCTCGCGCCCGATCTCGGCAGCCCGGACCGAGATGCTCCTCGCGCGAGCAGGGGACGAACCTCCAGTCGGTGGCACTGGGGTGGAGCCTCGCGCTGATTGCCGCCTGTGGAGGAACGGAAGCGCCGACCCAAGAACCGACCGAGCCGAGCGCCGAGTCGCCCGCGCCGGTCGCGTCGCTCGACCCGAACGAGAACGACCCCGAGCCCCGGAGTGCGCCAGAGTCCGAGGCCGCGGTGCTCTTGCAGGCCGAAGGCGATGTCGATGGCGATGGCACCGCGGACTCGGTCGAGCTTCGAGACAATGGTGACCTCCGCGCAGGATCACTCCAGGGTGTCGTGGAGCTGACCGATGCCGACGAATATTTCATGAATGAACAGGCCGCGCTCTCGGTGGTCGACTTCGACCGAGGGGTCCGAGCGGTGCTCGTGGCGCTCCCGACCGAAGAGTCCGAGGACCCGCCGAATCGCTATCAGCTTTTTGTCCCGCGCGACGGCGGGCTCGCGCGGATCCTCGATGTGGTCATCGGCGCCTATGGTCCAATCGAGCTTCGCTTTTCGGGCAACGGAACCGCCGAGCACACCGAGGACGGTTGGACCGCCTGCGATCGCCTCGGTCATCCACGGCGTGCGGCGCGGCAAGACGTGACCTTGCGCCTCGACGCGGACGGGCAGCTGGTCGAAGGCGGGCGTCAAAACTCGGGGGAGTTTCAAATCTGCGATCACCTGGCGGCCTGCCCATTCGTCTATCTCGTTCGCGCCGACGAGCGAGCCCAGGTCGGAGAGATTCTGCGCAACCTCCGCGGGGCCGAGGCGGCGGGATGGCAGGGGCTTGCGTTGCCAAGGTCCGAAGGCGGAGTACTCCGGCTCGAACTCCGCGAAGAGAAGCCCGAAGTCACCTATCTCGATGCGATCGCGGTTGACGTCGGCGGCACTCGAACCCTGCCGTTGGCGTGTCGTGAAGAGAATCCGCCCGCGTACTGCGCGCAGGACGGCATCGTCCATCGCATGGTGTGGGGCGATCGGCTCGAACTCGAGTTCGAGATGCCTTCCCGAGACGTCCCCGACGCGGCGGCCACCCTCGTGGCGTATGGCCACTACGTTCCCACGCCGAGCGCGGTCGAGCGACGTCCCCGATAAGCCCCGGTCGATCCCTCGGATTCGACCCCCGTGACATGGGCGCGGGTGCGCAGTGCAGCGCCCGATCTGTCGACTGCCGATCGACACCCCGTATGTAGAGCCATGGCGCCGACCGTGGGCACAACCGTTGCTTTCCTAGAGTGTGCAGGAGATGGGAGCTCAGTTGTCGTCTTGGTTTGCCCGATTGCTTGGAGTCCAGCTCTTCATGCTCGGCGCATGTGGGGGAGAGGCGCCGGTGGACCCAGCGGTGGATGCGGCGGTTTTTCCCGACCGGGTCGTGGGAGACTCGGCCCCCGACGGAGCGGTCGTCGCGCCGGAGGCGGGGGTTTCCGACAGTGACGTCGGAGTGGACGCCGAAGTCTGTGCAACCCGCTGCGACGGGGAATGCGTCGACTCGGCCCATGACTGGCGCCACTGTGGCGGATGCGGTCGTCCGTGCGGATCCGCGGAAGCATGCGTTTCGGGGGTCTGCCGGGCGATCGACACGTGTTCCCAGGTGCTCGACATCGCGTGCGACGACATTCCCGACGGTACCCTCTCGGCGGACTATCGCTCGGTCGCGAACTTCTTCGGCGCGGTCTCACTCGATGGGGATCGGCTGGCCGTGGGAATGCGGGGCGGCTCGAGCGACGGGACGGCCCCGGCGGACAACTCGGTGACCTTTGCGGGGGAAGTCTTTGTCTACCGCCGCGACCGCGGAGCTTGGGTCCAGGAAGCGTGGATTCCAAGTCCGTTCGGCGCTGGCGAGAACTTCGGTGCGAGCGTGGTTCTCGCCGACGACAATCTCTTTGTCGGTGCCCCGGCCATCTTCACCACGAATGTTCGTGCCTACGATCCGGTGGCCGCCGAAGCGCGTGCCGCAGCAGCGCTGCGCCGGTCCTATCTGGGCCTCGACCGAGATGGCGACGGTTGGGTTACGCTGGCGGAGTGGCCCGCTTCGGCGGCCGCCACGTTTCCCGACTACGACATCGATGGGAACGGCAGGATCAGCGAGGCCGAATACATCGCCTCCTTTCCACCCTTCGTGCCTCGAGTGCACACCGAGCGCACCCTCGAAGCGAGCCCCGGCCGGGTCGTGCACTATCGCCGCGTTGCCGACGGCGATTGGGTGGTGGCTCAGGTCATCGACGGCGACGACGACGGCGACCTGTTCGGCTCACAGATCTGGCACGGAGGCGATACGCTTCTGATCCGTGCGGATCGCGAGGACGGCGCGGTTCCGACGAGGCTCGAGCTCGATGGCGATCCGGACGATAACCTTGGCGTCGACACCGGAGCGTTCTACGTCTACCGGCGCGGGCCTGACGGATGGATGCGAGACGCCCTGGTTCGGCTTCCTCACACCATAGGGACCTACCAGCGCCGGGCCGCAGTGGCTCCCGGCGGTCGCCGGTTTGTCATTGGGCATCTCCTGAACGATCCAGATCGCGGTCAGGTGTATGTGCTCGATCGGCGTGGCGATGAATGGACGCTCAGCGACACCATCACCTCGAGCGCGGGTGATGGGAGGCGGTTTGGCCACGCGGTGGCGCTTCATGATGACCGGCTTGCCATCGGAGTGACGAGTCGCCGGTCTGGTGCGGGCGAAGTCGACGTCTACCGGTGGACCCGTGGAGAATGGAAACTCGAGAGTACGGTGCGCGCGCCCAACGGCGAGCCGCGGGATGCGTTTGGCTTTACGCTCGAACTGTCGAATGAGCTGCTCGTGGTGGGCGCCGGCGGCGAAGACGCGTACGACGTCGGAGCGTTTCCCCCGTCGCGAAGGGGACTCGATGGCGACGTGCTCAATCCGGTGGGGGCGGTCTATGTCTATCGGTGGCAGGAGCCCGCCAGTGGACCCCGATGGGTGCTTGGCGCCTACCTGAAGCCGTCCACGCTTCAGATCTCATCCGAGTTTTCCCAACGCATGTCCCTGAGCGGCTCGGGGCTCGCGGTGTCCTCGCTCGACCTCCAGGACTTCCGCAGCGCGGGTGACCACGATCCGCCGCTTCCTCACGGCTACTACGAGCGTGCCGTCACCACCCCGCTCGGGCCGGGCGTCGGCGAAACATACCTCTATCGCCTCGGCCAGTAGCTCTCAAGGGCTGGACAATTAGAGGCCAAGGTCGGCGTCGTTGGGGGCGCCGCAAGCGAGCCATTCGCCAAGGAGTCGTCGTTCGTCGGGGCCGGGCCCGCCGGCGGGAGGCATGGTCTCGTTGTCATCGCCGGCTCGCGCCCAGACGCGTTCCATTTGGGCGACCACGAAGTCCTGCGTTTCGAGATCGATCATCAGCGGGGCATTCGCCCGAAGGCCTTCCGGAAGCTGCGAGCTGTGGCAGCCGGTGCACCAGTCAAGCATGAACGGACGGCCAAAGTTCTCGTAGGTGAGGATCGATTCGTCGGGACAAGGTCGTTCGGTGAGCGCCTCCCACGGGCCTTCGAGGTCGGGCTCCATCATGGCGTCGTCGTCGGAGCAGCCGGCGATGACGCATAGCAGGAGGGCTCCTCGAATCACCGACAATCGTGGCAGGCGCCGGATAAACCGGTGCCTGCGCGGCAGGATCGCGCAATGCAGGATCACGAGGCGCAAAACGCGTCGAAGGGTTCGGCGTCCATGTAGGCGCTCGGGTCGACGCCGACCGAGCGAAGCACGCCGGTGAGAAAGTTGGCGGTTTGGAGCTGGGTTCCGTCGGGTCCAGTCACCCCTGTGTGAAGGTCGACGGCGAGTGCGTTCAGGCCGTCATCGGTGCCTCCAAACACTTTCCCGCCATCGATGCCGGCGCCAAGCAGCATCGCGCTCGTGATGGGCCAGTGATCCTTTCCACCGGTCCCGTTGACGAGTGGGGTTCGGCCCATTTCGGAGATGACCGCTACCATCGTCTGGTCGAGGAGGCCCCGACCATCGAGGTCGTCCATGAGCGCGGAAAGCCCGGTGTAGAGCTGCTGAAGCTTCGGGCTCTGAAGAGAGTTGTTCTCGTGGGTGTCCCAGTCGTTGAGCTCGATGTACGCGACCTGGCTGAGTCCATCGGCGATCGCCTGCACCGCGAGGGGCGCCTGAACGGCGAGGTCGAGGGTGTAGTTTCGGTCCCCGAACCCCGCGCCACTTCGGACGAAGTCCTTGAGCCGCTCCGCCCGAACCAGCGAATCGCGGAAGTCCTGGATGCGGTTTCGATTGTATCCCAGTGACCCGCGCGTCGATTCCTGGCGCTCGGCTTGGGCGTTCAGAAACGTCTCCACGAAGCCGCGCTCTTCGTCGCTCACGTCGAGCCCCGGCTCCAGCGCGCCGCGCACATTGGGATAGGCGGCCTATGGGTCGATCAGCGCAGTGATCTGGTTGGTGGTGCCGGCTCGGCCGGTGATCGATCCAAGGGGCCCGCTCCGCGAGTATGCGCCGAGGGCGAGGTAGGGAACGGGGAGGTCACGGGCAAGTTCGTAGGCCGCGATCGCCCCAAAGTCTGGCGCGACCTCGGAAGGGCCGCCGGTGAGCATGCGCTTCGCGCAGTCGGTGTGCACAAACGAGCGGACCTGAATCCCGTTGACCACCGCGGCGCTCGAACCCCACACCGTAAAGAAGTCTTCGACCGCAGGGCGCGACGGATCGGTGAGGATCGGTAGCTCGGAGAACCGCTGAATCGTTCCCTCGGCGGGCATGTCGACATTGCCACCGGGAGGTTTCGGGTCGAGGCAATACGCCGGATCCCATCCACCGTAGTTCATGACGATGATCAGGTTCTTCCGCGAGCCCATCCGCTCCGCTTCCGCGGTGAGGGCGATGGGCAGTGCGGCGCAGCCAACCGCCGCCGCGCCAGCCTTTAGGAGGGTTCGTCGGGTGGTCTTCATCTTCATCCCCTCGCTCATCAGTAATAGACCATTCGTACGTCTTGGAGCATCGCGTAGAGCGTGACCTTCCAGGTTCGCGAGACGTCCCCTTCGCTGGCCGCAAGGGCGGAAGAAAAGAGCGTCCAGGCATCGTCGACCTCGACGGAGTCGGTCTCGACGAACTCGCCGTAGAGGCGGAGCATGAGCTGCTGAAGCTGCGGGCGAATCACCGTCTCCTCGGTGTCGGATTCGCGAACCAGCGTGAGAAGCCGCCGGTCGGTCAAATCATCGCTTCCGAAGTCGTAGTCCACGACCCATGGAGCCGCCCGAGCCGCGAGGCCCTGGACCACGAGCGCGCTCGTCGGATTCACCGTGTGGGTGGGCCGGGTCACGCTCGTCGAGTCGGTTCCCCCGGCCATCACCCGAAAGCCGAAGAACGACTCTTCCAGAAGGCCGAACTCCCCGATTTCGCCGGTCCCAAAGTCCTGGGAAAAGCGCGTGCCCCATTCGTAGCCCGTCAGGTCGAACACGGTGCGGGCGAGCGCTTCGGGCCGCACTTTCTTGAAGCCCACGAGCCCCTCCGCTTCCGCCTCGTCGGTGGAGGCGGCCGAACGGAATTCGTCCGAAAGGACGATCGCTCGGACCATCTCCTTGACGCTCATGTAGTTGTAGACGAGCGCGTCTTCGAACCGGTTGGCGAGGGCGATGGGGATGTCGTCCATTTCGACCTGCGCGAGATAGCTATAGAAGCGGCGGGCCGCGCAGAGGGAGAACCGAGGGTCGGCGGAGACGAACGCGCCGAGGTCGCGGAGGTCTCGTCCCGGAGTCCCGTAGTAGCCGGGTTGGTCGACGCTCGAGGTGGTGAACGCGAAGGCCGGATTCCACTGGGCGAAGGGGTACGCCTCGAGCATGCCGGGCACGTAGATCGGAAAGTGCGACGTGAAGTATTCGGCCAGCGGGTCGAGGGTTTGGTGGCAGTTGACGCAGGCCGCATTCTCCGAGATCGCGTTCTGAACCGCCGCTTCGTCCCCGAGGTCGATATTGGTGTCGATCTCCACGCTCCGGTCGAGGAAGTCGTAGCAGAGGAGGCCGCGCGCCACCGCGTTCGCTCGACCGCGGTTCTTGTTCGAAACGGTGCTCGAGTGACGAGTAAAGATGAACGGGTCACTCAAAATACCGGCGTGGAAGCGGCCGTCTTCATAGCGCGTGACCTGCCACTCCTCGCCCGCCATGTCGTAGGGAACGCCGAAGATCGCCGCGACCGCGGGGTCCGCGATGGTGTAGTCCGCGAGCACGATGTTGGGATAAGGCTCGTCGTTCATGATCACGTGCTCGACAAGGCGGAGCGGCGCGTCGACCACCGATCGGTTGAGCGCCATCATGTCGTGGTCTTCGATGGCCGCGAGAACATCGGCCGGAACATTGGCGACCGGATCCACCTCGTAGATCCCGTCGTTGTTGGCATCGACGCCCCAATTTTGCCGAAGCGAGGCCACCGTTGGAAAACCCGCCGGAAAAAACGCGGGGTCCACGCCGATGAGCAACGCCTCCGCGTGGATCTCGCGGATGGTCCGACCAAACTCCGGCGTGGTCAGATAGAAATCGACGATCGCGGGGAGCCACTCGGGGTCTTCGTGGACGGCCTGGAGCTCTTCGATGGAAGGTCGAATGCCCCGGAGGGCCATCGACGCCCGTACCAAGTGTTCCTCGGGAGTCAGGTATTGAACGCTGCTCTCCACCTCGGGCAGGGGCGTGGGTTCGTCCTCGGTGCACCCGATGGCCAAGAGACCGACCAGTGCGAAGAGGCTGGTTTTTGCCATCCGTCCACGGCCGGAGGCCCGCTCCCATCTCAACATCATGTGTCTCCTGTTCCTGCGTCGATCGAGGCGTCGACGGCGGCGTCCACGGCGCCATCAATGCCGGCGTCGGTTGGCTCCACGTCGGCGTAGCAAGCATCGGTGTCCGGGCTTCGGGCGAAGCGGCCGCACTCCGGTGCGGTGTTGATCACACACCCAATGAATCCTTGGGCGAGGGCGCCGCAGGTGGTATCGAAGCATTCTTCACCCAGGCCATTGGCGATGCACTCTTCCTGAAGACAGCACCACCAGTCGGCGACCTCGGAACGGCAGCCTTCCCGGTCTGCACAGAAGAGAATCTGGTTGAACAGGCACTCGCCGCAGCCGAAGCCGTCCCGCGGCGGGGTTCCGTCGGCGGCGTAGCAGGCGCTCCGGCACGCATCTTCGTCGGACGCGCCCACGCAGGCGGCGACGCAGTCTTCGGTGGCGGCGGCACACCAAGGACCTCGCGTCGGGTCGACGCTCACTCGCTGAGCGCACACGCGGTTGTCCGGTCCCGAATCGCCCGACGACATCGCGTCCCGAACCGGGAATGGGCCGACATCGGGGGGCACCCACACCCGGCGGTCCGGGGAAGCATCGGCCACGGTCTGGACCGGCGCATCATCGCCACACCCCCAAAGCAGCAGGCTCAAGAACAAGACCCTCATCGCCCAAGGATGACCGTTCATCGCCACAGGATGACTCGTCATTGCCATTGGATGGGGACGAGCAAGCGCCGGACCAAGCAAAATGTCCAATAAAGCCCCCTCATTCGTGAACCGGAGGGGTACCTGAGGCGTGCACGCCTCACCCGTTCTGAGTCCCTTGCGCCTCAGGCTGGGCCTCCTGAAAGCTCTCTCCAAGATGGGCAATTCTAGGGGGTCCCCCTCGAGACCCTGGGTTGTGGACTACCCTAAACGGCGTCCGACGCCCATGGCTCAACCGTCGACTGCGCTGAAGATGCTCGATGCGATCTACCGGCTCGACCGGCCGGATGACGTGTGGCTAATGCAGCTGATCGAAGCGACGCGATCGCGCTTCGATGCAGGACTTGGGGCCACCGCGATCCTCTACCGAACCGACGACCGCGCCGCTCATCTCGAGGCACTGGTGATGGAGCCGGGTCTCATTCCGGCAGAGGATGTCTACCAGGCGGCGGAAACCGCGTCCCAGGCAGGGCAGCGTGCGGTGTTTTCCCGGGTGCCGGGCTTTACGACGATCTCCGAGCGCCTCCGTGGCTCTTCCGACGCGGCGCACGTTCGAAAGACGCTCGGGCGACACGAAATCGTGGACCTGGTCTACTTCAACGCCGTCGACGAGCACGGCGGACTTGTGCTCGGGTGCCCACTGCCCGAGGAAGCCGCCCCCGAGCCGCCCCTTCGAGACCACTGGTGGCGCGTGGCCCTTCATCTCAGCGCCGCCCTTCGGCTTCGCCGAACCCTTGGCCGACCGGCGCGACCCGAAGACGGGGCGGCGGTGTTTACCCCCTCCGGTCGACTGCTCCATGCCTCAGCGCCGCTGGCGGACACGCCGGTCCTCGAACGGCTGCGCGCCCTCGTCGCCGATCGGGTGAGGCTACGGCGCGAAGATGAATCGGCGGTCACGCATCTATGGCCCGGCTTGATCGAGGGGCGCTTCTCGATCGTGGACGCTTTCGACCGCGATGGACGTCACCTGCTGGTGGCGGTGGCGAATCCACCGGCGGCGTCGGCGCTTCGCGCCCTGAGTCGGCGGGAGGCGGAAGTGGTGTACGCCGCGTCGCAAGGGCATTCCAATAATCAGATCGGGTATGGCCTGGGTCTCGCCGAGGGAACGGTGTCGGCGCATCTCCGCGACGCCCGGCGAAAGCTCGGGGTGCGCCGCCGCAGTCAGCTGATCGCGCTCGCGAAGTTTGCCGGGCGAGCCGAGCCGCTGGCGGTTGGCGACCAACACCTGGCGGTGGTCGACACCAGCGCAGCATCTCCCGTTTCACTGACCGACGCCGAGCGGGATGTGCTCGAGCTCGTCACCGGGGGACTCACCAATCGTGAGATCGCCAAGCGTCGAGGAACGTCGGAACGGACGGTGGCCAATCAGGTGGCCTCGATTCTTCGGAAGACCGGTGCCGGCTCCCGCTACGAGCTCACCGCGGCCTGTTGAGGTTTCGTCAGCTGGCGATCGACGGGACTTCTGGATAGGCGAGCGGCAGCCGCACGCGAAACACGGTGCCGGTTCCAAGCGTGCTTTCGACCTCGATCTCGCCGCCCATGCGCTGGACGAGGTGCTTCACAATCGCGAGGCCGAGCCCGGTGCCACCCTGATCTCGAGTGCGGCCCTTGTCTACCCGATAGAACCGCTCGAAGATCCGGGACTGGGCCTTCTTGGCGATGCCGGGCCCGGTGTCGGTGACCTCGATCACCACCCACGCGTCGTCCACCGCTCCCGACACGCGGATCTTTCCGTCTTCTGGCGTGTACTTCACCGCGTTGTCGACCAGGTTGACCAGGACGTGGTCGAGCGCCCACGCGTTGGCCTCGACCTCGGGCAGGTCATCGACCCCGTCGAGCTCCATCTCGAGCTGCTTGCGCTGGCCCATCGCTTCGAGGCCCTGCACGATGTCCCGCGCCATGGGCCCAACCTTGACCGGCCCGAGCTCGAATGTTTGGTCGCCAGACTCCGCTCGGGTAAGCGCGAGGAGGTCGTCCACCAATCGCTGGAGCCGGTTCGTGTGGCGGAGGATCGCTTCCAAGAAGCGGTCGGCAGTCGGAGAGTCGGTCACCCCGTCCGCCAGCGTTTCGGCGAACCCGCGGATCGCGGTCAGCGGCGTTCGGAGCTCGTGGCTCGCGTTGGCGACGAAGTCGCGTCGGATCTTGTCGGCTCGCTTCAGGGTAGTCACGTCGTGTAGCACGCAGACGACCCCGCCGTTGGCCTGAAGCGGCGTGACGTGCGCCGACAGCACCCGTTCCTCGTCGGGCGCCCCGGCTTCGATGGTGAGTTCGACCTCGCTTCGCTTGCCTCGGCGGGCTTTGCTGACGGCGTCTCGAATCTCCCGGTTCGCGATCACGTCGGCCACCTTCCGACCGATCACCTCTTCGCGGGCCACGAGACGGTTCAGGGCAGGATTCGTAAGACTGATCCTTCCCGACGGGTCGGTCACGAACACCGCTTCGACCATCGAGTCCAAAATCGTTCGAAGCCGCTCTTCTTCGGCCTGGACGGCTCGGAGCTGGTTGTCCAGATGGTTTGCCATCTTGTCGAGGGACCGGCTCAGGGTTCCGAGCTCGTCCTTTCGCTGAAGCCGACTTCGCGCAGAAAGGTCGCCCTCCGAGAGCTGATCGGCGGTGCGCGTCAACTGTTCGAGAGGCCGCACAAAGGATCGTGAAAGGACATAAGAAAGGAGAATCGAGAGCAGCACCGCCAGCATGCCCGCGCTCAAGATCAGCTCGCGAATGCTCCCGCGGGACGCACTTGCCGTCGCCAATCGCCGTCGTGCTTCGACCGCGATTCCGTTTTGAACGAGCACCACCCGATAAGAAGGGTGTTCCTCGCCATCCAAGTAGAACTGCGGGTCGTGGCTCTGGGCTCTCGTACGCATCGCCTCCGACACCTTGCCGAGCATCGCGCCATCGCGCGCCGTATCCCCACGGATCTCGCCGCTCCCCGGATCGAAGATCACGATGTGGCAGCCTTGTTCTGCGCCGATGCGATCCGCGGAGGCATCGGCGCCGGCGCCGGCGTCGAGCGCACGGTGCACGAGCTCCGCAGCCTGGGTCAGGTCTCCCCGAGCGTAGGCGGCCTGGCGAACTTCGACGATCGGCTCCTCGAGCAGGATTAGCGCAAGCACCAGACCGGCGGTCGAGGTGATGATCGCTGCGAGGACGTTCGCTCGAACACTCATGGGCACATAAAAAGGAGACGCCTTGGGACGGAGCGCCGCGGGCGCAGAGCAAGCAGCAGAGGGCAGCCCGCTAGGAAGCGGCGACGCTGACTTCCTCGGCGTCGAGGTCGTCGCGCATGCGGTACCCCACCCCGCGCACGGTTTCGATGTAGTGAGACGCGCCAGTCAGCTTTTCACGAAGGCGCTTCACGTGAGTGTCCACGGTGCGGGTCTCGATGCCGGGTGCGTAGCCCCACACCCGCTCGAGGAGGGCATCACGACTCTGCACCCGGCCCCGCCGAGTGGCGAGGTCGAGGAGCAGCTTGAACTCGAGTGCGGTGAGGTTGACGCGGTGCTGGCCGATCTGGACGTCGTGCCGCGGGACGTCGATGATCATCTTGCCGATCACCATCGTGTTGTCCTTGTCCCGAGTATTCGGCGGAGCGCTTCGGCGAAGGATCGCCGAAACTCGAAGGACAAGCTCGCGGGGACTGAACGGCTTGGTGATGTAGTCATCGGCCCCCACCTCGAAGCCGAGGACTCGATCGACCTCCTCGCCTCGCGCGGTGACCATCATGACCGGAAGGCCGCGGGTCGTTTCGTCGGTGCGGAGGCGTCGACAGACCTCGCTTCCCGAGATGTCTGGAAGCATGAGATCCAGCAGGACCAGGTCGGGCGCACGTCGACGAATGAGCATCAGCCCCTCTTCGCCGGTGTTCGCCGTCTCGGTGGTGTAGCCCGACTGCCGTAGGTTGAAGCTGACGAGCTCCGCTAGGTCCTTCTCGTCTTCAATGATGAGGATATGACCGCGCATGTCACCGGGGGTCTGACACCGAAATGTAACGGCAGTGTGACCACCGGGTGCCCAAGCCGCAAATGGGCCAGGAGGATTTCCCGCTTCGATGTGAACAAACACACGGATTACCGTGCGTAGCAGGTCGTGTACGCCGGGAACGGCTCCTCATCTTCGGCAAACTTCATGCAGAACATGCTTACGCCTTGGAGTGAGCCACGCGAAAGACAGAACTCGTCCGCGCGTTCGCCGCCATCGAGTTTGGCATGAAACAGCGGCCCGGTCCCTGAGCATTGTTTATCAAACTCGGCGAGCACGACCTCTCGGTACATTTGGAACGCGCCTGGCGACCGAAGTGGGAACCCCATGGAAGGAAACTCACTCAAGCTCGTCACTTCTCCGCCCCGGATGACCACTCGAATCCCCTTCGCTCCGATAAACAAGAATGTCCACGTGGCGCCGGGAGCCGGCCCAAAGTGCTCGTCCAGTTGGCTGCCCTGAACTGAAACCAAGCGACCGCTCGAATCCTCAGCTCGGGCATGCGCGTGAGCCATCGCAAAGATCTCGTCGACGGTGCCCGGTGTCGCCCCCGAGAGGGGTAGCTCCGATGGCGTATCCTCCGCCAGGACCGCCACCACGATGGCGGCGGCCAGCCCGAGAAGCAGGCACGGAATGGCCAGTCCCGCGAACAAGATGCCCCACCGGCGAAGCTCTGGTGAGCCTCGGGATGAAGCGTTTGTCTCGATCGCCGGATGTCGGTCGTGTCTCGCCGTTTCGTGCACGGCATGGGCGTGGGTCCTGGCGACACGCTGCGGCTCGGAAACAACGCCTTTCGATGTGGGTTGATGTTCGGCCTGACCCGATATCAGAACCTGTCCGAGCGCGTCGCTGAACTCTTGGCAACTCTGAAACCGCTTCGCGGGGTCCTTTGCCAAAGCGCTGTCGAGCGCGCGCTGAAGGGCTGGTGACGCGTCGGCGCGGTCGATGCGCGGAGCCGGTTCGGTCAACACCCGACGCACGAGTTCGCCGTCTTTGGCGCTCCCGAACGGCCGCTGTCCGGTGAGCATCGCGTGAAGGAGGACCCCGCTCGCCCAGACGTCCGCGGTGGGTCCGACCGGGTCGGCGCGAAATTGTTCCGGCGCCATGTAGGCCGGAGTTCCCACCACGATGCCGGTGGCGGTAAGGCGGCGCTGGTCGAGGCTCCGCGTCAGTTTGACCATTCCGAAGTCCACCACCACCGCGCGCTCGGGCGACCCGACGACCATGACATTTCCTGGTTTGAGATCACGGTGCAGCACCCCGAGGTCGTGGGCGGCTTGCAGTCCGGCGAGGACCTGGCGGCAGAGGCCGATCGAGCGTTCGATGGTGAAGGGGGCGTCACGGGCGAGCAACTCGTGAAGGGGCCGGCCGTCGATGTACTCCATGACGATAAACGGAACCGTCGCGTCGAAGTGGAGGACCCGAACCACGTGCGGATGGGAGAGTGAGGCGGTGGCCATCGCCTCACGTTCGAAGCGAAGGAAGGCTTCCTCGTCCTCTCGGAGTTCGGGGCGAAGCACCTTGACCGCAATCCGGTCTCCCGAGCGAGTGGTGCCGAGATAGACCGCGCCCATGCCGCCCACTCCGAGCAGTGATTCTATCCGATATCCGCCAGGAAGCGCGGTTCCCACAAGGCTCCGGAGGGTGTGGTTCCAGCTTTCGGGGAGCTCCACGGTGGGCGAATAGTACCGGGATCGCGCGGGTGAGTCCTTGCTCTGCCGAGGCCGGTAGGTTACGTCGGCCTCCGAAGGAAGGGACCCCATCGTGAGCCTGTCAGTCGGAATCGTCGGTCTTCCCAACGTGGGAAAGTCCACTCTGTTCAACTCGCTCTCTTCGAAGCAGGCGGAGGCGGCGAACTACGCGTTCTGCACGATCGAACCCAATGTGGGCGTGGTCCCCGTGCCGGACGGGCGATTCGAAGCGCTCGTGAAGTTCTTCGCACCTGCGAAAGTCGTCCCCGCGACCGTCGATTTCGTGGACATTGCCGGCCTAGTTCGCGGGGCCTCCAAGGGCGAAGGCAAGGGCAACGCCTTTTTGAGCAACATTCGTGAGGCCGATGCGATCGCGCACGTCGTTCGCTGCTTCGAAGACGAAAACGTCGTGCACGTCGACAATCGCGTCGCACCCGCCGAAGACATTCAAACCATCGAGACGGAGCTCATGCTCAAGGACCTTGAAACGGTGCAAAAGCGCCTCGACAAGGCCCGGAAGGCCGCGAAAGGACAAAACGCCTTCGAAGTGAAGGCAGTCGGTGTGGGTGAGGCGCTGGTGAAGCTCCTCGACGCCGGCGAGCCCGCGTCGGCCCTCGATCTCGAAGGCCGTGACGAGGACGAGAAGAAGATCCTTCGCGAGATGTTTCTCCTCACCACCAAGCCGGTGTTCTACGTGGCGAACGTCAAGGAAGATCAGCTTGCGAGCGTTGCGAGCGACCCGCTGGTGTCCGAGGTGCGGGCCCTCGCGGACAGCCGGGGCGCCCCACTGGTCGTGATCTCCGCGGCGATCGAAGCCGAGATCATGCAGCTGCCAGTCGAAGAGCGGGCGGAGTTTCTGGAATCGTTGGGCCTCGAGGAGCCCGGACTGAATCAGGTCATCCGTACCGGTTACGGCATGCTGAACTTGATTACCTTCTTTACCGCCGGCGACCCGGAGGTTCACGCCTGGACGATTCGCGAGGGAACGAAGGCACCGCAGGCCGCAGGAAAGATTCACACCGACTTCGAGCGCGGCTTCATCAAGGCCGAAGTGATGGACTGGGAGTCGTTGATCGAACTCGGCGGCGAGGCGGCGGTGCGCAGCGCGGGCAAGCTTCGAGTCGAAGGCAAGGAGTACGTCGTGCAGGACGGCGACGTGATGCACTTTCGTTTTAATGTCTGAAGTGCTTTCGAGGCGAGAAGCTAGACAGAACCTCGTCAGCCGCATCTTCGTGTAGACAACATCGGTCTACAGTTTTCAACTGTTCGAGCATTGCGTGGTCTTGTCCGCCACTTATAGTCGCCCGGTGAGGTGGATCACTGCGCTGGGGATCCTTGCCATCGCGTTTGGAGTTCCCCTTTCGGGGGTCGCCCAAGAGGATGGCGAAGGCGAGGAAGAGGGACCGGTGCTCGTGCCGCCGGAGCTTCGAGACTTCGTCCAGGCAGCGTATCCGGCCGCCGCCGAAGCCGAGGGAATCGAGGCCACGGTGGTCCTCGAACTGACGATTTCCGCCGAGGGCACGGTGACCGAAGCTCGCGTCGTCACTGCGGTGGGCAACGGCTTCGACGAAGCCGCGGTCGCGGCGGCCGAACGTTTCATTTTTGTCCCTGCGACCCGCGACGGCGAGCCCGTCCCCGCGCGAATTCGCTACCGCTATGTGTTCGAGCTGGTCGACGAGCCCCCGGTCGAGCCCGACCCCACCGAACCGGAGGTCCCTCCCCCGGGACGTCTCATGGGTCGAATTCTCGAGGCCGGGGACGAAGACCCGCTGCCTCGCGCAGAAGTGATCGCGACCTCCGAGGATGGCGCGATCAGCCGGCGGGCGGTAACCGCCGAGGATGGCGCGTTCCGGTTCGATGACCTTCCGCCGGGTTCGTACCGGGTCGCGGTGTACGCAGACGATTACGACGAGTTCGGGGCCGTCGAGGAAGTCGCGTCGAATGAGATCACCGAGGTGGTCTACCGGGTGACGTTCATCGAAGAGGCAGACAGCGAAGGGTTTTCGGCGACGGCGGTCATCGATGCCCCGCCCCGGGAGGTGATCCGACGCACCATCACCCGCGAGGAGCTGACCCGTGTTCCAGGAACCCGTGGAGATGCGCTTCGTACCGTCGAGCTTCTACCTGGCGTCGGCCGTCCGCCGTTCGGCGCCGGTCAGCTGATCGTTCGGGGAAGCGCGCCCAACGACAGCCAGGTGTTTCTCGACGGTGTGAGCGTGCCGCTCCTTTATCACTTTGGCGGCCTGACGAGCTTTTTCAACTCGCGGATGCTCGAACGGATCGACTTCTTTCCCGGAAACTTCTCCGCGCGCTTCGGACGAAAGATCGGCGGGGTGCTGGACGTCGAAACCCGTGAGCCAGCGATGGATCGCTTCCGCGGAGTCGCCGACATCAATGTGATCGATGCCTCCCTTTTGCTTGAAGCGCCCCTCGGGGAGACGGCGAGCATCGCGGCCGCCGGTCGGCGGAGCTACATCGACTTCTTCTTCGAGAACATCGTTCCCGACGACGCGTTCGATGTCGTTGCCGCACCGGTGTATTACGACTACCAGCTCATCGCGAGCTGGCGTCCGACCGACCAGGACCGTTTTAAGGCGGTGATCTACGGCTCGAGCGATCGGTTTTCGATCATCCTTTCCGATCCGTCCGACGACGACCCGGAGGTTCGGGGAAACCTCGATCTGACGACCCAGTTCCACCGACTGTTCGTAAGCTGGCGCCGCCAGTTTTCCGAAGACATCGACGCGACGCTCCAGGTCTCCGCCGGTCCGACCTTGCTCGACTTCAGCCTCGGGGAAGCGATCTCTTTCGATGCGACATTCTGGCAGGTCGAGGTGCGGAACGAGTGGCGCTTCCGCCTCTCCAATCGGCTTCAGCTCATTGCGGGGGTCGATGTCAATCTCACTCCGTTCGAGCTCGAATACATGGGACCGCCTCCCGACCAATCCGAA
>JBCCZL010000152.1:0-17718 GCA_039187775.1 Myxococcota bacterium
ACGCGACGCGGCGACGCCGAGCGCGGAGAACGCCGACACCCATCGCGATGATGTTGCGGGCTGGCTCTTTACCAGCGGTACCACCGGAAAACCAAAGGGGGCGGTGCATTGTCATCACGACTTTCCCTGGAACACCGAGCTCTACGCCAAGCGGGTGCTCGGGCTCGGTGAAGAGGACGTGTTCGTCGCCGTCAGCCGCTTGTTCTTCGGTTACGCCACGGGTACGAACCTCATGTTCCCCTTCGCGGTGGGCGGAACGGCGGTACTCTTTCCTGAAAAGCCCACTCCAGATCGTCTGTTCGACCAGATCGAGGCGCACGAAGTGACGGTGCTAACCAATGTGCCGGCGATGATTCGGCAGATGGTGGATGCGGACCGCGATGCAAACCTCAGCACCGTGCGCATCTGCCTGAGCGCGGGGGAAGCGCTCCCCGAGGAGCTCTACCGAAGGTGGAAAGCACGCTGGCCGAGCGCAGAGATTCTCGACGGGATCGGTTCGGCCGAACTCTTCCATATCTACATCACGAACCGACTCGGCGACGTGAAGCTCGGTTCGCTGGGTCGGATCGTCGAAGGTTACGAAGCCAAGATCGTAGGCATCGACGGGGAGACGCTCGGACCTGACGAGATCGGCCGCCTTTGGGTGCGCGGGGACAGCGCGGCGCTCGGGTACTTTGGAGATACGCGAAAGTCGAAAGAGACCTTCAAGGGCGACGACTGGGTGTGCACCGCGGATCTCTTTCGCCAAGACGCTGACGGCTACTTTTACTACGCCGGACGCGCGGACGATATGCTGAAAGTGCGTGGGATGTTCGTGAGCCCATTGGAAATCGAAGACTGCCTCGCGACGCACGGCGCGGTAAAGGAGTGCGCGGTGGTGGGGGCCGACGACGGCGAGGGCCTCACCGTGCCGAAGGCGGTCGTGGTGCTTCGGGACGGGCATCGTCCCGACGAAGCGCTCGTGGTGGAGCTTCAAGACTACGTTCGAGGCCGGCTCACCAAATACAAGTTCCCGCGGATCGTGACGTTCTGTGACGCGCTGCCGCGAAATGACCGGGGCAAGATCCTCCGGCGGGACCTCTAGGCATGCCGCAGTTGTCGAGCGACAAGCTGAGCGAGCTTTCGTACCCGGAAGCGGAGCAGGCCCTAAGCCGTGGAGATGTGTTCGCGTTGCTTCCGACGGGGGCAACCGAGGCGCATGGCCCCCACCTTCCGCTGAGTACCGACGTGATCATCTCCGAGAACGGTGCGCTTCGCGCGGTCGAGCTCCTCCGGGGAGAAGACCTCGCCGCGCTCGTGCTTCCTCCGATTGCGTACTCGGTGACCGAATTCGCCTCCGATTTCTGCGGCACCGTGTCGATTCCGGTGGCCGCCGCCCAAGCGTACGTCCGGGAAGTGATCCTTGGCGCGGTGCGGACGGGATTTCGTGGGGTGGTGATCTGCAACGCTCACCTTGAGCCCGGAAACATCCAGGCCCTTCACGGGGCGGTGGCCGACGCGCGGGCGGCTGGGGCGGCGGTGGTGTTCCCCGATGTGACCCGGAAGCCGCACGCCCTCCGTCTGGGCGAGGAGTTCCGCTCCGGGGCATGTCATGCCGGGTCGTACGAGACGAGCCTCGTCCTGGCCGCGGATCCGTTCATCGTGCGAAGCGACCTCGCGAAGCGCCTCCCCGCCAACCCCATATCGCTGTCTCGGGCGATTCGGGACGGAAAAAATAGTTTCGTCGAGGCCGGAGGTCCGGACGCCTACTTCGGCGACCCCGCCGCGGCGAGCGCGGCCGAAGGCGACGCGCTCTACCGGGAGCTTGCCGACATTTTCGCTGGCGGCGTGCGGGAGCTCTTGGACCAAAAGACACCCGGTAAAGAGACACCCGGTAAAGAGACACCCGGTAAAGAATAGCCCGCAGGAACTCCGATTGCGCAGGGGAGGGTATCAAGAGTTCCCGCGGGCACAGAGAAGTACGCATCGATCCATCGCGGGTTACAGCTTTTTTTCTACGTGCGAGCTGCCCACGAATACATCGACTTTTGGCAGTGCGCACATCTCCGCTCGGGCTTTCGATGCGGAGCGATGGCAGATTTATGTCGATGCGCGTACTTCTTCGAGGGCCGGCGCACCGTCGCGCCATGTCGCCCGCGATTCGTGCAATGCGGCGAAGTGCCGCACCGCCGCTTCGGTCACTTCGTCAAAGGAAACCGGGCGACCAAGCTCTGCCTCTAAGCTGGTGACTCCCTTGTCGGAGATTCCACAGGGGACGATGAGGTCGAACTGGACCAGCGGAGTCGATACATTGAGGGCAAGGCCGTGCATCGTGACCCATCGGGAAATCCGGACGCCCACCGCTCCAACTTTTCGGTCCTCGATCCACGCCCCGTTGAGCCCCGAGATGCGCCCCGCGATCAGGCCATAGTCCGTCGCGGTTCGAATCATCGTTTCTTCGAGGCTCGCGACGTACTTTCGCACGTCTTTTCGGTCGGGTTTGAGATCGAGGATCGGGTACATCACCAGCTGTCCGGGGCCGTGGTAGGTCACATCCCCACCACGACCCACGGGCTCGACCTCTACCCCGAGCGATCGCAGTTCGGCTTCGGACCGACGAAGGTTTGCCCGGTTCCCGCCCCGCCCCAACGTGATCACCGGTTCGTGTTCGACGCAGAGCAAAACATCGCCGATCTCGCCCCGGCTGCGCGCCTCGACGAGCCGCTTTTGAAGGTCATGCACGGCCCCGTAGCGCCGCCGACCCAGCCGATGGACGGTGATCGTGCGCACTACCGATTCATGATGTGAATCGCTTCCTTGAGCGAGTGCTTAAACGACTCCATCAGGCCCTCGCTGAGGGTGGGGTGGGTGTGAATGGTGAGGGCGACGTCGTCGGCGAAGGCGCACATCTCGACCGCCAGGGTCGCCTCGCCAATGAGTTCGCTCGCCTCGGGACCCACGATTCCTACCCCGAGGAGCCGATTGTCCTCGGCATCGATCACCGTCTTGATGAAGCCCTCGGTGTGGCGCACCGACATCGCTCGTCCGGACGCGGCGAAGGGAAACTTTCCGACCTTCACGTTCCGGCCCTGCTCTTTGGCCTGGGTTTCGGTCAGGCCAACGGTCGCAATCTCGGGGTCGGTAAAGATCGCTGCCGGCATGCCGAGCCAGTCGCGCTCCGATTTGTGTCCCGCGATCACTTCGGCCGCGACTTCGCCTTCCTTGCTCGCCTTGTGGGCAAGGTACGGCGCGCCGCACACGTCTCCGATCGCGTAGACCCCGGGAACGTTCGTTTGGAACTTGTCGTCGACGAGAATGTGGCCGCGCTCGTCGGTCTTTACGCCGGCGCGGTCGAGGCCGAGCTCCGAGGAGTTCGGCGTGAAGCCGACGGCAACCAGCACCGTGTCCGCTTCAAACTTCTTTTCCTCTCCGCCGTGGTCGACCGTCACCACCGCGCTATCGCCTTTGACCTCGCAGCCCTTGGCCCGCGCCCCGAGTAGGATGTTGGCTCCGCCCTTCTTGAGCTTCTTTTCTACGACTTTGACCATGTCCTTGTCGGTGCCGGGGAGGAGCTGGTCCATCATTTCTACGATGGTGAGCTCCGCGCCGAGCTTCTGGTAGACCATGCCAAGCTCGAGGCCGATGACGCCGCCGCCGATAAGCACCATTTTCTTCGGTGCCCGGTCGAGGCTCACCGCTTCTCGCGCCCCCATCACCACTTTGCCGTCGAGGTCGAAGCCCGGGATGCGAATCGTCTGGGCCCCGGTGGCAATGATGATGCCCTTCGTCGCGGTAAACGACTGCTTCTTCCCGTCGGAGCCCTCGACCTCGATCGAGTTCTTGCCGGTGAATCGAGCGTGGCCCATCACGATGTCCGCGCCGTTGCCTTTGACGAGGCTTCGCACTCCGCCGGTGAGCTTCTTGACGATGCCGCCTTTCCATTCCTGCATTTTGCCGACGTCGACCTTTACGTCGCCTACGGTGATGCCCATCTCGTCGGCGGTGCGGATCTTCTCCACCAAGCCGGCCGCGCTGATCAGCGCCTTCGACGGAATGCAGCCCCAGTTGAGGCACACGCCCCCCATGTACTCGCGCTCCACGCACAAGGTCTCGAGCCCAAGCTGCCGGCATCGAATCGCCGCCACGTAGCCTCCGGGCCCGCCTCCGATGACGATCGCCTCGTAGCTTGTCTTCGCCATGTCTCCTCCATCGATCCGGGTTCCGGATCCTATCGTTCTCTATGGGGCTATTGTCGCCGTTGTCCCAGAGCTAGCCGTGGCCCTTGGCCTCGGGCCCTGCCTGAAGTTCGGTGAGCTGCTCGCGAAGATGCCAGGGCCGCTCGTCGTACACGTCGTCGAAAAGGCTGCTCCGGTCCGGAGGCGGGAGGCCCTCGACCGCGCGAATCGCCTCGAGGATCGACTCCGTGATCTCTTCTCGGAGCCCTTTCGCGGCTTCCTCGGTGACGATGCCTGCTCGAGCAAGGTAGCGCTCGAAGCGTTCGATCGGGTCTCGCTTTCGCCAGTGCTCCACTTCCTCGTTGCTTCGGTAGCGGGTGGGGTCGTCGCTCGAGCTGTGGGGACCGATCCGATAGGTGACCGCCTCGATGAGGGTGGGTCCCTGCCGGAGGGCTCGGCTCCGGGCCTCTTGAATCACCGAGTAGAGGGCGAGGATGTCGTTTCCATCGACGCGGACGCCAGTCACGCCGTAGGCGTTCGCCTTGACCGCGATGGTTTCCGATGCGGTCTGCTTTTCGGTGGGCACGCTGATCGACCAGTGGTTGTTCTGGCAAATCAGAATGCACGGTGCTCGAAATCGCCCGGCGAACACCATCGCGGAATGAAAGTCCCCTTCGCTCGTGGCGCCATCTCCCATGAACCCGATGGTGACAACCTCGTCGCCGCGGTGCCGAGCGGCCATCGCGGCGCCGACGGCCTGGGGGATCTGAGGGCCAATGCAGGAGCTCCACGCGACCTGGTTCACGTCTCGGCCGGACATGTGGCTGGGCATCTGCCGGCCCTTGAGCACATCGTCGCGGTTGCCGTAAACCTGACAAAGCCAGCGCTCGAGGGGAAAGCCGCGGACCAGCATGATGGCCGCTTCACGAAGTGCCGGAAACACCCAGTCCTCCGGCTCGGTGGCGTAGCCGGTCGCGATCGGCGTGGCCTCCTGGCCGGTGATCGTTCCGTAGAAGCCGACCTTGCCTTGCCGCTGCCGCATCAGCATGCGCTCGTCGAGGAGTCGGATCGTGAGCATCGACCGGTGCATCGCTCGTAGAAGGTCCGGATGGAGCATCGGGTCCCGGCTCGGGTCGGCCGATCCATCGTCACGGAGCACCTGAAAAAGGCCGAGCGCTGGGTCGTCGGAAGATTGGTCCATCGGAAGCGCGGCGATGGTATCGACGCTCGGCGGGAGGTCAACCGCGGCCCTTTTCGGCCTCGTCGGAAGTCAGTACGGTCCGCTTTTGTGCGTCGAGTCCTTTCCGCCATCTGCGTTTTGGCGTCCCTTTCGGCTTGTGACAGCGAGCCCACGGACGAGACTCCGGCCGGCGCACTCACGCTGTTCCTTCGAGCGATGGACCGCTCCGAGCGCGACGCGGCGGGACTCCGAGATGCGTACGAGCTGCTCGATCGCGAGAGCCGAGCCGCACTTCAGGAGCGGGCCGACCTGGCGAACTCGAGCGGCGTTTCGGGCCGACGTTTTCAGCCGTGGGAGATGCTGGTCCGCGGCAGGTTCCATCTCCGGTTTGTTCCTCGATCCGAGGACGGCATTCGAGAGATCATCGAAGAGGGCCAGGCCCGAGTGATCGTGACCGGAAATCGTGACGGTCAGCGGGCCGACATCCCGATGGTTCGCGAAGATGGCCGCTGGAAGGTGGTGCTGAACCTGCCCCCCCTCCTCGACGAGTAATCTCGCTAGACCAAGATGATCTTGGTCACTTCGGGGGGAGATCCGATGCGCGCGGGCGGTCCTGCGGTCCCGAAGCCTCGATTGACGTAGAGCTGGCTTTCGCCGACTTCGTAGCGGCCCTTCACGTAGGGAAGCACCCACTCCGCGGGGTTGATCCCGAGCTGAACCTGGCCGCCGTGGGTGTGGCCGCTGAGCTGAAGCTGCACCTTATCGATCGCTTCGTCGAAGAACACGGGGTTGTGGCTGAGCAACACCCGGGGAAGGTGGGGGTCGACGTCGGCGATGGCTCGCTCGAGGTCCGGTCCACCCACGCCGGACCGCCGGGCCCACACGTCGTCCACTCCGAGGAGCGCGATCCCGTCCTCGGGACCACCGATTCGGTGGCCTGCGTTCTTGAGGACGGTGCCGCCACCGTCTCGAACCGCCCCCATGGTCGCCTCCACCCCGGCGTAGTGATCGTGGTTTCCCGGAATCGCGAAGACCCCATCGCGGGTGAGGCCTTCGAGGGAACGGACGAGCCGACCGAGGTAGGGCGCAAACGCGGGGTCGTGATCGACCAGGTCCCCGGTAAGCACGACCGCATCGGCGCGGGCTTTTCGCACGAGCTCGGTCGCCGAACGAAGCTCTTTGTCCTGGATGAAGTCGCCAAAATGAATGTCCGACAGCTGGACGATGGTGTAGCCGCTTCGCGCTCGAGAAAGGCCCGGGAGCACGATGGGCACCTCCTCGATCTGGTAGTCGACCCGCCCGAACACGAGCCCGTAGGCCGAGCTTCCCCCGCCGATCGCGACCGCGCTGCCCGCCGCCGAACGGGACAGAAAGTCTCGGCGGCCGAGCAGACTGCCTTGAAACCATGACGTCTCGTTGACGGGCGCGGAGTCCTGGGCGCTGAGCCTTGGGGACGGCGCATCGGTGCCGAGGTCAGACTCGTTAGATTCTCGCGCGATCGAGAAGTCGGCGTCGGGTGCGGTCGAGCCGGTGGAGTCTCGGTCCAGTTCGGAAGCTTGAAGCACTCCGGGGACGATGGCGTCGTCCGCGGCGGACTCGTGTACTCGGTCGTCGAGAGGCTCGACGCTGGCCGACGTTCGACGTGCACGACGGTGGGCAAACCACTCGACCACCCGGAAGAGGTCCGAAGACAGTCCGAGAGGCGCGGCGATGAGCACTCCGAGCTGCACCGTGAATCCGACGCTAACGAGCACATTGCCGACGGTGCCATCGACCAGCAGCCGACCCGCCATCAGCATCCCGATGCTCAAAAGCAGCACTCCAAAGGCGATGCGCTCACCTCGCCGCCCCAGTTTGAGCGCGTGCTTGAGGTGCCGGAGGGCGTAGAGATTGAGCGCGAAGATGCCGGAAATGCCGACGAGAAGAGCCACCGCAAAAGAAAATGACACGATGTGGGTTACCTACTGGCGTGAGACGTGGGTGTTTGGGGCCGTTCCCCTGCGTCTCGAACGTAAGGCTGCTCTCGCCGCCCGAAAACCGACGCCGCGGAATCTCCATTCCCGGTTAACGATTCTTAACCTTTGTCCCGGACCGTCCCCAAAAGAAAAGCCGGGGAGCTCCTGGCGCCTATTCGATGGGGATCGAGAATGCGCGCTGAGGACCCGTGCTCGGACGGTAGTGATGCTGGAACGTCACGTGATAGCCCCCGAGGGGCTCATGCACGTGCTTTCGGAGCTCATAGCCGGTGACCCGTGACGGAAGCTCCCCCGAATGCGGCATGAATGCCACGATGTCGAACGATTCTGGTCGAAAGACCTTCACCGTCCGTTCGACGAGGGGCGCTAGATTGCCGTTGAGCGGCAGATTCGTTTCCACGCTGACATAGCTCCCCACCGCCTCTGGCGTCACGTGGACCGTGAAGTAGGTGCGCCCCGAAATTGCGTTCATCGAGTATCCGGTCGGCTCGAACGCAAACTCGTCGACCAGCGGGGCGTCGAGGATCTCGCGGAGCCCGAGTGCTTCCGTAATCCGGCCGGGCTGGGTGAGGGTCTCGGGCAAGCTGTGCATCAGGATTTCGAGGGTCGTGTCCTCAGGCTCCGGTTCAAAGCCGTCCGTCCAATGGAACACTCGGACCGCGTGTTCGTGCTCGAGCCCAAAGCGGTGGGCCTTTCCCGGCACGAGCGCTCGAAGCCGTGCCGCGTCCTCGAAGAAGCTCGAGGGCTGGGCGTGAGGAAAGTGCTCGTTCTTCCGTTCGTAGAAGAGATATTCGAGCTCGTCCTTGCCCAGCAGCTCAAACATGAGCTCGACTGCGTTCACGAGCTGGGTCCGACCGCAGGTGATCATGGTCAGATAGCTGTCCGCCACGAAGAGGCTCGACTCGCTCAAGAGGTAGGCGTCGAAGTGGTCATTTGAACGGCGCGACAGCACCTCCGCCTTCGCGGATCGCACCACCCGCTCCCATGTGCCGTGGCCAAGGGAGCGGAGGGAGCGGCCACCTTCGTGCACCGCCAACTCGACCTTCTTCTCCGGCCCTTCGAAAAAGGCCGGAGGGGTCGTCCGCTCGCCGTGATGTGGCTCTGGCTTGTTCAACAAACGCCGTGTCGGTCGGCCTCGATGAGGCTACTCGACCCGCTCGAAGAGGCCGGCCGCGCCCATGCCGCCGCCGATGCACATCGTGACGATCGCATAGCGTCCGCCGCGCCTTCGGAGTTCGTAGAGCGCGGTCGCGGTAAGCTTGGCGCCGGTGCAGCCGAGCGGATGGCCAAGTGCGATCGCCCCGCCGTTCACGTTCAGCTTGTCCTCGGGGATTTCGAGCTGTCGCTTCACGTAGACCGCTTGGCTCGCAAACGCCTCGTTAAGCTCGATGATGTCGATGTCGCCGATGCCGAGGCCCGTTTTCTGAAGAAGCTTTCGGACCGCGGGAATCGGCCCGATGCCCATGATCGCTGGGTCGACGCCCGCGGTTGAAAAGTGCCGGAAGTAGGCAAGCGGCTTGATCCCTAGCTCGTCCGCTTTGGTCTTGCTCATCACCATCGAGGCCGCGGCACCGTCCGAAAGGGGCGACGCGTTGCCGGCGGTGACCGAGCCCTTGAGCGCGAACACCGGCTTGAGCTTGGCAAGCGCCTCAGTGGTGGTGCCCGCCCGGGGCTGCTCGTCGACGGCGAACTCGAACTCGATCCGCTCGTTGCCGGAGTAACGAACGCCCTTGACCGGAATGATCTCGTCGGCAAAGACCTTCTTTTCGTTGGCCGCGACTGCGCGACGCTGGCTTTCCACCGCGAACGCGTCCTGATCGTCCCGGCTGATCTCGAACCGGTTGGCGACATTCTCGGCGGTGATGCCCATCGGCGTGTAGGTCGTCGGATAGTTGGCCATGACCTCCGGCGACACGCTGAGCTTATTGCCGGTCATCGGGACCATCGTCATCGACTCGACACCGCCGGCGACGACGATGTCGTTCCAGCCGCTCGCCACGCTGCTTGCCGCGATGGCGATCGCCTGCAGTCCGCTCGAACAGAATCGATTGATCGTCAACGCGCTGGTTTCTTGGGGAAGGCCGCCAAGGAAGCCGGCGGCCCGCGCCACATTAAGGCCCTGCTCGCCTTCCGGCATCGCGCAGCCGAGCACCAGGTCCTCGACCAGTTCCGGCTTGACCTCGGGCACGCGGGCCATCAGGCCACGGATCACCTCGCCGGCGAGTTCATCCGGGCGCTTGAGCGCGAGGCTCCCCTTGTGGGCTCGGCCGACCGCGCTTCGTACCGCTTCTGCGATCACAATATCCATGTCGTTGTCTCCTTGGGGATTGAGGGTCAGTTTCGAAGCGGTTTCTTGGTCGTGAGCATGTGCTGCATGCGGTCGATGCTTTTCTGTTCGCCGCAGAGACTGACGAACGCCTCGCGCTCGAGTTCGAGCATTTCGTCTTCGGTCACCTCGCGGGAAGCGCCGCCGACCCCACCGCACAACACCTCGGCGAGCTTGCGAGCGATCGTGCCATCGTGTTCGGTGGCGTAGCCGCCGGCCTGGAGGGTGTCGACCATCATCGCGAGGGTCGCGATGCCGCTCTCGCCAGGCAGCCGGTGCGCCCGCCGAAGGGGCGGGTGGTAACCGGCCTCGGCGAGGCCGATCGCCTTGGCTTTCGCTTCGGTGACGATTCGCGTGCGGTCGAAGGTGACCCCGTCGTTGTGTCGGAAGTAGCCGAGGGCCTTCCCCTCCTGTGCGCTAAGGCAGACCTTGGCGAGCGCGATGTTTTTGAACACCTGCGTCACATACTCGTACGTGTTGACGTTCGCGCCTTCGGGGATGCCTTCGAGGGCGCGCCACAGAAGGTTGAGGTTGCCGCAGCCGCCAGGGATAAGCCCGACGCCCACTTCGACGAGGCCGGCGTAGGTCTCGGCGGCGACCTGCACCGCGTCGGACGCGAGGCATACCTCGAGCCCACCGCCGAACACTCGGCCGAAGGGGGCGGCCACCACCGGCACGCGCGCGTACTTCACGCCCTGAAGGGTGGTCTGAAGACCCTGCACCACCCCGCGCAGCTGATCCCATTGCTTCTGGTTGGCCGCGAGCACGATGGCGAAGAGATTCGCCCCGAGGGAAAAGTGCTCGCCCTCGTTCGCGATCACCATCGCGCGGAAGTCGCGCTCTGCCCGTTCCGTCGCTTCTCCGAGCAGAGAAATCACATCCGCGTCGAGAACGTTCATCTTGGTCGTGAAGTTGAATCCCAGAACCCCGTCGCCGAGGTCCCAGGCTTCGGCCCCGTCGTTCTTGAGGACGGGGGAATCGTCCTTTCGCATCACCGTCAGCGGGACCGCCTTCGGATCGGTCTCCTGCGTCTTGTATTCGGCGTTCAGGACGTCGTAGTAGCGACCGTCGCCGTAGAACGACTCCACACCCGCGCCGAGCATCTTTTCGATGCTCTCCGGGAGCGCGATCCCGTCGGCCTTCATCCGCTCGGCGGTTTCCTTGAAGCCAAGCGCGTCCCATACCTCGAACGGGCCGAGCTCCCAGTTGTAACCCCAGCGCATCGCATCATCGACCGCCACGATATTGTCGGCGATTTCTCCGATGCGTCGCGCCGAGTACGCGAGGGAGTGGGAAAGCACGGTCCAGGCGAACTTGCCCGCCGCGCCGTCGTCCGCCACCAGCTTCCGCACCCGCTCGCGGGGGTCTTCGATCTTCTGGATCGCCTTGCAGACTTCACGAATGTTCGGGTCGCCGGCCTTCGCTCGATACTCGAGGGTCTTGGGGTCGAAGACATCGAAGCCGTCTTTGCCGCGGCGATAGAAACCGGCCTTGGTCTTGTTCCCGAGGAGCTTCTTCTCCGCCATCGTCTCGATGAACGCCGGGATCTTGAACACCTCCCGGTCCTCGTCTTCGGTCAGTGCCTCGTAGCAGTTCTTGGCGACGTGAATGAAGGTGTCGAGACCAACGAGGTCCGCCGTTTGAAAGCTCGCGGACTTCGGATGGGCCATTGCCTTGCCGGTGATGAGGTCGACATCCTCCGGGCCGAGGCCTTCGTCGAGCATGCGATGGATGGTGAACATCATCGAATGGCAGCCGATCCGGTTGCCAACGAAGTTCGGCGTATCAAAGCCGTAGACGATGCCCTTGCCGAGCATGTCTCGGCCGAAGGTCGCGATGGTCTCGGCGACGTCGTTCCGAGTCTCGGGTCCGAGGACGAGCTCGAGGAGCTTCATGTGACGCACCGGATTAAAGAAGTGCATCACCATAAAGCGGGACCGAAAACCCTCGGAGCGCCCTTCGAGCATATTGACGATGCGGAGGCCGCTGGTGTTCGAGGCAACGATCGTGTCGCTTCCGATGACCTTCTCGAGTCGCTCGAAGAGCTTCTGCTTGATGTCGAGCCGCTCGATCACCGCCTCGATGATGAGGTCGCATTCGGCGAGGCGATCGAAATCGTCGTCGAGGTTGCCGGTTCGTACGAGGGCTGCATTCTTCGAGTGATAGAACGCCGGAGTGGGCTTGCCTTTCTTTGAGGCTTTGACCGCGTCGTCGGCGAGCCGGTTGCGCGCCTTCTTTTGTTTCTTCTCTTCGTCGCTGAGGTTGAAGGGAACGATGTCGAGCAGCTCGACCCGAATGGACGCGTTCGCCAAGTGCGCGGCGATTCCGCTTCCCATCACGCCGGCGCCGATTACGCCGACCCGTCTGATCGTGGCCATGGACACTCCTTGTTCGTCGAGTCCCCCTGAATGTCGGGGGGCTTTACCATCGTGGGCTAAGGGGCGGGATGCAAGGGCATTGTCGGTTTCGGTCGATCTGCTACGAGGCCAAATGTGTGGAGATGAAGCGCCCCGATTCGGGGCCAGCGTCGAGCGAAGGGAAGGCCCGCCAAGGCAAGGATGGAGGCGAGAGGAAGGAGGGCAGAGGCGGCGACCGCTCGAAGCGCGCGGTGCGTTCGGGGCCGGTGGACGCCCACCCCGGTGAACGCACGTCCCAAGGTATCTCCGCGGCCGTACGCATAGGCGGCGGGCGCAAATGCCAGGCTCGGCAGTGCCCCCGCGAACACCGCACCCACCGACGGACCGGCAGCGAGGCGAAGACCGAGGAGAAGGAAGAGCAGAAGGCCAAACAGAAGCCCATCAAGGAGCGTCGCGGCGGCCGCCTCCCGGCCAGAAGCGGGCCGTCCGGCGGGACGCTCCCGTCGCTGCGAAAGACTCGCCGCCGCCGCCACCGTGAGCAAGGAGGCAAGAAGGCTCAGGCGCTCGGATGTTTGTGCTGCCTCTTCCCATGCTCGGTAGCGCGCGTCGCTTTCCTCCGCGCGATAAGTCGGACTGTGAACGTCGCGCCCCACCTCCCAGGCGGAGCGGGTGTCGACGGCGTCCGCGAGGAACACGCCGGTCGTGATCCACCCCGCCAGGCACAGGACCCCCACGAGGGCGGAAGGCGTGGGGAGCGCGGTCGGGGACACGCTTGGGGTGTAGCTCGGACAAACCGTCCGCGTCGATGCAAGAGGAGGAAAATTCCGCGTTCTCCAAACGCGAAGCCTCTGGAACGAACTTCGGGACGCGGGTACTCGCAGGTCGCTGCAAAACTCCGCCCGCGCCACCAGCGCGGGCGCCGCTCGCAACCGCGACCCTCCTCAAAATAACTCGACTATTCCTCGTCGGCTCGCGGGCGCAACCGGCACCGTCGCGAAGCTGGATCCACCCACGGGCCTTTTGCAGCGACCTGCTGCTAATCGTGGGAATTCGTGCCGGTCGCCATGCGGCAGCGGGCGGTCAGTGCGAGCAGTGGGTCATGGATCTTTCCGTTGCTCGCGATGGCGCCGCCGCCAAACACCGTCTCTTCACCCTCCAGGGAGGTGAGTCGGCCCCCGGCCTCCCGCACGAGGACCGCCGCCGCGCAGATGTCCCAGCCCGTGACTCCCGGGTCGACCATCGCATCCACGCGACCGAGCAACAGCTGCCGGTAGCCGTCGAAGTCGTGGAGTCCTCGCTGCGAGTAGGTCTCCTTGGCGAGCGCCTCGAGGAGGTTGGTTCGCCCGTCCAGCGTGAATTGATTGAGCGCGCCGTGGGCTACGGTCGCCCGGTCGAGCGCCTCCACCGAGCCGACGCCGACCGCGCGGCCATTGCGGCGGGCCCCTTCGCCAGCGACGGCGAGGTAGAAGTCGTCCTCCGCGGGCATAAAGGCGATGCCGACCACCGGCACGCCTTCGTATTCGATGCCGCAGAGGACCGACCACGTCGACAGGCCTCGGACGAACGCGCGGGTTCCATCGATCGGATCGACGATAAACCGAAGCCCGTCGCCCTCCTTTTCTCCACTCTCCTCACCGAGAAAGCTCGCGGTGGGGTGGGCCTGTTCGACGTGCGCGCGAAGCCGCGCTTCGACGCCCTTATCGGCCTCGGTGACAGGGCTTCCATCGGGCTTGTCGACGGTGGCAAACCCGCTTCGTGACAACGACAGCGCGAACTCGCCGGCGGCGAGGATTTCGGAGATGAGGGCGTCGAGGGCGCGGCGGCCCCCAATGCGGTCGAGATCGAAAGTCGAGGCTGCGTCGGTCACCCGCCGATAGTGACGCGACGGTCGTTCGTTCGGCCAGCGGAATTCGTGGCGGCACGGAGCCTCCAGCACTTTGTCACACGGTCGTTTCAGCCGCGTCGAAGTTCGGGGCTAGCGTGCGACCAACGCTTCAACCTCCGCGCCGAGGTCGTCGGCGAGCTTTCGCACCACGTCGCTCGGATCGTCGACTTCGATCGTCGGGAGGCGAAGCACCTCGGCCCCCCGGTGACTCGACCGGAACCGTTTTTCGGCCCGGTCCCCCGCTCCGCGTCGCGCATCCGTCTCTCGGCGAACGATTTCGAGTGCCTGCTGCACGGGAAGGGTGAGGCCGTCGGCGCCTTCGAGGGTGGTGAGCCACTCCGGGGCGACCGGATCCGATTTGTTGAGAATGATTCCAGTCGGCTTGTGGCGAAGCTTGCCGAGGCGTCGCGCGATGAAGTCGACATCGGCCGCGGCCGCTCCAGTAGGCGCGGCCACGAGAAGAAAATGCGTCCGGGGCCCGAGCATCAATGATTCGGACGTCCGCGCGAGGCTCGCAAAGCGGTGGCGAACGAGGGCGAGCTCCGCGAAAAGATCCGTGAGCTCCTGGATCGTTCGGGGATCGAGGATCCGGGCAAGCGTCGCTTCGACGCGCTTCTTTCCCCACGCGAGGAGGCCTCCTGAATCGGCGGGCGGTGCTTCTTCTTCCTCGCGCCCCTGGGCCCGGGCCTTCTGCGCGAGGTTTCCAAACCAGCCGACCGCCCGTCCTTCGAAGAGCGACGCAATCTTTCCTGGATACGAAACAAAGTCGAGCGCGTAGCGCGACGGAGCGGTGTCGACGACCAGGTAGTCGTAGTCCCGCTCCTCCACCGCTCGGGCGACGAGCATGAGCGACACCATCTCGTGAATGCCGGCGACCGCGTCTCCGAGCGTATGGTAGATGCGGTTCTTCATCATTCGTTCGAGGGCGTCCGGTTGGTCCTCGAAGAGAATCTCGATGAACGTCTGCGTCGACTGCCGCGGTTCGGGCATGAGCGCGAAGAGCCGGTCTCCGCTGTCGGGACCCATCTTGGCCGGCTCTACATCGGGCCCCACGTGCACGCCCATCGCCTGAGCGAGGCGACGTGCCGGATCCACGGTGACCACGAGGGTTCGCTGCCCCCGCTGGGCAAGCGAAAGGGCGATCGCCGCACTGGTGGTCGTCTTACCGACGCCACCTCCACCCGCGCAGACGATGACTTTGGGGCTCGGACCGGAGCTCATAGCGCGCCTCCGGCGTCGAGCCACGCGGCGACTTCGTCGGCGCTCGGGTCCGCGGGAGCGAGGGGAAGGACCACCGCGGTCGACGTGTCGTCTCGGCCGGCGTCGAGCTCGGACAGGATGCGCAGCGCGCTGTCGCGGGCCTTTTGCCGCGTCCGAATGAGCGCTGCGAGCACTGCGCCGGCCGCGCCGACTTCGCCCGGGGTTCGCGAGAGACGGTCCGCCTCGCTTCCCGCACTGGCCGGCATCTTCGGCGGGACGCGGTTCACAATGAGGCGCGCCGCGGTCAGGCCCACTTCTTCTTTGAGGGCGGCTTCGAGCTCCAGCGTTTCCTTGAGCACCAGCGGCTCCGGAAGCGTCACGATCACGGCGGAGCAGCGCTCATCGTTGACGAGCTCTTCGGTGAGCCGTTCGGCTACGCGAAAGAGTGGCCCCGCCCGAAGAAGTCCCCGAAGCTGTTCGGCGACGCGAAGCCACGCCACCCCGTGGCCGGTCGCGGGCATATCGACCACCACCCGCACCCCGGGCCGATCTGCGGCGATGGTTCGGACCGCTTCGAGCTGGGCGAGCTCGCGAAGCGCGGGCGCCGCTCGGAAGAGCCGCTTCATGGCGAAGTTTCCCGTGACCACCTTTGCGAGAATCGCGGACTTCAGGAGGTCGGTGCTCATCGACTGGATCGCCTCTTCAGGTCGGATCACCACCTGTTCTACGCCGCTTCCTTTTCCGAGAACCCGGGTGCCCGACTCGGAGTCGGAGAACTCGACGAGCACTGCCTTCCGTCCCCTCTGGACCTCTGCGCGAGCGAAGCCGGCGGCGGCCGAGGTCTTTCCGACCCCGCCCTTTCCTGTCACCAGCATGACTTGGCGCAGCGGTCGCTGGGCGCCGCGCGCGAGAGGTGCTTCGCTCATCAGCTGGGACCGGGGGCTCCCGCGCGAATCCACTCTCGGAAGAGCTCGATCTCCCGTTCCGGCAGGGTGGTCATGCCGGCAGGGTCAAGCGGCATCCGCCGTCCAAAGGAGATGTTGCCGCCCTCGGTGAGAGGACACTCCGACGGAGGAAAGCTGCCCGGCGTCTCTCCAGGGAAGGGGTCCCAAGCGGCATCCGGGGTGAAGTCGATCACTCCCATGGTCATCGGTCCACCCACCTTGATCATCAACCAACTTCCATCGGGATTTCCCGGATCGATGAGCGGTAGAAGATCGTACTCGCACGCGGGCCGGGGCATCCCGTCGGCCATCTGAAGTGCGGCGGTGAATGGCTCTCCGGCGTCGCGGGCCAGAGCGAAGTTGAGCTGACCCTGTCCCATGCCGGGTCCGCCGTGGCAGCTGTTCGAGAAGGTGCAGGAGCGCCGAATGACCATGTCGACGTTTTCAAAGGTTGGCTCGATCGGGCCCGCGTCCACCTCTGCGTCCATCCCGTCCGCGTCCGTATCGGCATCGACGTTGGCGTCTCCCCCATCCGGGGACTGAACATCTGCATCCCCTGCGTCGGGCGAGCCGTCGTCGTCGCCGCAGGCTGACAATAGAAGAGCCAGGCCGAAGAGGGTGCGCCATCTCATCCCGTCCTTCTACCTTGGATGGAAGGGAGCGAAAAGGGCGGGCTCCTCGAGGACCGGCGCTCTTCCTGTCCTCTCGGAGCACGAGATCAGGGAGGGGCGTTATGGCAGGAGCCCGTCCGGGGCCTGGACGAGGGTGCCGGCAAGGGGCCGGGGACGACCCTCCTGCCAGCGCTCCAGTTTGAGCGCGCCCTGGACTTTGCCGATCCATTCGCCACGGCGGACCTGTACCCCGACCGCCACCGCGGGATCGGCGACATTCCGGTAGAGCGATGCGGACCCGTCGGCGTGACCGAGGGCGATGGTGAGCTGGCCTCGGTGCCGCCCCACAAATAGGACCACCCCGTCGGCGGTGGCCCGAACGGCGGCACCATCTTCAGCTTCGATGCGGAGTCTCCGACGATTGAGGTCGGCCCGCGAACCCCCCCGCACCGGCCATAACACAGTCCGAAAGACGCGACCCGCACGTTCCGAAACCTCCGCGGGGAGCCTCCGACGCATGATATCGCGCATGCGAAGGGCGGGCGTCGCTTCCGATGGGTTGGTTGCCGGGGCTTCGACGGCCTGGGCGACGGGGGGTGCTGGCCTGCGTTCGGGTCGTCGAAAGTAGCCCATCGGATCCACCGCGCGTCCGCCAACGCGGAGCTCGAAGTGGAGATGTGGCCCACGGGCGATGCCGGTGGCTCCGACAAACCCAATTCGCTCCCCTTTTTCAACCCGCCATCCCGGCTGTACGGTGTTGCGCTGGTTGTGGGCGTAGAGGGAGACCCAGCCGTTGGGATGAACGATGATCACGCAGTTCCCAAACCCGCGAATCCCGTTGTCGCTGTAGGCGACGATTCCGTCCGCCACCGCACGCACGGTGGCGCCCTCCGGCGCTCCGATGTCGACACCTCGATGGATCAGGTCGGTGCGGACCCTCCGGGTGTAGCCGAATCCCCGACCAAACCGTCCGCCGTCCACCGGCCAGTGAAACGCTTCCACCTCGCCGGGCGCTGCCTCGACCCAGAGCTCATCGGGGCGCTGTCGAAGGAGGACTCTTGCCGCTGCCCGGGTTCCGAGGCCAA